>NZ_JAAOYM010000003.1 GCF_011761185.1 Saccharomonospora amisosensis | reverse complement strand
TCGTCGTCGACGCATCCGCTCCGTTCACCTCTACCGAACTGCGCTTCCTCACGACGATGGCCGACCGGGTGGAGACGGTCGTGTTCGCGCTCTCGAAGATCGACCAGTTCCGTGGCTGGCGGCAGGTACTCGACCTCGACCGGCAACTGCTGGCTGAGCACGCGCCCCGGTTCGCGGAGGCGCCCATCTACCCCGTCTCGGCCCGCATGTTCGAGCTGGCGGCAGGCGCGCCGAGCGAGCAGGCCGCCGCGATGCTGCGGGAGAAGTCAGGGGTGGCGCAGTTACAGGCAGCGGTGCAGGAACTGCTCGTCGGCCGCGCCGCGATGCTCGGCGAGGCCAACACGTTGCGCGCGCTTTCCAGTGCGCTTGGTGAGCGACAGGCCAGGCTCAACGCCGAACGCAGGGCGCTGTCGGCCGGGGAATCGGAGGCACAGCGGCTGCGGGAGCGCAGGGACCGGCTGACTGTCGAGCGCCGCTCCTCCACTCGCGGTTGGCAACTCAAACTGCGCGGAGAGGTACAGCGCACGCGCGTGGAGTTGGGACACGAGGCCAGCAGGCAGATGCGGGATGCGCAGGCCTACTTCCGGCAGCGCATAGACGCCGCGAGCCGCGAGGAGCTGGCGAATCTCCCGCAACAGGTGGACGCGGCGTTGCAGGCCATCTCGCAGCGCATCTCCGGCACGCTTGCTCAGCGGCTGAACCAGGTGACCGAGGTGGCACTCGCAGAGCTGTTCTCCACCGAGGAGCTGGCCATCATCCGTTCGCAGTTCGCGCGCGCGGGAGGCCCACCCGTCGTGTTGCGCCCTCCGGACAAGCGCCCGCCGACGGCCGAGGACAAGCTGCTCGTGTTCATGGGGGTTTCCGGTGGAGCGGGTGCCGCCAAACTCGCTGCCGCACCGCTCGCGGGCTTCGCGCTGTTCAACCCCCTCGTGCTGCCGGCGACGATCGTGATCGGGCTCGGGGCGGGCTGGTGGATGTCGCGTACCCGCAGGCACGCCGCCGACAAGCAGCACACCAAGCAGTGGCTCGTCGAGTCCATCGCCGACGCCCGCTCCACACTCGACCAGTTGGTCGCCGAGCAACTCATCGAGGCGGAGCAGCAGCTTTCTCTTGCTCTTGACGACGCGCTGAGCAGGCGGATCGAAGCGATCGAGGCGGAGCTGAAGGAGCTCGACAAGACCATCAAGATGGACGCGCAGGAGCGGTCGAAGAAGCTCGCGCTGGTGACAAGGCGGCTGAAGGACACATCGGAGGGCAGGCAGAAGGCCGAGAAGTTCCTCGTGCGCATCCGTGCGCTGCGGGACCGGCCTCGCGAAAGCTAGCGGTGCGCACGTGCTGGTGTACGGAACCGAACCGGAATAACGTGAGTCCTAACTACCGAACAAGCCGCGAATCCCCGACAAGAGGAGTTCCCAGTGTGGGTCGACGAGAGTGGTGCCACCGACGCCACTGACGCCACAGGCACCTCGGAAGAGTTGACCGTCACCGTCGAAGGCGAGGAGTACTCGGCCGACATCAACTTCGACATCGACGACGACGGGGTCAACGACACCGCCGTCATCGAGCACGCTGACGGCAGCGGGCAGGCCTTCGTCGACAACGATGGGGACGGCGCCGCGGACGAGTACATCGCGCTGGACGCCAATGGAGATCTCGTCGCGCACGCGACGTATGACGAGGCGAGCGGTGACTGGGTCTCGGTGGAACCTGGCGGCTCCGGTGACAGCGGCGAGTCGCAGACCGGCGCGGGTGGCACCATCACCGCCGACCTGCCGGAGGGCGACGTCGAGGTCGGCCCGGCGACCGTGGACACCGACCACGACGGCGTCAACGACACCGCCGTCGTTGAGGACTCCGACGGCACCACGATGGCGTTCACCGACGAGGACGGCGACGGGCAGGCCGACATCGCGGTCATGATCGACGCAGACGGCGGGTCAACGGTCTACGAGCACACCGGTGACGGCGAGTGGACCGAAACGGACGGCAGCGCCCCAGGCAGCGATGAGGCCTGGGGTGGGTTCGACACCGTCGAGGGCGTCGCCAAGATCGACTCCGGCACCGGTCAGTGGATCAGCCAGAACTGAGCGCCTCGGCCAGCGGTCGGCGCGGCCGAAACTCGGTCGGCGAGAACTGATACCCGCACTCGGACAATAACGACGTTTGGTGAAGACCCGGCACGGCGACCGTGCCGGGTCTTTGCATCGCGACAGGAAAGTCTTTGCCGCTTCCCCGCCTCGGCGAAAGCTGAATCGATTCCCTTATCGTTCTTGTGAGAGAACCGACAGGTCAGGGCTCGGTGAGGGGTGTGTCGGGCCGCTACTCTCAGGGAATCCCAAATTTCAGCACACCGCTCGGCGGTGCGCGCGAGCCATTCGGTCGCCGGCAACGGAGCCCGCATCCGGACGTCGCGGTCCGGGGTGTGGGCTCTTGTCGTCGAAGACAGGAGACGAGAGATGACTGCAGTAGCCATCCCCGGTCTGGACAAAGCGCCAACGACACACAGCGGCGTGCTGTCTTGGGTGCGGGAGGTCGCTGAGCTGACCACACCTGACCGAGTGGTGTGGGTGGACGGTTCCGACGAAGAGGCAGAGCGCATCAACAACGAACTCGTCGAGGCTGGCACCTTCGTGCCGCTGAAGGCCAAGCCGGACTCCTTCTGGGCGGCCTCCGACCCCAGCGACGTGGCACGTGTCGAGGAGCGCACGTTCATCTGCTCGGAGCGGGAGGAGGATGCCGGGCCCACCAACAACTGGGTGCATCCCGACGAGATGAAGGCGACCATGACGGAGCTCTACCGGGGCTGCATGCGTGGTCGCACGATGTACGTCATCCCGTTCTGCATGGGTCCGCTCGCCGACGAGAACCCCAAGCTCGGCGTCGAGATCACCGACTTCGCCTACGTGGTCGCGTCGATGCGGGTGATGACCCGGATGGGCAAGGCCGCGCTGGACAAGTTCGTCACCGAGGACGGCACCGAGCGCGAGTTCGTGCCAGCGCTGCACTCGGTGGGTGCTCCGCTCGAACCCGGGCAGCAGGACGTGCCGTGGCCGTGCAACGACACCAAGTACATCAGCCACTTCCCCGAGACCAGGACCATCTGGAGCTACGGTTCCGGGTACGGCGGAAACTCGCTGCTCGGCAAGAAGTGCTACTCGCTGCGCATCGCTTCGGTGATGGCGCGCGACGAGGGCTGGCTCGCCGAGCACATGCTGATCCTCAAGCTCATCTCCCCGGAGAACAAGGCGTACTACGTGGCGGCGGCGTTCCCCAGCGCCTGCGGCAAGACCAACCTCGCGATGCTGCAACCCACCATCTCCGGTTGGCGTGCCGAGACGCTCGGCGACGACATCGCCTGGATGCGCTTCGGTGAGGACGGCAGGTTGTACGCGATCAACCCCGAGTTCGGGTTCTTCGGCGTCGCGCCCGGCACCGACTACCACACCAACCCCAACGCCATGCGGACCATCGAGAAGGGCAACACGGTGTTCACCAACGTTGCCCTCACCGATGACGGCGACGTGTGGTGGGAAGGGATGGCGGATACGCCGCAGCACCTGACCTCCTGGAAGAAGCAGGACTGGACACCCGATTCGGACGAGCCCGCCGCCCACCCCAACTCCCGGTACTGCACGCCGATGTCGCAGTGCCCGACCCTGGCGCCGGAGTGGGACGACCCCAGGGGTGTGCCGATCTCGGCAATCCTGTTCGGCGGTCGCAGGGCGACCACGATCCCGCTGGTGTCGGAGTCGCGTGACTGGCAGCACGGCGTCTTCATGGGCGCCACGATGTCGTCGGAGAAAACGGCCGCCGCCGCGGGCAAGGTCGGCGAGGTTCGCCGCGACCCGATGGCGATGCTGCCCTTCCTCGGGTACCACGCCGGTGACTACTTCCAGCACTGGCTGGAGGTCGGCAAGGGCGCCGACGAGCTGAAGCTGCCGAAGATCTTCTACGTGAACTGGTTCCGCCGCGGCGACGACCGCCGGTTCCTGTGGCCCGGGTTCGGTGAGAACTCGCGGGTGTTGAAGTGGATCGTCGAGCGGATCGAGGGCAGGGCCTCTGCGGTGGAGACTCCCGCGGGATTCGTACCTCGCGCCGAGGACCTCGATCTGGACGGCCTCACGGAGCCGATCGAGGACATCAACGCCGCGCTCGACGTCGACCCCGACGAGTGGCGCCAGGAGATCCCGCTGATCGAGGAGTGGTTCGCCAAGATCGGCACTGACAAGATCCCCTCCGCGCTGCGCGACGAGCTGGAGGCACTGAAGCAGCGCCTCGGCTAGTCGACAGGGCCCGTGAAGGCCCCCGGGGCATCCGGTTCGCCCACCGCGAACCGGACCCGCTCCGGGGGCCCTTTCGATACCGTCGAACGGTGGATCTTGCGGCGAGGAAGCCCTTTCGGTTCGGCGTCAACCTGACCGCTCCCGCTGGGCGCCGGGAGTGGGTCGACAAGAGTCGCAAGGCCGAGGAGTTGGGCTACGACGTGGTGTGCGTGCCGGATCACCTCGGCGCGCCCGCGCCGTTTCCCGCGCTCGTGCTCGCCGCGGAGGCGACCAGCAGCGTGCGGCTGTGCCCGTTCGTGCTCAACACCAGCTTCTACAACCCCGCGTTGCTCGCCCGCGATGTCGCCTGCACCGACCAGTACGTCGAAGGCAGGCTGGAACTGGGTCTGGGCACCGGCTATGTCAAGGCGGAGTTCGACGCCGCCGGACTGCCGTTTCCCGGCCCCGGTGCCAGGATCGACCACCTGGAGCACACCGTGCGGCGGTTGCGCGTGCTGTTCGCCGAGGAAGAGCCCCGCCCGGCCCAGCACCCCGGCCCGCCACTGCTCATGGCGGGGCACCGAGACCGGATGCTCCGGCTCGCCGCCCGCGAGGCGGACATCGTGGGCTTCTCCGGCGCCACCTTCGACCACGCGGGCACCTCGGCCTCCGTGGCGACGGCCGAACAGCTCGGTGAGCGGGTGGATTTCGTGCGCAGGGAGGCGGGTGAGCGAGCCGACCGGATCGAACTGAACCTGCTGATCCAGAAGGTGGTGCTCACCGGTGACCGCGAGAGTGCCCTCCAGTCACTGCGGCGCTACGCTCCCGAACTGACCGACGAGCAGTTCAGTGACGTACCGATCCTGCTGGTGGGGACGGCGCGGCAGGTCGCGGACCAGCTGCGCGCCCAGCGTGAGCGGTTCGGGTTCACCTACCTCACCGTGCTGGCGCCGGATATGGAGACCTTCGCCGAAGTGATCGAGTTGCTGCGCTGATGTCCCCGCGCGGTAGCCCGAATCAGCCGAAGAACCCGATGATCTCGTCGATCGCGAGGTAGGTGAACAGCGCGAGGCACAGCGTGAGCAGGCCGTTGGACAGCCAGCGGGAGCGGCCCTCGCTCGGTACGCGACCGGAGTTGAGCATGATCAACAGCGTCGCGGCGAGGAACGGCATGAAAAGCGCACCGAGTACGCCATATGTGATGGTGAGCTGGAACGGCTTGTCGAGGAACAGCAGTGCCATCGGCGGGAACGTCAACCACAGCACGTAGCCGCGGAAGGGCGTGCTGCGCACGCCTGCCTTGCTTTCGTAGTCCTCGCCGGTGTCCTCGACGCCTGCGGGGATTCGCCAGGTGCGCCACCAGTCGGCGAACAGCAGACTCACGCCGTTCCACACGCCGACGAGCGAGCTGAACGAGACGGCGAAGAAGCCGATGAGGAACGGGATGCGGGCCCACTGTCCGTAGTCGGCGGCCAACGTGTCACCGAGCAGGAGCAGGCCTTCATCTCCGGAAACGATGTCGGTGTTCAGCAGCAGTTCCGAGCCGACGATGAGCATGGCGACGACGAAGATGCCAGTGGTGACGTATCCGGTGGTGTTGTCCAGCCGCATCATCGAAAGCCAGCGGGAGGACCGCCAACCCTTGGCCATCGTCCAGTAGCCGTAGGCGGCCATTGTGATGGTGCCGCCGACACCGCCGATAAGGCCGAGTACGTAGACGAGCGAGCCGCTCGGCAGCCTCGGCACGAACCCGTTCACCGCGTCAAGCAGGTTCGGCGTCACGAGAATCGCCGTGCCGACGACGGTGACGAACATGATGCCGACGAAGGCTGTCATGACCTTTTCGATCAACCGGTACCGGCCGAACCACACGAGCAGGAAGCCAAGCAGCCCACACGCGATCGCCCAGTAGCGCAGCGAAAGCCACGGGAACAGCGCGTTCAACGGCAGGCCGGATGCCGACATCGCCGTGGCACCGTAGACGAACCCCCACACCACGGCGTAGGCGCCGAAGTACACGAGCACCCACTTGCCGAGGTCGCGCCATCCCGCCAGCAGCGTCTGTCCGGAGGTCAGGTGCCAGCGGCCGACGGCCTCGGCGAGCGCGATCTTGAAGACGGTGCCGACGATCACCGCCCACAGCAAGGTATAGCCGAACTTCGACCCGGCGACCATCGTGGCGACCAGGTCACCGGCCCCCACTCCGGTCGCGGCGGCCATCATTCCTGGGCCGATCTGACGCAAGCGTGCTCGCCAACCGACCGGGACGTTGTCTGTCACCTCACTGTGACGGACCTCATTCGCCATGGCAGGAAAGGTTAATCGTTCACCGGATCGAGCGAAAGGACGAGATTTCCCAGGGCGTTCCCGGTGTGCGTCAGGAGACGTTCGGCAACGTCGCTGTGGATGTCGCTGTGGATGTTTCGGCAGTGACCGCGTCGCGCAACGAGTCGAGCGAGACGCCGACCGCGTCGGCCACGGCCACCACGGTGAAGAACGCGGGGGTGGGGATGCGGCCGGTCTCGATCTTGCGAAGGGTCTCGACAGAGATCCCTGCTTCCGCCGCGATCTGCACCATACTGCGGCTGCCTCGTGCATCTCGTAGCAGTGAACCGAGTCGTTCGCCGCGGGCGCGCTGGGATTTCGTGAGGGGCACTCGGACCACGGGTCGATAGTAGTACCCGAACCAGTTACACACAGCCTGTGGACAACTCTGTGCACAGGCTGTGGACGGTACGGATCGTGATCGGGGTGTGACTGAAACGCGAAACGCCTGACCGACTCCCCGCGTCAGAACTTCGATGGAGTCCATCCGAAACGACCGAGCGTGAGGGAGGTAGCCATGGTTTCGGCAGGTTTGGCGATGCTCGTGGTCGCGCTCGGCGCCTTGTGTTTCGCCGTGCTCAGCGGGGCGTTCGATTCCGGCTCCGACAACGATTCCGGCTCCGACAACGACTCCGACAACGACTCCGACGACTCGCGGAACCACCGCAGGGATGGTTCCGCGAGCCACCTTTGGGTTGGTCAGCCGCCTTCGGGAACCGGCAGCGGCTGTCCGGGGCACGTGCGGTCGCTCGGCACGATGCCGTCGACGAGGAAGTCCTCCACGACGTCGTCGGCACACGAGTTGCCGCCCGCGTAGATACCGTGGTCGCCCTCGTCGGTGATCGTCAGCATCCGCGAGCCCTCGAACGCCCGGTGTGCCCGCCTCGCTCCTTCGATCGGAGTGGCGGGGTCGTGTTCGGACTGCACGATCAACACCGGCGGAACACCCTGCCCGTCGAGCACCGGGAGGTCCCTCGGCTTGGTCTTCCAGAAGATGCACGGCTGCACCAGCCAGCCCCAGCCAAGCAGCGGGTACTGCCTTCCGAGTCGCTCCGACTGCCAGATGGCGGTGCCCCTTCCGCCGAACCACGGGCCCTCGTTGCACGGAATGGTCCAGAAGCTGGCGTCGTACGCGTCGTCGTACTCCACCGGCACCACCAGCGGCTGTGGCCCGATGGCCTTGGCCTCGCTCAGCCGTGCCTGCAGGCGTCGCAGTGCGGAAGCCTGCTCGTTCGCCGACTTGTCAGGTGTGGCCAGCGTGCGCACGCTCACCAGGAACTCGGCGAGTCCGGGGAAGGAACGCTTGCTGTACAGGTTCATTCCGATTGCGCTGTCGAACTCGTTGGGGCCGACGTGCTGCCCGTCGAGTTCGATGGGTTGTGTGGCGAGGCTTGCCCGCACCTGTTCGTAGGTCTGCCTGGCCCGCTCGGCGGTGGTGCCGAAGTGGTAAAGCGAGTCGTACCGCGCCAGCCACGGCAGGAAGTCCTGTCGCCACCTGCGCTCGAACCCGAGCGGTTGCCAGTCGAACGAGCGCTGCCAGGTGGTGGTGAACTCGGTCGCGGAGTCCAGCACGAACCGGCCGGTGTGCTCGGGGAACTGCTGCGCGTAGTGCGCGCCGAGCCAGGTGCCCGCCGAATAGCCGACCCAGTTGATCTTGTCGCGGCCGAGCAAGGTCCTGAGCAGGTCGATGTCGTGGACGGTCTGGAAGGTGTTGATGAGCGGGCCCAGCTCTCCCGACTTGAACTGGCAGGAGTCCGCGGCGTACTCGGTGGCGTCCAGGATCAGATTCAGGTTCTTCCTGTCCCGGTCCCGAGGATCAAGTGAGCCACCCGTGCCGATCGCGCCGCCACACGTGATGTTGGTGCTCTTGCCCGTGCCCCTGGGGTCGAAGCCGATGATCTCCTGCTGCCGCCGTACCCGGTCCTGGTCGCGCAGCCGGGCAGGGAATGCCCGCCCCGGCGCTCCGGGGCCTCCGGGGTTGGTCAGCACGCTCGCGGTCGCCTCGCCGCCGGTGGCTTTCAGCCTGCTGACCGCGATCGTCAGGTCCTCGCCGTGTCCCGGTTGTTCCCAGTCCCTCGGTGTGCGGAAGGTGGCGCACTCGATGTCCTCGGCGCCCTCGGGCGGGGTGGAAGGGAGTTCGTCGGCCTCGCAGCGGTGCCAGTTGAGCACCTGCCCGGTGTACCGATCGGGGATTTTGTCCGAATTGGACGTTTGTGCTGCCTGCGCGGTGGTCTGTACCGGGATCAGGAGTGTCCCCACCAGCGCGGGAACCAGCGCGGACAGGCGAAGTTTCCTCATGTGGTCTGTGCCCCTCGGTTGCGTTGTCCGGCCACATTGAACCGATACCTGACTCGCCGGACAACCCTGACCCCGGGGTCAGCTCGGCAGCGGCGCCGTGCCGATGCCTCGCAGTGTGGCGGTTACGGGCTGTTTCGTTTCCGCGTAGCAGGTCAGGTTGTTGAAACCATGGCGCCAGTTCAGCTTGTCGGGGCGATGCCACGCGACGGTGACGTCGTCGCGCGCGGCGCCGAGATAGCGGCGCAGCGCGTCACCGCACTCCGCACGCGCGGTGCGGTCGAACTTCTCGTCAGCGGGCAGCGGTTGTCTCGGATCTCCCATCGGGATGACCGCGACGGCTTCGCTGCGATGTGGTTGGTCGCACGCCACCGGGGCGGGCAGCGGCTGAGACGGCGGTTCCTTCGTGCAGAGCCGGAACTTGTTGCTGCCGTTGCCTGCGAGGGCGTCCTTCATCGACCCGGTGTGCGAAACGGCCCGGCCGTCCGGACCGAGCCGCGCGACCCCACAGCGGTACCAGCGGGCGCCTTCTCGCCAGTCGTCCGTGCCCGCCCACAGCAGCCAGGCCGCCAACGTAGTCATGTCGTAGCGCTCGTCACCGAGGTACTTGGCGGCCTCGGCACGGCAGGTGGGGAAGACCGCTTCGAATACGGCGTCACGGCTGGGAGGCTCGTCCGGCATGGCGCCGCCGAACGTGCCCGCCACCGTGATCTCGACCGTGTGTGGCTTCGCGCAGTCCACCGGAGCCGGATCGTTGCCCGCGACACACTCGCCACGCTGGGCGATCTGCTGATCGGGTGGGCCGCTCGCCGCGGGTTCGGTGGTGGTTGTGGCCGCGGCCTCGGTGTTCGCACCGGCAGCCGGCGTGCCCGTGACCTCGCTGGCGCATGCCGTCAGCGTCATGGCGGCCACCATCGTGGCCGCGGTAAGCACTAGCCCGTATCTCGACATCGCGCATGACCCTACCGAGCGACCCGCCGAACACTTAAGGTCAACGCCGCGTGACATCGTCGTTACGCGGAAGGGAGGCCAGGCGCATGTCGGCGCACAGGGTTGGCAAGGGTTCGGGGTTGCGGTTCAGCCCCTGGAATTTGCTGCTGCTCATCCCGTTCTGGGTCCTGTTCACTCCGCTGTTCAACCGGGAGACCCCCGAGTTGTTCGGGATGCCGTTCTTCTACTGGTTCCAGTTCGTCGGCATCGCCGTCGGGGTGCTGTGCACCTCGATCGTCTACCTCGCCACCCGAGGCAGAGGAGGCGACCGGTGAGCCAGGTGCAATGGACCGAACTGGTCGTCTTCACCGCGTTCTTCCTGCTGGTAACCGTGCTCGGGTTTCTGGCGGCACGCTGGCGGGCAGGCGACACGCTCGACCACCTCGACGAGTGGGGGCTGGGTGGCCGCAGGTTCGGTTCCTGGATCACCTGGTTCCTGATCGGCGGAGACCTCTACACCGCGTACACCTTCGTCGCGGTCCCCGCGCTGCTCTTCGGCGCCGGTGCGATGGGCTTCTTCGCGCTCCCCTACTCGGTCATCGCCTACCCGCTGGTGTTCCTGCCGCTGCTGCGGTTGTGGTCGGTGTCTCGGGCGCGCGGGTACGTCACGCCCGCCGACTTCGTGCGCGGCCGCTACGGCTCAACCACGCTGGCGACACTCGTGGCGATCACCGGGATCGTGGCGACCATGCCCTACATCGCGCTCCAGCTTGTCGGTCTGGAGTCGGTGCTGAGAACGATGGGTCTCAACGCGGGTGGGTTGCTCGGCCACCTGCCGCTGCTCATCGCGTTCGTCATCCTCGCCCTGTACACCTACCAGTCCGGTCTGCGGGCGCCCGCGCTGATCGCCTTCGTCAAGGACTTCCTGATCTACGTGGTCATCTTCGTCGCCGTGTTGTATCTACCCGCCAAACTCGGTGGCTGGGACACCATCTTCTCGGCGGCCGAGGCGAAGTTCGCGCAGACACCGTCCCCCAACGACGGCATCGTGCTGGGTGCGAACAACCAGTTGCAGTACGCCACGCTCGCGCTGGGCTCGGCGCTCGCGCTCTTTCTGTACCCGCATGCGGCCACGGGCGTGCTGGCATCCCGTAGCCGCGATGTGCTCAAGCGCAACATGTCGGCGTTGCCGGCGTACTCGGTGCTGCTAGGACTGCTGGCGCTGCTCGGCTTCGCCGCCGTGGCGGCGGGGACGCAGGCGCTGACCAACGAGGCCACCGGACGGGCCGACAGCAACACGATCGTGCCGAAGCTGTTCCTCGACCAGTTCCCGTCCTGGTTCACCGGCGTGGCATTCGCGGCCATCGGTATCGGCGCGCTCGTCCCGGCGGCGATCATGTCGATCGCGGCGGCGAACCTGTGGACGCGCAACATCTACCGGGAGTTCTTCAACCGTGCCGCCACCCCGGCACAGGAGGCACGGCAGGCGAGGATCACCTCGTTGGTCGTGAAGTTCGGTGCTGTCGCGTTCATCCTGTTCATCGACCCGCAGTTCTCCATCGACCTGCAACTGATCGGCGGAGTCATCATCCTGCAAACCCTGCCCGCGGTCGCGATCTCGCTGTACACGCGATGGTTCCATCGGTTCGGGCTGATCGCGGGCTGGTGCGTTGGCATGTTCTGGGGCTTGTTGCTGCTGTACGGCATCCCGAATCCGGCCACCGGCAAGGCCCACTTCGGCGGATCGGCGCTGCCGTTGGACAAGCTCAACCTGTTCGGTTGGCAGCCGTTCGCGGGCTCGCAGGTGCAGATCTACGTCGGCATCGTCGCGCTCGCGGCCAACCTGCTGGTCGCGGTTGTCGTCACCATGCTCGCCAGGTGGCTTCGCGCCTTCAACGGCATCGACTCCACCAACCCGGCCGACTACCACGTCGACGACGGTGACAAGGATCTGCGCCCGATCGCGGCACCGCATTGACAGGCGACAGGTGGGGCGGGCAGGGCTAGCGTGGCAGCCATGAGCGAGCAGGTGAGCAGGTTCGGCACGGTGGAGCCCGACGAGTTGCCGGAGGATCTGCGCGAGCGGATCGGGCAGATCGCGGAGAAGTCTGGGTTCGTTCCCAACATCTTCCGAGCGCTTGGGCGTCGGCCCGACGAGTTGCGGGCGTTCCTCGACTACCACGACGCGCTCATGAACTCCTCGGTCGGGCTGAGCAAGGCGGAACGCGAACTGGTGGTCGTGGCGACGTCCGGTGCGAACCACTGCACCTACTGCGTGGTCGCGCACGGCGCGATTCTGCGGATCAGGTCGAAGGACTCCGAGCTTGCCGACCAGGTTGCGAGTAACCCGTGGCAGGCGGAGCTTGACCAGCGGCAGCGGGCGATCGTCGATCTCGCGCTCGCGCTCGCGCACGACTCGGCGAAGTTCGGGGAACGGCATCTGGCGGCGGCACGCGAGGCCGGGCTGACCGAGGACGAGATCTGGGACGTCGGCTCGATCACCGCGCTGTTCGCCATGTCGAACCGGCTGGCTCACCTGACCGCGTTGCGTCCGAATCCGGAGTTCTACCGGATGGGACGCGACTGACGCGGGATGGGTCCATACAACTGGAAGCCCCGTGATGCTGCCAGGTCGGGGGTCCGCCAGCATCACGGGGTCATTCGGGGTATCGACACTGCCCTCCGCAGCGTTACACCCCGCGAGGAGTGTAACCTAGATCACAGATGTGCGCCCGAGTTGTTCCACTGGCGTGTCTGCAACTCTCTTCCGTTTTATAGGTTCAGCCCTATATATGGGAATAGACCTCAATCGTCGGATCGACCCAGCAGGTAGTTGCCGAAGTGGGGCACGGTGAAGGCGATGTGGCCTCGCTCGGCCGAGTACACCAGCCCCTTCTTCATCAGGCTGTCCCTCGCAGGTGACAGCGACGACGGCTTGCGGCCGAGATACACCGCCACGTCGGAGGTGCCCGCGCTCTCGTCGCGGCCTTGGGTCAACTCGGCGATCGCGCGCAGATACTCCCGTTCGGCAGGGGTCGCCCGCTCGTAGCGGGCCCCGAAGAAGCCGACAGCCAACTCGCTCTGCGCCTCCGGCGCGGCCAGGTTCACGTCGTCCTCCGTGATGGGGTTCGAGGGTGCGGCGTCCCACGCCGCCTTGCCGTACGCCTGGATGAAGTAGGGATATCCGCCGGAGGCCGCGAACAGCGCGTCTAGGGCGTTCGGGCTGATCTCGGCGTCCTCGCGCTCGACGGGTGTCACCACCGCACGGTCGGCGTCGGCCCGGTCGAGCCGGTCGATCCTGGTGTAGCGGAAGAGCCGCTCCGAGTACGACTTCGACGCCGACAGCACGGTCGGTACGTGTGGCAGACCCGCCCCGACGACGACGAGTGGTGCGCCGGACTGCGACAGTTCGTGGCACGCGGCGCACAGTGCCGACACGTCGGCGGGCATCAGGTCCTGGATCTCGTCGATCAGCACCGCCACGCCCGTGCCCACGTCGGCCGCCAGCTCCGCGACGTCGGTGAACAGCTCGACCAGGTCGATCTCGATGTCCCCGGAGTCGGCGCGGCCGGAGGCAGCTGGAACGTCGATACCCGGTTGCCAGCGATCGCGGAGTTTGGCGTCGGAGTGGTTGGCCTTGAGCGCGAACGCCTTGAGCACGGCGAGCACCTCGTCCACCCGGTCGGGCGCGCGGTGCTTGACCGCGAGATCACGGATCGCCCTGTGCAGGGCGGCGGACAACGGTCTGCGCAGCGCGGCGTCGGGGCGTGCCTCCACCTTGCCCGCGCCCCAACCGCGCCGCACCGCCATCGAACGCAACTCTCCCAGCAGCACGGTCTTGCCGACCCCGCGCAAGCCGGTGAGCACGAGGCTGCGCTCCGGCCTGCCACGGGCGACCCGCTCCAGCACCACCTCGAAGGCCTGCAACTCACGCTCCCGGCCTGCGAGTTCGGGAGGGCGCTGACCGGCGCCGGGGGCGAACGGGTTCCGAACGGGGTCCATCGCTAGAACACTATTGGCTTTTCTAGCTCCAAGCCGATATTGCCCCAGAAACCGCTACCGGCGTGTCCCGCCCGCTGCCGTTCGACCGTGGTTCGCCTTCCGGCCATCCTCCCGTGTCAGGGTCGGCCGGGAGGTTGATGATGACTGTGAAACGAGCATTCGGCTCCATCGCCGCCGTCCTGGTGGCCGTCCTTTTCGTGAACGGAACGGCGGCGGCGAAGCCGAACCACCGGGACTTCGACATCCAGGCTCACCGTGGTGGTATCGGGCTGACCGTCGAGGGCACCCTCGCCGCGTTCTCCCGTGCCATGGAGCTCGGCGTGACCACCCTGGAACTGGACATTCAGATCACCCGTGACGGTCGCGAGGTGATCACGCACGACCGCAAAATCAACCCGGCCAAGTGCGCGGATACCGCCCCGGCGTGGCCGCAAGACCCGCAGTACCCCTACGCGGGCAAGTACATCAAGGACCTGACGTTTGCCCAGGTGCGCACCCTTGACTGCGGCTCGCAACGGTTGCCGAACTACCCCGACCAGCAGCTCTCGCCCGGCGCGAGGATGCCCACCCTCGCGGAGTTGTTCGACCTCGCCAGGCAGCACAGGGCGTGGCGGCTGCGGTTCAACATCGAAACGAAGGTCGAGGCGGCCGCGCCGGAGGAAACCGCTCCCCGCGAGCAGTTCGTCGATCGGGTCATTCAAGAGGTCGCGAGGTCGGGTTTCGCGCGCAACGTCACCATCCAGAGCTTCGACTGGGGCGCGCTGATGCTTGTCCGCGAGCGCGCACCCTGGCTGCCCGTGGTCGCACTGACTCAGCCGGAGTTCCTCCAGGTAGGCCAGCCGGGTAAGTCGCCGTGGCTCGGTGGGCTCGACATCGACGACTTCGGCGGCAGTCCGGTGCGGGCGGTGCGCTCGTTCGGGGCAAGCGCACTGTCGCCGGTGCACGGCAACCCGCAGGGCGGAACCGTCAGCGACCCGGACTACGTGCCGTTCACCACGAAGCAACTGGTGGACGAGGCGCACCAGGCAGGCATCGCGGTGGTCCCGTGGACGATCAACGACGAGGCGACGATGCACAAGCTGATCGACGACGGTGTGGACGGCATCATCACCGACTACCCCGACAGGTTGCGCCGGGTGGCGGCGGAGCGCGGCTTCAAGCTGCCCAAGGCCTACCCGAACCGGTCGCCTTTCGCTAGCGGTCGCTAGCGCTTTATAGATCTGGCCCTAGAAACCAATAGACGAGTGAAGACGGGCGGGAGTGGGTAGCTTCCGGTGCGGAATACCAATCCACACAGAATGCCAATCCACACAGCAGGGAGGACACATGATTCTCCGCAGGGTGGCGCGCCCACTCCTCGCTTCGATCTTCATCTCGGGCGGCATCAACGCCCTGCGCATGAAGGAGCAGCACGCCGAGGTGGCCAAGCCACTGGTCGACCGCACCGTGCGCGAGAAGGCGGAGCAACTGCCTTCCTCAGTACCGACGGACCCTGAGACCCTGGTGCAGGTTGACGCGGCCGCCAAGATTCTGGGCGGGTCGCTGCTCGCCCTCGGTATCTTCCCGCGTGTGTCGGCGATGATCCTGCTCGGCAGTCTCGTGCCAACCACCGTTGCCGCGCACCCGTTCTGGGAGGAGAAGGACGAGCAGGCCAAGCAGCAGCAGCTGACCCAGTTCATCAAGAACGCGGGCCTGGCGGGTGGCCTGCTGCTGGCCGTGGCCGACACCGGGGGCAAGCCGTCGCTGGGGTGGCGCGCCAAGCACGCCGCTGCCGAGGTGAATCAGCAGGTGCAGGACAAGGCGACCACGGTGCAGCGCGGTGCGGGCAAGGTCGGCAAGAAGGCGGGCAAGGCCACCGGCATGGCGAAGCGGACAAAGGCCGGTAAGGGCCCAAAGGCCGCGAAGGCGGCAGCCAAGGTGGCCAAGCGCAACGCCAAGCGCAAGGCACCCGGCGCTGTCCGAGGTGTGCTGCGCTGAGGGTGCTCCGAGCTACCGGCTGGCAACCCGCCCGTAGCGCCATGCGGCCAGCGGCGCGAACACACCGATGATGACCACGCAACTGACTATCGCGTAGAGGGCGGCGTTCTCGGCGGGCCAACCGGACGGTTCCGGCCAGCCGGGAGGGCTCGGGTTGCCGAAGAGATCCCTCGTCGCGTTCACCGCCGCCGTGAACGGGTTCCAGTCGGCGATCGTGCCCAGCACACCCGGCAGGCTCTCCTGCGGGACGAACGCCGACGAGATGAACGTCAGCGGGAACATCCAGATCAACCCGGCGCTGTTGGCGACCTCCACGCTGCGGGAGATCAGTCCGATGTAGGCGCCCACCCAGGACATCGCCAGGGCGAAGAGCAGGATCAACAGGTAGCCGAGCACGGCGTCGCCGACGTTGGTGTTGATTCGCCAGCCGATGAGCAGCCCGGCCACCGTCATGATCACGAGCACCACGATGCTGAGCACCTGGTCGGCCGTGGTCCGGCCGACGATGACGGCCAGCCGGGACATCGGCAGCGACCGGAACCGGTCGATGATGCCCTTCTGCAGGTCGTTGGCGAAGCCGATGACCGTGTATGAGGAGTTGAACGCCACCGTCTGTGCGAAGATGCCCGCGATCAGGAACTCCCGGTAGGCGGCGCTGTCGCCACCGGGTCCGCCGATGGCTCCGCCGAACACGTAAGCGAACATCAGCACGAACATCAGCGGAAACGCCGTGGCGCCGAGCAGCCACTCCGGATTGCGGCGGACGTTCATCACGTTGCGCCAGGTGATGACCCCGCTGTCGGAGAAGATCTTCGCGACGCCGTTCACGCGGAATCTCCTTCCTTCTCGCCCGCTCCGTGCCCGGTCAGCGACAGGAACACGTCGTCGAGCGTTGGGCGGTGCAGTGCGACGTCGTGGACCGGGATGCTCTCGGCGTCGAGCCTGCGCAGCGCCTCCATGAGGGCCTTCGCCCCGGTGTTGACAACCACCCCGACCCTTCTTGCTTGTTCGTGCACCACGGGTTCACCCGCGCCGACCTCGCGAAGTGCCCGCACCGCGGTGTCGAGGTCGGAGGCCGATGCCACCACGAGTTCCACCCGCTCGCCGCCGACCTGCTCCTTGAGCTGGTCGGCGGTGCCGCGGGCGATCACCCTTCCCCTGTCGATCACCACGATGGAGTCGGCCAACCTGTCGGCCTCCTCCAGGTACTGCGTGGTGAGCAGCACCGTGGCGCCGGTGGCCCTCAGTTGCTCGATGACCTCCCACATCTCGAGGCGTCCGCGGGGGTCGAGTCCGGTGGTGGGCTCGTCGAGCACCACCACCCTCGGTTCGGCGACGAGGGCGCCCGCAAGGTCGAGCCTGCGTCGCATACCGCCGGAGTAGCCCTTGGCAGGGCGGTCGGCCGCCTCCTCGAGCTGGAACCGGCTCAGCAGCTCCCGTGCCCGTCCGCGCGCCTTCGCCTTTCCGCTGCCGTAGAGCCTGCCGACGAGGTAGAGGTTCTCGAAGCCGGTCAGGTTCTCGTCGACGGCGGCGTACTGCCCGGAAAGCCCGATGGAGCGGCGAACCGCGTCCGGTTCGGTGAGCACGTCGTGACCCGCGACCCACGCCTGACCGGAGTCGGGCCTGAGCAACGTGGTGAGAATCCGCACGGTGGTGGTCTTGCCCGCACCGTTGGGTCCGAGGAGCCCGAGGACCTGGCCTGCGGTGATGTCGAGGTCAACCCCGTCCAGCGCACGGGTAGTGCCGTAGGTCTTGACGAGACCGCGGGCACGCACCGCGATCGTTGGCTCGGCCTGTCTGTCGGATTCGGCCATGTCGCCAGCCTAGGACGGGCCACCGACAGAAGTCGTGCGGTTTTGCGACGAACCGGCGGCGGTTGCCCTGCCCGTGTGCCACTATCGAGAGCGCATGTAGCACGCTCGTCATCTGGGGGCATGATGTCGGTCGGCGATGTTGCCGCTTAGCTTGAGCGCGTGCTGGCGCTGTGGCCGCTGCCCGCCCTGCTTGACGCGAGCACGAAGCTCGACGATGCCCGTGCGACGCTCGGCTCGATCGCATACGGCACCACCGATGCCGATCTGCTGGCCGCGCTGGAAGGACTGGGGGCAGCGCGAGCGGACCTACGCTCTTGTTCGGACCGTTGACAGCGGAACGCGTCGACGAGCTGCTGCGTGTGCTATCCGATTGAAAAATTGGTGGCGCCTACTGGACTGGGCCGACCCGCGAATCCCAGCGGATAGGTCGGTGAAGGATAGGCGCCTTTCGTGCTGCCGCCGCTACTTCTCCAGGATCGCGGTCACACCCTGGCCGCCTGCCGCGCAGATGGAGATCAGGCCACGGCCGGAGCCCTTCTCGTTGAGCAGCTTCGCCAGCGTGCCCACGATGCGCCCGCCGGTTGCCGCGAACGGGTGGCCCGCCGCGAGCGAGGAGCCGTTGACGTTGAGCTTCTCGCGGTCGATGGAGCCGACCGGTTCGTCGAGGCCGAGCCGTTCCTTGGCGAACGTCGGGTCCTCCCACGCCTTCAGTGTCGCGAGCACCTGCGAGGCGAACGCCTCGTGGATCTCGTAGAAGTCGAAGTCGCCGAGTGACATGCCCGCCCTGGCCAGCATCCGGGGCACCGCGTAGGCGGGTGCCATCAGCAGGCCCTCCTCGCCGTGCACGTAGTCGACGGCGGCGGTCTGCGAGAACGGCGTCAGGTACGCGAGCACCGGCAGGTTGCGCTCCTTGGCCCACTGCTCGGTGGCCAGCAGCACGGTGGAGGCGCCGTCGGAGAGCGGGGTCGAGTTGCCCGCCGTCATCGTGCCCTCGGGCCCGCCGAACACGGGCTTCAGCTTCCCCAGCTTCTCGGGTGAGGAGTCGGCGCGCAGGTTCTGGTCGCGGGTGAGCCCGAGGTAGGACGTGAGCAGGTCGTCGAAGAACCCTCGGTCGTACGCGGCGGCGAGCTTGCGGTGACTGGCCGCGGCCAGTTCGTCCTGTTCGGCGCGCCCGATGTCCCACGCTTTCGCCGTCAGCGAGGCGTGCTCGCCCATGGAGAGCCCGGTCCTCGGCTCCGCGTTGCGCGGGATCTCGGGGACGATGTGCCCGGGGCGCAGCCGACCGAGCAGCCGCATGCGCTCGCCCATGGTCTTGGCGGCGTTAGACCGGACGAGCAGCCTTCGGAGGCTGTCGTTGACCGCGAGCGGCGCGTCGCTGGTGGTGTCGACGCCGCCAGCGATGGCAGAGTCGAGTTGCCCCAGCGCGATCTTGTTCGCCACGTTGATGATGGCCTGCAGCCCGGTGCCGCAGGCCATCTGCACGTCGGCGGCCGGTGTGGTCGGCGCCAGCTTGCTGCCGAGCACGCTCTCCCGTGCCAGGTTGAAGTCGCGTGCGTGTTTGAGTACCGCGCCCGCTGCCACCTCGCCGAGTTGCTCGCCTTGCAGTGAGAAGCGGCTGATCAGACCATCGATGGCAGCGGTGAGCATGTCCTGGTTGGAGGCGTCGGCGTAGGGACCGTTCGATCGGGCGAACGGGATCCGGTTGCCGCCGATAATCGCGACCCTGCGGACACTCGCGGCCTTGCTCCGGCTCGACCGGGTCCTGCGGGCGCCTGGCTTCTGCGCTGAGGTCATGGTTCCTCCTGATCAGCGTTCTCGCACCGTAGGAAGTGTAACCTACTGGCCAGTAAGTTATGCTGGCCACCGCACCACCGCCGACGGGAGGCATCCGATGGCTGACAAGTATCAGCAGTTCACCAAGACACCGCTCGGCAAGTTCCTCGTGCCGAAGCTCGGCCTGCCGAACCCGCCGACGCTGCGACGCTACCGCCCCGGGCAGCCTGCCCTCGATGGTCCCGCACTTGTGGGTGCCGCACCGGGTGGGCGAATGGAAAAGGTGCTCACCGCGCAGCTCGGCGCGGCAGGCATCGAGGTACTGCACACGCCCGAGGACGACACCCGCTACGGCGCGCTCGTCTTCGACGCCACCGGCGTCACCGAACCATCCCAGTTGCGTGAGCTGTATCGCTTCTACCACCCCGTCATACGCAAGGCCGCGAGTTGCGGCCGCGTCGTGGTCGTCGGCACGCCGCCGGAACGCGTCGAGGGCCGCGAGCGCATCGCCCAGCGCGCGCTGGAGGGGTTCACCCGCTCCGTCGGCAAGGAGCTCAAGCGCGGAGCCACCGCACAGCTGGTGTACGTGGCACAGGGCGCGGAGGAGGCCGCTGAATCGACCATACGGTTCCTGCTTTCGGCCAAGTCGGCGTTCGTTGACGGCCAGGTCATCCGCGTCGGCACGGCGGGGGCCACCACGGCCCAGCCGCCGCAGAGCTGGGAGCAGCCGCTGCGCGACAGGGTCGCCGTGGTCACCGGCGCGTCGAGGGGCATCGGCGCCGCCATCGCCGAGGTGCTGGCCCGCGACGGCGCCCACGTGGTCGCCCTTGACATTCCGGCACAGGGTGGGGAGCTGTCCGAGGTGGCCAACCGGATCGGTGGTTCGGCGCTGCAACTCGACATCACCGCGGCCGACGCGCCGGAGCGGCTCGCGGGCTACCTGACACAGCGCCACGGCGGCGTCGACGTTGTCGTGCACAACGCGGGTATCACCAGGGACAAGACGCTCGGCAACCTCAGTGACAGCGCGTGGGACTCGGTGTTGAGCGTCAACCTCGGCGCGGCGTTGGAGATCAACGACCGGCTGCTGTCCGGCCGGGTGTTGCGGGATAACGGTCGGATCATAGGCGTGTCGTCCATCGCGGGAATCGCGGGGAACGTCGGCCAGACCAACTACGCCACCAGCAAGGCAGGTGTCATCGGCATGGTGAACGAGGCCGCACCGAGGCTGGCCGAGCACGGGGGCACGATCAACGCCGTGGCGCCAGGGTTCATCGAAACGAAGATGACAGCCGCGGTTCCAGTGGTGATCAGGGAGTTCGGCAGGCGGCTTTCCAGCCTCGCGCAGGGCGGGCTTCCCGTCGACGTGGCAGAGACCATCGCCTGGTACGCCAACCCCGCCTCGTCCGCCGTCAACGGCAACTTCGTCCGCGTGTGCGGCCAGGCGTTCCTGGGAGCCTGAGATGACCGTCAAGGAACTGTCGGCAGCGCCGAGCCTGTCAACGCTGTACCCGAAGGCCGTGCTCGGCGGACTGCGCAAGCGTGGGGCCGCCGAGGTACTGCCGGATTCGGAGTACATGCGCCCCGGTGTCGTGGCCGACCCCGCGCACGTCGCCGAGTACAACCGGGTGTGCGGCTTCCGGCTCGGCGACGAACTGCCCGCCACCTACCCGCACGTGCTCGCCTTCCCGTTGCAGGTCGCGCTGATGACCGAGCCGGAGTTCCCGTTCCCGTTGCTGGGGATGGTGCACGTGGCAAACCGGATCACCCAGCGGCGCCCGGTTCGGGTCGGTGAGGAGTTCACCCTGCGGGTACGGGCCGAGAACCTGCGCCCGCACGAGAAGGGCACCCAGTTCGACATGGTGAGTGAGCTGGTAACCGGCGAGGGTGACGCGGGCTCGGCCGTGTGGACCGACGTGAGCACCTACCTGCGTCGTGGCGGCGGTTCTGGCGGCGAGCAGGGTGAGCGGCGACGGTCGACGGGCCTGGCCAAGCCGTCCGCGAGCGCGGTGTGGCAAGTGCCTTCCGACATCGGGCGGCGCTACGCCGAGGTGTCAGGGGACCGCAACCCCATCCACCTGTACTCGCTGACCGCGCGGTTGTTCGGCTTCCGCTCGGCCATCGCGCACGGGATGTGGACCAAGGCTCGCTGCCTCGCGGCGTTCGAGGGCAGGCTGCCGCAGGCCTACACGGTGGACGTGCGGTTCAAGCTGCCGGTGTTGCTGCCCGCCAAGGTGGCATTCACCTCGTGGTCCACCGAGCAGGGCTGGGCCTTCGAACTGTGGCACGCGCGCAAACCGAAGCCGCACCTGGAGGGGACCGTGGTGCGGGTAGATTCGCCGTCTTAGCAGCTTCGGCGCGCCGTCACGCCTGGTCGGCGCCGTGCTCGCCGTCGTGTTCCCTGGGCCGCCACAGCTGGCCCTCGACGAGGTCGTTGAAGCCGAGCCAAGCCAGGTTCATCAGCCACGAGGCGAGCACGCCGTCGGGAACGTCGGTGTGGTCGAGCCACCAGTCCGCGAGTGACTCCGCTGCGCCGACCAGTGCGGCGGCGAGGCCTTCGCCGGAGAACTCCACCTGTTCGGCAAGGCCCTTGCGGGCACCCGCGCTGACCACCAGCCCGCCGACCAGCTTGATCGCCTTGCCGCGCAGGTCGGTGATCTCGTCGGCGAACGGCCCGCCGACGGTGATCGCGTGCCGATGCAGCACCACCCACGACTCACGGTGCGAGGCGACGAATCCGTAGAAGGCACGCAGCCCGTGCCAGAGTTGCATGTCGGGGGGAACGTCGGGCCTTATCCCCGCCTGCACGGCTTCCAACATCCGGTTGGCCTCGCGGCGGATGCAGTGCAGGAACAGGTCCTCCTTCGCGCCAAGATAGCTGTAGATCATCGGCTTGGACACGCCCGCGACATCGGAGATCTCGTCCATCGAAGCCGAGTGGTAGCCATGGAGCGAGAACACCCGCACCGCGGCGTCAAGGATCTGCTTCTCGCGGACCGCCCTCGGCAATCGTTTGGCTCGTTCCGCCGGTCGCTGTGCGTCCTGCGCCACCTGATACCTCCTCCTACAGCGCAAACGCTACCCGTCGGTGTTGTGTCGCCCGCGGATTGCCGCGCTGTCTACCGCTGGGTAACCTTACGCCGGTGTCCGAATTCGGAGGCGCGCTGGACGAGTTCGCCGACGGACTCGACGTCGGCGCCCTGACACCTGAGCAGTTCTTACGGCTGCTCGACACCCTGCACATGCTGGAGGACAGCGGTGCGGGTGCCTCGTTGAGCGCGCTGTCCACCGAAGTGCTCGCCAGGGTGGTCGGCAGGACCTCGAAGCAACAGTTGCGCGTTGCCTGCGAGCATCCGAGGCTGCGTCCGGTGTTGTTGCGCGAGGTGTTCCGCCGGATGTCGGAGCAGCTGGTTCCGGAGCGAGTCAAGTACGTCACCCTCGTCGTGGCGTGGCGCTTTCCCGACGGTGAAGGCGACTACGAGCGCTTCTACACGCTCATCGAGGACGGCCGTTGCAGCTGGAGCACGCGGCCGTACGAGCACGTCGACACGACGATCACGGTGGAAGCCGACGATTTCCTTCGCATGGCCACCGGCAACGTCGGCGTGCCAGCCATGTTCATCACCGGCAAGATCAAGGTGAGGGGTGACTACACCCCCGCTCTGCGGCTGGTCGGCTACTTCGACCTGCCAAAACCGGCCTGACCCCTGCCGCCGGGTTCACTCGGAGTCAATCACCGGCCGCCTCGGCTGCGCCTGCGGCTCGCCTGGTTCCCGCACCACCTCACTGTCCACGACGATCACCCCGCCGTAGTGCCGGTGTGAGACCGGCACCTTGCGCTCGATTCGCCGTAGCCAAGCGCGCCGCGCGAAGCCACGGGTCGGCGGAAGCAGCAAGAGCAACCCGGCGAAGTCGGTCACGAAGCCTGGCAGCAGGATCAGCAGGCCGCCGAGCCCGACCAGCATGCCGTCGGTGACCTCGGCGTGCGGCGAGCGACCCGACCTGGCGGTGGCCATGAACGCCCGCGCTGCCTTGCCTCCCTCGCGGCGCGCGAGCCACGAGCCGACGATGGCGCCTGCCAGCAGCAGGCCCAGTGTGGGCAGCAGGCCGATGGCGGACGCGACCGCCCAGACGGCGGCCACCTCGGCAACCACGTAGAGCAGGAACACGACAGCCATACCCTTTCCAACGCGCGCGTGCCGGAATTTGCTCCCGCGGTGCTACCACCGCGACCCGCCGCACCTGGTGATCGTGACGGCGGGTCGCGGCGGGTGTCAGTACGTGATAGCCGTGGCCGGGTCGGACAGCAGCGCCCCGACATCGGCGAGGAACTGTGAACCCTGCTGGCCGTCCACCACCCTGTGGTCGAAGCTCAGCGACAGTTGCAGCACCTTGCGCACGGCCAGCTCACCTTCGACCACCCACGGCATGTCCTTGATCGCACCCAGCGCGAGGATCGCCGACTCACCAGGGTTGATGATCGGCGTACCGGTGTCCACACCGAACACGCCCACATTGGTGATGGTGAACGTGCCGCCGAGCATGTCCTCCGGTGGCGTCTTGCCCTCCTTCGCGGTGCTGGTCAGCCGCTCGATCGCGGCCGCGAGCTCGGCCAGTGACATCGCGTCGGCGTCGCGCACCTTGGGCACCACCAGGCCCCGTGGAGTCGCCGCCGCGATGCCGAGGTGGACGTATTCCTTGTAGACGATCTCGCCTGCCTGCTCGTCCCACACGGCGTTGACGTCCGGGGTTCGCCGCACCGCCAAGCAGACCGCCTTAGCCGCGAAGGCCAGCGGGGTCAGCTTGACGGCGGAGAACTCGGGTGTGGCCTTCAGCTTCTCCCGCAGCGTCATCATCGGGGTGACGTCGACGGTGAGGAACTCCGTCACGTGCGGGGCTGAGAACGCGCTGTCCACCATCGCCTGCGCGGTGGCCTTGCGGACACCCCTGATCGGCACCCGGCGTTCCCGAGCCCCCGCTGGTGCGGCGGCGGGCGTGGTCAGCGGTTGTGCTGCCCTTCGCACGTCCTCCCTCGTGATGACGCCGCCATCGGCGGAACCGGGGACGGTACGCAGGTCGACGCCCAACTCCTTGGCGAGCTTGCGCACCGGCGGCTTGGCCAGTGGCACATGTGTGTTCGCCGACGTGACGGTCGCGTCAGCCAGCCGTCCGGTGGCGACGTCCGCACCCTGCGAGGCAGCCGCCTTGCGAGGGCGGCGCTTCGCCGACACCGCCTTGGAGCCGTAGCCGACCAGCGGCTTCATCTCCTCGTCGGCGGGTGGAGCAGATGAAGCAGGCTCGGCGGGCGCGATGGCTTCGACGGATTCGACCTTCGCCGAGCCGTTGTTCGCCGGGTGGGCGCCGGGCGAACCGCCGCCGGGATCGACATCGACGGTCATGATCGGCGTGCCGACCTCCACCGTCTGTCCCGGTTCGACGAGCAACTCGGTGACTACGCCCGACCACGGGATCGGCAACTCCACCGCCGCCTTGGCCGTCTCGATCTCCACGACGATCTGGTTGACCCGCACCTCGTCGCCCGGCTTCACACGCCAGTTCAGGATCTCGGCCTCGGTGAGCCCTTCGGCGGTGTCGGCGAGTGGGAACTGCTTGTACTCAGGCATGTTCCTCCCCCTCACCAGGCCAGCGCTCGGTCGACGGCGTGCAGCACCCGATCGAGATCGGGAAGGAAATGCTCCTCCAGCTTCGCAGGCGGATACGGCGTGTCGAAACCCGTGACGCGCAGCACGGGGGCCTCCAGCGAGAAGAAGCACTCCTGCTGCACCCTGGCGGCGATCTCGGAGGTGATGGACGACTCCGGTTGCGCTTCCGAGACGGTGATCAGCCGTCCGGTTCGGCGCACGGACTCGAACACCGGCTCGAGGTCCAGCGGCGACAGCGTGCGCAGATCGATGACCTCGAGTGAGGTGCCCTCCTCCCGTGCCGCCGCCGCGGCATCAAGGCACACCTTCACCGAAGGCCCGTAGGCCACCAACGTGGCGGCCGAGCCTTCGCGAACGACGCGGGAGGCGAACAGCGGATCCGGGCTGGCCGCCGTGTCGACGTCGGCCTTGGCAGCCGCCGAGTGGTAGAGCCGTTTCGGCTCGAACAGCAGCACCGGGTCGTCGCACCGGATGGCCTGCTGGATCATCCAGTAGGCGTCAACGGCGTTGGAACACGAGACCACGCGAAGCCCCGCGATGTGCGCGAACAGCGACTCCGGCGACTCCGAGTGGTGCTCGACCGCGCCGATACCGCCGCCGAACGGCACCCGGATCACCACGGGCACCTTGATCTCGCCCTGCGTGCGGTAGTGCAGTTTCGCCAACTGGCTGGAGATCTGGTCGAAGCCGGGGAAGATGAACCCCTCGAACTGGATCTCGCACACCGGGCGGAAGCCGCGAACGGCGAGCCCCACCGCTGTGCCGATGATCCCGGACTCGGCCAGCGGCGTGTCCAGCACCCGCTGTTCACCGAAGTCCTTCTGCAATCCGTCGGTGATGCGGAAGACACCGCCGAGCTTGCCGACGTCCTCTCCCATGACGATGACCTTGTCGTCGGCCTCCATCGCGGCACGCAACCCGAGGTTGAGTGCCTTGCCGATGGTCAGGTTACGGACGGTCGAGGTTGGGTTGTCCACGGTGGTCTTGACGGGTGCGGCCATCACTGCTCACCTCCGTCGGCGAACCCGGAGAGGTAGGCCAGGTACTCCTCACGCTGGGCGTCGAGCGCCGAGGACGGTTCGGCGTACACCGCCGAGAAGATCCGCTCAGGCGGCGGGTCCGGCATGTTGAAGCAGTAGTCGCGCAACTCGGCCGCGAAGGCGTCGGCGTCCGCCTGCACCTGGTCGAAGAACTCCTGGTCGGCGGCGCCGGTGCGGGCCAGTTGCACGCGGACTCGCTCGATCGGGTCCTTGTGCTTCCAGACCTCGATCTCGTCGGACAGCCGGTACCGCGTCGGGTCGTCCGTGGTCGTGTGCGCGTCCATGCGGTAGGTGAACGCCTCGATCAGCACGGGGCCGTTACCGTGCCTGCACTCGTCAAGCGCCCACCTGGTCACGGCGAGGCAGGCGAGCACGTCGTTGCCGTCGACCCGGATGCCGGGGAAGCCGTAGCCGCGGGCCCGCTGGTAGAGCGGCAGCCGTGACTGCCGTTCGGTGGGTTCGGAGATGGCCCACTGATTGTTCTGGCAGAAGAACACCACCGGCGCGTCGTAGACCGCGGCCCACACGAAGCCCTCGTGTACGTCGCCCTGGCTGGTGGCGCCGTCGCCGAAGTAGACGATGGTGGCCTCGTCAGTGTCGGAGGGCTTGCCATCGGGATCGGTGTTGCCGACCTTGCCCTCGAACTTCTGCCCCATGGCGTAGCCGGTGGCGTTGAGCACCTGGTTGCCGATGACGATCGTGTACGGGTGGAAGCCGTGCTCGCGGAAATCCCACGCGCTGTGATCGGTGCAGCGGAAGATCCCGAGCAGTTCGCGGAAGTCGACACCGCGCGTGTAGGCGACGCCGTGCTCGCGGTAGCTGGGAAAAGCCATGTCCTGCGGTTTCAGAGCTCTGCCTGAACCGACCTGCGCGGCCTCCTGGCCGAGCAGCGGCACCCAGATGCCCAGCTGACCCTGCCGCTGCATCGCGTTGCATTCCCGGTCGGCGCGGCGCACCAGGACCATGTCCCGGTAAAGCCCGCGCAGTGCGGCGTCGTCGATGTCGGCAAGGTAGGGGTCGAATCGCGACGGTTGCCGCTCGCCTTCGGGCGTGAGCAGTTGGGTGAGCTCTGCCCCGCCCTCTGCTGTTGCTCGCAAGCCCGCTATCACCTGTTCTGGGGACGGTTGTGCCGCTGTCGCGGCCGGTCCGGCGCCAGGTTCTGGGCGCGTCCACTGTTCGGGGGACGACATGCGCTTCTCCTTGATGTCGTGCCACGAGGCCGCTTGTGGCGACCTCCGTGGCGCACCGGCGGTCACCTGGCGTGCATCGGTCCGAGCGCCCGGGTGCCCGTCGGCGGTGACGGTTCACGCGGTAATCCTGGCATGAACACCCGCACGCCGGTGAGTCCTCGAGTCCGATTCGTTGCTCGCATCGTGTCGCTGAGCAGCGGAAACGTTAGGACGGCCGAACGTGCGCCCGCCGAAAGTCGTACCTGCGAGCGCCGAGTTGACCAGTGCACGCGGGGGTTTCGCCCGGCAGGCAACGATGTTGCGGATCGCCGCTCTCCCGACCTGCTGCCCCTCAAGTGTGACATGCGACACGTCGATGTCGTGCCACGATCACGGCATGGACCTCCAAGCGGTGCGCGAGACGGTTGAAGCGTTGTGGGCGAGGGACGCGCTGGCAGGGCTGTCGGAGTTCGTGCGGATCCCCGCACTGTCCCCTGCGTTCGACTCGGAGTGGGCCAGGCGCGGTCAGTTGCACGCCGCCGTGGAACAGGTACGCGCCTGGCTGGCCGATCGCCCGATCGAGGGGGCGCGAACCGAGATCGTCGAGTTGCCAGGCCGCACGCCGGTGCTGCTGCTGGACGTACCTGCCAGTTCCGCCGCCACCGAGGAGACGGTCGTGGTCTACGGTCACCTTGACAAGCAGCCCGCCGCGGGTGAATGGTCACCGGGTCTCGACCCGTGGACGCCGGTGCTCAAGGACGACCGGCTCTACGGAAGGGGAGCCGGTGACGACGGCTACGCCGCCTTCGCCGCGGCGGTGGCACTCGAGGCCTTGCGGGCAGGGGGCGGCAGTCACGCGCGCACGGTGGTGTTGCTGGAGACCGGTGAGGAGTCGGGAAGCACCGACCTGCCCGCCTACCTGGCTCATCTCGAGCAGCGGCTGGGAAGGGTCGGCCTTGTCGTCTGCCTTGACACCGCGGGGGCGGACTACGAGCGGCTGTGGCTGGCCACGTCCCTGCGTGGGATCGCGTTCGCCGACCTCACGGTGCGCGTGCTGGACGCGGGTGTGCACTCCGGCCACGGCAGCGGCATCGTCGCCAGTTCGTTCCGCGTGATCAGGCAGTTGCTTGACCGCATCGAGGACTCCAGGACCGGCCGCACCCTGCTACCCGAATGCGAGGCCGAACCACCGGCCGATCGGCTGGCCGAGGTGCGCACCGCCGCCGCCGAAGGTTTCCTCACTCCCGCCCTTCCGCTCGCCGAAGGTGTGCACACCGTCACCGACGACCCGGTGGAGTTGGCGCTGAACAACACCTGGCGCACGACCCTGTCGGTCACCGGTGCCGAGGGACTCCCGCCGCTGCAGGACGCGGGCAACGTGCTTCGCCCCTACACCAGTCTCAAGCTCAGCTTCCGGCTGCCGCCCACCGTGGACGCGGCGGCGGCGCTACGCGCCATCACTCGCGTGCTCACCACCGACGTGCCCTACGGCGCGCGGGTGCGTATCGACAGAGCCGAGGCCGCCAGCGGCTGGAGTGCCCCACCGATGGCGGGCTGGTTGACCTCGGCGCTGGACACGGTGAGCGCCGAGGTGTTCGGCAAGCCGTGGCGTGCGCTCGGCCTGGGCGGCACGATCCCGTTCCTTGGCCAGTTCGGGCATGCCTACCCTCAGGCGCAGTTCGTTGTGACGGGACCCAGGGGTCCTGGCAACAACGCGCACGTGCCCGACGAGTGGCTGCATCTGCCGCAGACCGAGCGGGTCACCGAGTCCCTCGCCCGCATCCTGCACGCGCACGCCACGGCGGCCTGACCGCTGCCGCCGTGGCGTGTGTGTGAGGTGTCAGCTCAGCCGTCGGCCTTGGTGAACTCGAACTTCTTCGCCGCGTCGGAGGTGAAGTTGTACTTCGACACGACGAGCCCGAACGGCTTGTCCGGAGCCACGGTGAACACCGTCGAGGACCGTGGCGGGTTGCGCTTGTCCGCTGGGCCGTAGGTGTAGTCGTCGGTGAGCCCGTCGAAGGACACCACGCCGAGTTCCTCGCTGGCCGCCAGCAGCCCCTCGCGCGACAGATCGCCGCGCTCGACGGCCTTCTCCAGCAGCGCCGTCATCGCACGGCCCTGGTTGTAGCCGAACGCGAAGTAGTAGTCGGGCTCCTGCTGCGGGGCGTACTGCTTCACCCGGTCGATCATGTCCTTCATACCGGGCACCGACTCGTCGCCCCACTCGGTTCCCTCGGCCACGATCTTGACGTACTGCTTCATGTAGGGCGCCACGGCCGACTTCGCCAGCGCGCCGACCCAGCTCGGCGACTGCGCGTACCACTGCGGCATGAACTTCGCCTGCGCGGCGGTGCCCCAGATCTTGCCCGCGTCCGAAGGGGTCGCGGTGAGGAACACCATCTCGCAGCCCGCTCCCGCGAGCGCGCCGATCTGACCCGCGTAGTTCTCGGTGTTCACCTTGAACTTCTGCGTGTTGGCCACGGTGAAGCCCTGTTCCTTGGCCGCGAAGTCGATGCCCTGCTGGCCGGCCTCACCGTAGACGTCGTCCTGCACCATCGTGCAGATCTTGGAGTCGGTGGAACCGCCACCCTCGCTCAGATAGTGGTCCATCGCGTTGATGGCCTGGATCTGGTACGGCGCGCCCACCGGGAGCAAGTTGGGTTCGCGGACCCAGAACGCGTCGAGCGAGGCGGGAGCGGCGATCATCTTGTCGCTCTCCAGCAGCGGCTTCACCGCCAGGGTAGGCGCGGTGCCGAGGACCTGTGTGAACGCCACCACGTCATTCTTGATCTTGTTGTAGCGCTGGACCGTGATGTCCGGCTTGTACTGGGTGTCCTCCTGCACCAGCTCGACCTTGTACTTGCCCGCGATACCGCCCTGGGAGTTGATGTGGTCGAACCACACCTTGTTCCCGTTGGTGAGCGGTTGGCCGATCACCGCGGTCGGGCCGGACAGCGGGCTGAGCACACCCAGCTTGATGGTGGTGCCGTCGAAGCCCGCCGTGTTGCCCGGCTGGCCCGCCTGCCCACCCTGTGATCCACCTTCGTCTCCGGCGCCACCGCATGCCGCTACCAGCAGCGCGGTGGTGGCCAGCACGGCGAGCACTCCGTGTCGTTGCCGTCGATTCGTTCTCATGACGACGCCTCCTTGCGTCAGTAGGAGAAGGGCCAGGTCTTGAAGTAGGTCTTGACCCGTAGCCAGATCCCTGCGAGACCACGTGGCTCCAGGACCAGAAACAGCACTATGAGCACCCCGAACAGTGCCTGGTTGAGCGCGAAGACACTGATGAATCCGTCACCACCGACGCTGGTGCGTACGCCGGGGATCGCGTCGCTGTAGCGGTCGATCAGCGCGGGAAGTGCGCCGACGAACACCGCGCCGAGTACCGAGCCGAAGATGGTGCCGAGCCCTCCGACGATCACGATCGCGATGTATTGGATGGACAGCAGCAGGTTCCACTCGTCGGGGCTGACGAACTGCTGGTAGGAGCCGAACAGCGCGCCAGCCGCCGAGGCGATGGCACTGGAAAGCATGAACGCCCCGATCTTGTACCGGCCCGCGCGCACCCCGATCACCTCGGCGGCCTGGTCGCGGTCGCGCACGGCCTGCAACGCCCTGCCCGGCCTGGTGCGCACGAGGTTCTTCGCGAGCAACGCCACGATCGCGACCAGACCCCACACCAGCCAGAACCAGCCCTGGTTGCGGGAGTAGCTCTCGCCGAGCAACGTCAGCCCGTCGAAGTCGACCGGCCCGATCGCGGGTGAGGCCTGTACCGCGGTTCCGGAGTTCCCGCCGGTGATCGGTGTCAGGTTCCGCCACAGGTGCTCGCCGATGAAGACCAGCCCGAGCGTGACGATCGCGAGGTAGTGGCCGCGCAACCGCAGCGTGAACGGTCCGACAAGGCCACCGAGCACCGCGCCCGCGAGCGCGGCGCCCAACAGCCACACCGGCAGCGGCAGTTCGAGCGCGCCACCGACCTGCGCGGCGACGTAGGCGCCCGACCCGATGAAGAAGGCGTGCCCGAGTGAGATCTGCCCGCAGTAGCCGGTGAGCAGGTTCAACCCGATCGCACCGACGGCGGTGATGCCCACGTAGATCAGCACCGACAGCCAGAAGTCGTCGTGCACCACCGTGGGCAGCAGCAGGAACACCGCCACGAGCAGGCCGAGTCCCACCTTGGCCGCGGGCGTGCCGAACAGGCGTAGCTCGTCGGCGTAGCTACGGGTGAGGTTTCGATGTGCGCCCATCAGACCCGCCTCACTTCCTTGGTGCCAAGCAGGCCGTACGGCCGGATCAACAGGATCAGGATCATCAGCAGGTACGGGATGATCACCGAGACGTTGTCGCCTGCCCAGGAGAACAACTCGTCCTGGTAGCCGCGGGTCAGCGCCTCGGCAAGGCCGATGATGAGCCCGCCGAGCACGGCTCCCCCTGGCGAGTCCATGCCGCCGAGGATCATCGCGGGGAACGCGGCCAGTGCGATGAACCCGATCGACGGGCTGAGCCCGCCCGGTCCCGCGGCCATCAGGATGCCCGCAAGCGCGGCGAGCGCCGCCGCGATGGCCCACGACACCGCGTACACCCTGCGCGCGCTGATTCCCTGCGCGAGGGCTGCCTCGGGGTCGAACGCCGTGACCCGCATGGCCAGCCCGAGTGAGGAGAAGCGGAAGAACACGAAGAACGCGGCGACGGCGAGCGCGGTGAGCCCGATCGTCCACAGGTCGCGTACGCCGAGCACCAGTGAGCCGACCTCGATCGTGCGGATGTTCCACGGGTTGTTGACCTGCTTCTGGTCGAACCCCCAGATCGCCGTGATCAGCGGTTCCAGCACGAACAGCAAGCCGATCGTGATCATGATGACGGCGAACGGCGGCTGGCCCACCATTCGGCGCAGCACGATGCGTTCGAACGTCGCGCCAACCACCGCCGCCGAAACCAGGCTCAGCAGCACGGCGACACCGAAGGCCACCGCGAGGTTGTTGGAGAAGGTGAAACCGAGGTAGGCGCCGAGCGCCAGCAGCCCGCCCTGCGCGAAGTTGATCACACCGGTGGACTTGTAGATCACTACGAAGCCCAGCGCGACCAGCGCGTAGGTGGAGCCGAGCGACAGCCCGGCGAAGCAGTTCTGCAGGAAGGCCGTCATTGGTACATCGCCTCGATCTCGTCGGCGAATCGCTGCTCGATGGCTTTGCGCTTGACCTTCTGTGTCGCCGTCAATTCACCGTCCTCGTGGTCGAGTTCCTTGCCGATGAGCGTGAACCGCTTGAGTTGCTCCACCGCGGCGAGGTCGTGATTGGCTTCGGCGACGACGCTCTCGATCAACGCGTGCACCTCGGGTTTGGCCGAGAGGTCGGCGTAGGTGGTGTAGGCGATCCCTCGCCGCATCGCCCAGTCGCCGACGGTTTCGAGTTCGATGCCGATGAGCGCCGTCAGGTACTTGCGGCGATCGCCGACCACGATCGCCTCCCGCACGTACGGTGAGACCTTGATCCGGTTCTCGATCTCCGACGGCGACACGTTCTTGCCACCGGCGGTGATGATGATGTCCTTCTTGCGGTCGGTGATCCGCAGGAAGCCGTCCTCGTCCAGTTCGCCGACGTCGCCGGTGTGCAGCCAGCCGTCAGGGTCGATCGTCGCGGCCGTGGCCTCCTGATCGTCCAGGTAGCCGAGGAACACGCCCGCCGATCGCGTCAGGATCTCGCCGTCCTGTGCGATACGCAGTTCCACACCGTCGAGCGCGGTGCCGACCGAGCCCAACCTGATGTCGCTTCGTGGTGTGAGCGTGCACAGCGCCGTGTTCTCGGTCTGCCCGTAGCCCTCCCGCACCGGCACCCCGATGGCCCACAGGTACTCCAGCACCTGCGGGGCGATCGGCGCGGCGCCGCTGAGCGCGACCCGCACCCTGGCCAGTCCGAGCTTCTCGCGCAGCGGGCGCAGCATCAGCACTTCACACACCGCGAGGACGAGCCGCGCACGCAGCGGCAGCCGGCCACGCATCCGGTAGGGGGCAAGCCGCCTGCCCTGGCGCAGGCAGGTTCGATACAGCCAGCGTTTGAGCCGCGAGGCGTCGGCCATCCGGATCTCCACGCCCGCGAGCATCTTCTCCCACACCCTCGGCACGCCGAGGAACACGGTCGGCTGCACGTCGCGCAGGTCGTGGGTGAACGAGGCGCCGCCCTCACCGAAGTTGACCACCGAACCCGCCCAGACGGAGTCGATCACGGACGTGAGGCGTTCCGCGATGTGGCACAGCGGCAGGTAGCTCAGCACCTCGTCGGTGTCTGAGCCGCCGAGCGCCCGCACGAACGTGCGCGCGGAGGCGACCAGATTGGTGTGGGAGATCATCGCGCCCTTTGGAGGGCCGGTCGTGCCGGAGGTGTAGACGATGATCGCGGCGTCGCCAGGGTCGAGTGAGGCGACCGATTCGGCGTAGCGGGCCTGCGCGTCGCCCGCCCGTTCGCCGCTTTCCTCCAGCTCCGCGAAGGTCAGCAGGCCGTCGACCTGACCGACCCCGCGCGGGTCGATCACCACTACGTGCCGCAGCCGAGGTAGCGAGTCGCGCACGGCGAGCGCCTTGTCGAGTTGTTCCTCGTCCTCGGCGACAAGCACCGTCGCGCCGCAGTGTTTGAGCAGGTACTCGACCTCGGCAGCGGGCGAGGTCGGGTAGATCCCGACGCACTGCGCGCCGATGCCCTGAGCGGCGAGGTCGGCGATCACCCATTCCGGCCGGTTCTCGGCGTGCACGGCCACCCGGTCGCCCGGCTCTACGCCGAGTGAGCGCAGCCCGGCCGCCACGCACGCCACCCGGTGTGCGTACTGCGCCCAGGTCCACTCCCGCCAGTAGCCGCGGTGCTTCTCCCGCATGGCGACGGCCTTTCCGCGTCGCCGCGCGTTGTGCAGCAGGGCCGCGGGCAGTGTGGCCGGATCCTGCTGGTCGGCCGCGATGTGTTCGGTCGGCGCGGTGAGCGGATTCGAGGTCACGCGGCACCTCCCAGATACGCCTCGATCACCTTGGGGTCGCCCTGGATCTCGCTCGGTTCGCCGGTCGCGATCACGACACCGAAGTCCAGCGCCATCACCCGATCGGCGAGATCCATGACCAGGCTCATGTCGTGCTCCACCAGGATCATCGCCAGGCCCAGTTCCCTGCGGACCTCGAGCAGGTAGCGCGCGGTGTCCTCGGTCTCCTCCAGGTTCATGCCCGCCACCGGTTCGTCCAGCAGCAGCAGCGTCGGTTCCATCGCCAGGGCGCGGCCCAGTTCCGCTCGCTTGGCGACGCCGTAGGGCAGCAGCCCGGCCGGCATCCGCCGGTACGGCTCCAGCTCGAGCAGTTCGACGATCCGCTCCACCGCCGCGCGGTGGGCGATCTCCTCCCGCTTCGCCCTGCCCCACCACAACATCCCGGAGAAGAACCCGGTGCGCATGAGGTGGTGCCTGCCGAGCATCAGGTTCTCGACGAGGGTGAGGTGGGAGAACAGCCCGAGATTCTGGAACGTGCGCGCCACCCCGAGGGCGGCAACCGCCGCGGGCGGGCGGCCTAGCAGCGACTCACCGTTCAGCGTGATCGTGCCCTGCTGCGGCCGGTACACACTGTTGAGGCAGTTGAAGATCGAGGTCTTTCCCGCTCCGTTGGGACCGATGACCGCGAACAGTTCGCCCCTCCGCACGTCGAAGTTGACGCCGTTGAGTGCGGTAACGCCGCCGAACCGCAAGGTCAGGTCCTGCACCCGCAGCAACGGTTCGGGCTCGGTCGACGGCATGCTCGCAAGCTCGCTCACGCGCTCCATCGCTTCTTCCTCCGGTAGGTCTTGACGTCGGCGAACGAGCGGCGCTCGCCGGAGGTCGCACCGAGGTAGAACTCGCGGATGTCCTCGTCTGCGAGCAGCTGGTCGGCGGGGCCGTCCTTGACGACCTTGCCGGTCTCCAGCACGTAGCCGCTGCTCGCGATCGACAGCGCCATCACGGCGTTCTGCTCAACCAGCAGCACGCTGGTGCCCTGCTGGTTGATCTGAACCACGATGTCGCGGACCTGCTCGACCAGTTTTGGTGCGAGTCCGAGTGAGGGTTCGTCGAGAAACAACAGCTTCGGCCGCGCCATCAGCGCCCTGCCGATGGCGAGCATCTGCTGCTCGCCGCCGGACAGGTAGCCCGCCACGGCCTTGCGCCTGCGCGCGAGTACCGGAAACAGGTCGAGCACGCGGGCGTAGGACTCGCGGATCTCGCTGCGCGAGCGCCGGGTGTAGGCCCCCGAGCGCAGGTTCTCGTCGACGGTGATCTCGGCGAAGATCCGCCTGCCTTCCATCACCTGCGAGATGCCCTTGCGCACCACGTCCGCCGGGTCGGCACCGGTGATATCCACTCCGTCAAGGCTGACGGTGCCTTTGGTGATCCGGCCTCGGTGTGGCCCGAGTAGGCCGGTGACGGCTCGCAGCAGGGTGGTCTTGCCCGCGCCGTTCGCGCCGAGTAGCGCGACGACGCCCCCTTGGGGCACCTCCATGCTGACGCCCCGGAGGACCAGAACAACGTCGTCGTAGACGACTTCGAGGTTGTGGATAGACAGCATTGGCTACCTTGCGTGGTGTGGATCACAATAGCTAGCGACCGTATGTGCTGACTAAGCGCTTAGGCAAGAGGCGAACGGAACTGTGACCTTGGCCGCGATGGCAGGATGGCCTTGTGGAACAGCGAACCGTAGCCAGCACCGTCAGCAACCTGTGGGAACGCGAAGTCCTGCCCAGCCTCTCCGGACTGGTGGAGATTCCGGCTCTCTCGCCTGCCTTCGACAGCGACTGGCAGCGGTCCGGCCAACTCGACGCGGCGGTCGAGCACGTCCGTTCGTGGCTGGCGGACAGGAGCCTCCCCGGAGCCACCGTCGAGGTGGTGAGGCTGCCCGGCCGCAGCCCGGTGCTGCTGCTCGACGTGCCAGCGACACCGGGCCGCGAGGACGCGGGCACGGTGTTGCTGTACGGGCACCTGGACAAGCAGCCACCGGTGGGTGGGTGGTCGGAGGGGCTGGGGCCATGGACCCCTGTCGTGCGCGACGGTCGGCTCTACGGGAGGGGGTCCGCCGACGACGGGTACTCCGGCTACGCGGCCGCGGTGGCGTTGCAGGCGGTGCGGGACGCGGGCGGCGAGCACGCGCGGGCCGTCGTGTTGCTGGAGACCGGTGAGGAGTCGGGAAGCCCGGATCTGCCCGCGTACCTGGAGCGGTTGGCCGACCGGCTCGGCAGGGTCTCGCTGGTGGTGTGCCTGGACTCGGGTGGCAACGACTACGAGCGGCTGTGGCTAACCACCAGCCTGCGCGGTCTCGCGCAGGTGCACGTCACCGTGCGGGTGCTCGACTCCGCGCAGCACTCCGGACTCGCCAGCGGCGTCGTGCCGAGCTCCTTCCGGGTGCTGCGTGCTCTGCTCGACCGCATCGAGGACGCGGAGACGGGTGAGCTCAAGCTCGCCGAGTGCAACGTCGAGATCCCAGCCAACCGTGTCGAGGAGGCCAAGGCCACAGTCGAGACAGCGCCTGGCGCGGCGGCGGGGGCGTTCCCGCTGCACGACGAGACCCGACCGGTCACCGGCGACGAGGTCGAACTGGTGTTGAACAACAGCTGGCGGCCCACGCTGTCGGTGATCGGCGCCTCCGGGCTGCCCGAACCCGCCGATGCTGGCAACGTGCTTCGCCACGCCACCACGCTCGCGCTCAGCTTCCGGCTGCCACCGACGGCGGACTCGGCCGCCGCGCTGGCCGCTGTCGAGAAGGTACTGACCACCGACGTCCCCTACGGCGCGACCGTTGAGTTGGGGGGTGCGGAGTGCGCGGACGGCTGGAACGCACCGGAGCCGGCGCCGTGGCTGGAGGCGGTGCTGCGGCGCTGTAGCGACGAGGTGTTCGGCAAGCCGTGGCGCGGCATCGGGCTGGGTGGGTCGATCCCGTTCATGGCGCTCCTCGGCGAGAAGTACCCCGACGCGCAGTTCGTGGTGACCGGGGCACTCGGGCCTGACTCGAACGCGCACGTACCCGACGAGTGGTTGCACCTCGATCAGGCGCGCCGGGTCACCGAAGCGGTCGCCATGCTGCTCGACGCCCACGCCAAAGGCTGACCCCACCCGCGAGTCCCCCGCTCCTGCCCGCGAGTCCTGCGTTCGGCGGGGGTCACCAAACGTCGCAACCGGGCTGTAACGAAACGGAGGCTGCACTTTCCCGCTGGCGAGTGGCACGATACGTGAACTTGCCAGTATGAACTACTAGGAGTGACATCGTGGCGCGTCGACTCAGCCTGAGGGCGCTCGCTCTGCTCCCTGCCTTCGCACTCGCCGTTACCGCGGCTGGTTGTGCGGAGGAGGTGAACCCCGGCCAGGACACAGAGGCGGGGGGCGAGATCTCGTTGATCAACGAGGGCAAGCTGACCACCTGCACCCACCTGCCCTACCCACCGTTCCAGTTCACCGAGAGCGGCAAGACGGTCGGCTTCGACGTCGACCTCGTCGACCTCGTCGCCAAGGACCTCGGCGTCGAACAGGAAATCTTCGACACCTCCTTCGAGGGCATCGAGTCGGGCGCGTCGTTCGACACCGGCCAGTGTGACGTCGCCGCAGCAGCGATGACGATCACGGACACGCGGCAGAAGGTGATGGACTTCTCCGACGGCTACTTCGACGCCAACCAGGCGCTGCTGGTCAAGAAGGGCTCCGGCGTCACAGGGCTTGAACAGTTGAAGGGCAAGGTGCTCGGCGTCCAGCTCGGCACCACCGGCGAGAAGTACGCCGAGGACAACAAGGACAAGTTCGGCTACGACATCCGCCAGTACGAGGACCTGGCGCTGCTGCAGACGGCCGTGAAGACCGGCCAGATCGACGCGGGCATCAACGACAACTCGGTGCTCTACTACTTCGTCAAGGACAACCCGGACACCGAGGTGACCACGGAGTTCGAAACCGGCGAGGAGTACGGCATCGCGGTGCGAAAGGGCGACCGCGCGCTGCTGTCCAAGGTCAACGAGGTGCTGGCGGCCGCGAAGCAGGACGGCCGCTACGACTCGATCTACGAGAAGTGGTTCGGAACCAAGCCGCAGAGCAAGTAGCGCGAAGGCGGTCGCGGGTGTTCGGCCGGGCTCGCGTGGCGGGCTGAACACCCGACGAGCCGTCTCCCCGCCATTTCCGTAGGAGAGACCGACTCATGGCGATGTCGCGGCGCAAGCGCGCCCAGACCTTCCGCGCCGTCCAGTACGGCGTGCTCGTCGTGGCGGTGGTGCTGCTGGCGGTGCTGGCCGACTGGGGCACCATCACCCACGCGTTCTTCAACCTGGAAGCGGCTGCCACCCAGCTTCCGGAGATCTTCACCGACGCACTGGTCAACACCGTCGTCTACACCGCACTCGGCTTCGCGCTCGGGCTGGGCATCGGGCTCGTACTGGCGCTGATGAAGCTGTCGTCGGTGGGACCGTATCGATGGCTGGCCACCGGCTACATCGAGTTCTTCAGAGGTATTCCGGCGCTGCTCGTTTTCATCGCGCTCGGCTACGGGGTTCCACTGGCCTTCGGCATCCGCTTCGACATCTACTCCACCGCGGCCATAGCGCTCGGCCTCGTGGGCTCCGCCTATATCGCCGAGACACTGCGCGCGGGTATCCAAGCCGTCCCACCCGGGCAGGTGGAGGCGGCCCGCTCGCTTGGCATGTCGCAGGCACGTACCACCATGACGGTGGTGATCCCGCAGGCGTTCCGGATCATCCTCCCACCACTTACCAACGAGCTCATCCTGCTGACCAAGGACTCGTCCCTGATCTACCTCCTCGGCCTCGCCAGGGACGAGTACGAGCTGGCGAAGTTCGGCAGGGAAGGGCTCAACGCCACCGGATCACTGACCCCGATCCTGCTCGCCGGGTTGTGCTACCTGATCATCACGGTGCCGCTCGGCTACCTGTCGCGCTACCTGGAACGTGGCAGTGGCCGCAAGGAGGAACAAGGGTTGAAGGTGACGGCGTGATGAGCGACGTGATCGTCGAGGTCCGCGACCTGCACAAGTCGTTCGGTGCACTGCGGGTGCTCAAGGGCATCGACATGAGCGTGCGCAGGGGCGAGGTCGTGTGCGTCATCGGCCCGTCCGGTTCGGGAAAGTCGACTCTGCTGCGGTGCGTGAACCTGCTGGAGGAACCCAACTCCGGCACGGTCGTGGTGAACGGTTACGAGCTGACCGATCCCGACATCGACATCGACAGGGCCCGGCGTGGCATCGGGATGGTCTTCCAGGGCTTCAACCTGTTCGGGCACCTCTCGGTGTTGGAGAACCTGACGGTGGCGCAACGCAAGGTGCTGAAGCGGGACAAGGCGGAGGCCGACCGCATCGCGCGGGAGAACCTGGCCAAGGTGGGGTTGGCGGAGAAGGAGCGTTCGATGCCCGCGCAGCTTTCCGGCGGGCAGCAGCAGCGGGTGGCGATCGCGCGGGCGCTTTCCATGGACCCCGCCGTGATGTTGTTCGACGAACCGACCTCGGCACTCGACCCCGAACTGGTCGGCGACGTACTTGCCGTGATGCGGCAGTTGGCCGAGGAGGGCATGACCATGCTCGTGGTGACCCACGAGATGCAGTTCGCCCGCGAGGTGGCTGACAAGGTGCTGTTCATGGACGACGGAGCCGTCGTGGAGGAAGGACCTCCCGCGCAGGTGATCGGCGACCCGAGGGAGGAACGCACCAGGTCTTTCCTTTCCCGGGTGCTCAATCCGGTACACGTGAACGAGTAGCGGACGGAACCGGGGGGCGGTAGCGAACCGTCGTACTACCCGGGCTACTCCAGCAAGCACTTGGCCGGTATCTGACAGGATCGGCTTCGTGGGTGCAGGGGGAGCCCAGCACCGACGCCTAGGGGGAGGAGAAGCGGTGCCCACGTTTCGCCGGCCTGTTCGCGATGCGGGCGGCGGGAACGAGCTGCCTTCGGACGGTGAGGAGGGGCAGCAGCGCCCTCCGTTCGATCCGTTCGCGCCCGACCCGGACCGCGGTTACGAGGTCAAGGCCGCCGACCTGTTGCGCCCGTTCCTCGAACCGGGCAGCGGTGGCCTGTTGCGCTGGCGCAAGCAGGCGACCAACGCGCCGATCGTGCAGGTGGAGGACGCCTACATCACCGGCAAGCTCGACCTGCGCGCCGCTGAGCTGGGCTACCTGTTCCGGTTCGAGCGATGTCGGTTCGAGCAGCCGCCGGACGTGCGCGAGGCCAACCTGCTCGGCCTCGTCTTTCGAAAGTGCTGGCTTCCCGGCCTGAAGGCCCGCAACTTTCGCAGCCGCAACGACGTCCGTTTGATCCGCAGCGTCGTCGAGGTGGATTCGGGGCGCCCGGACAGCGAGACGACCGTGCGCAGGGCGGAGGACGCCGAGCGCGGGCTTCCGGACGCTGCGGTGAACCTCACCGATGCCGTCATCGAGGGTTCGGTGGTGCTTACCAGGAGCCGGATCGTGCATCCGCGAGGGAAGGCGGTGCAGGCCGATCGCCTGGTGATCACCGGGGCGCTGCTGGCCTACCGGTTGGAGGCAATTGGCGAGGTACGCATCCCCGGGCTGCGGTCGGGCGGCAACGTCAACTTCTCCGGCGCGACGCTGCGCAACAAGGACGGCTTCGCGCTCAACGGCAACGGGCTGCAGGTCGGCGGCAGCCTGCTGTGCGAAGTGGACAACTACGGTCCCCGCTCCGGCCGAAGGCGGTTCAGCGCCAAGGGCATGCTGTTCATGCCGAGCCTCAAGGTCGCCGGTGACATCGTGTTCCGTGGCGCCAAGCTGGAAGTCGACCAGACCGGCGACATCGTGGTGGACGCGTGGAAGACCGGCGACTGGTACGTCGACCCGCGCCCCGCACTCATCGCCGACCGGATGCAGGTGGAGGGCAACATCGAGTTGAGCGACCAGCTCGAGGTGACCGGCACGCTGCGGATGGTCAACGCACACCTCGGCGGCTCGTTGCGGCTCGCGGGCGCAAGCGTCCGCGTGCTCCGCGGCAAGACACCGCCCTACCACGACCGCGCCATCCACCTCGACGGCAGTGAGATCAACGGTGACATCGACGGCAGCGGGCTGCGTACCGAGGGCCAGTTCCGGCTCGCCGACGTGACCGTTCGCGGCAACCTGTTCATCAGGGGAGGCAAGTTCGCGCACCCGCAGCGGGATGCGATCTCCGCACGCCGCAGCAGCGTTTCGGGCAACCTGATGCTCACCGACTGCGAGATCGCAGGGACGGTGCGGCTGCAGGGCATGACCGTCGGCGGGAGCATCAACCTGCGTGGCTCGGCCGCGTCGCAACCGGAGTTCACCGAGCCAGGTAGCTGGTCGGTGGATCTGCGTTCGGTGCGGGTGGCAAGGAGCGTGCAGCTGATCGCCAACCGCGATCGGCCGTTCGTGGCGACGGGTGGTGTCACGCTGGACGGCGCGTCGGTGAGCAGGCGCATCGACCTGACCGGCGCTCACCTGCACAGCCTGCCGCAGCATCAGATCGCGCTCGATGCGAGCGACTGCGCCGTCGACGAGTTCGCGCTGCGACCTGCCATCCCGCCGCAGGGCAGTGTGCTGCTGCGGGGCGCGCGGTGTGCGACGTTGAGCGACACCGTCGAGTTGTGGCGGTCCACGGGCGGCATCGAGTTGGAGGACTTCCGCTACGACGCGCTCGGCACTCCCATCGGGCTTCGCGACGACCGAGCCGTCGACGAGCGGTTGACGCTGTTGCGCGACGCCATCCGCGGCTACCGGCCGGGGCCTTACGACCAGTTCGCCGCGATGCTGCGGGCCTGCGGCAACGAGGAACACGCGGACACGGTGCTGCTGAAGAAGCAGCAGTTTCGCTACGAGTCACTTGCGCGCGGCTACCGTTTTCTCGGCGGTGGGGTGCGGCTGTGGAGCTGGCTGCAACGCTGGATGGTCGGGTACGGCTACCGTCCTGTGCGCGCGCTGGCGTGGCTGTTCCTGCTTCTGGTCGCGGGGAGCGTGTGGTTCGGGCTGGGCGAAGACGACTGCACGCTCGACACCGAACGGTTCGCGGTCGCGGGTGACCGCTGTGCCGTGAACACCGACGACACCGGGCTGGAGTGGAACCCCGTGCTGTACACGGTGGACCTGCTCGTGCCGATCGCGGACTTCGGCAACAAGGGCCGCTGGTACATGGGCGGTGTGGACAAATGGGTGTCCACAGGGTTCACCGCCATGGGTTGGGTGCTGGCGACCACCGTTGCCGCGGGTATGACGAGAACCCTGCGACGAAACGGTAGTTAACGGCGATTAGCGGTGGTTAGGATCGCCGCCATGCCAGTCGAAAGCACCTCCCCCGACGCCACCGGCCAGATCGAGATCCAAGCTCCCGCCGAGAAGGTCTACGAACTACTCAACGATCCGGGTGTGCTTGCCGAACTGTCAGGCGAGTACTCCGGTTACAAGTGGCTCGGCCAGGTCCGGAGTGCGTGGCCGGGTGCCCGGTTCCGGGGTTACAACCGCAACGGGCCGCGCAGGTGGAGCACTGTCGCCACCATCACCGACGCCGAGGATGGCAAGCGATTCGCCTTCGACGTTTCGGCGGGTCCGCTGGCCATTTCCCGGTGGCAGTACGACATCGAGCAGACCGACAACGGTTGCCTGGTCACCGAGAGCACCTGGGATCGCAGGGCAGGCTGGTTGCGCACCCTCACCGGCCCGATCAGCGGCGTGCGGGACAGGGCGTCGGCCAACGAACGCAACATCGCCGCGACGCTGCGCGGGCTCAAGGAACGCGTCGAGTCGTAACGTGGCGACGCCGGGTGGCGATGGGGAGGTGTCGTGACAATCCCCTAGCCAGAGCACGGGCACCTCATGAGACTCGCCGCCTCGATCGTCGCCGCACTGCTCCTTGCCGGGTCGGCCAGCGCTTGCGCGGAAGAGAAGCAGCAGGCACCGGCCACGCTGAAGCTTTGGCAGACCGGTACAAGGGCTCCAACGGTCACCCTTACCGAGCCCGCGGGCGGGCCAACCCGGACAGCCGCTGACAAGTGACACCGGATCGCCCTTCCGGGTGGCATGACGGCCCCGCTAGGACGCAGCGTGGCAGGAGTCGCGTTCACTAGAACCGTGAGCGCACTGAATACACAATCGCGCGTACGCGCACCGGAGCTGACCGGTGACCGCTGGTTGAACACGGACGGTAAGGGCATCGAGCTGTCGTCGCTGCGCGGCCGAATCGTGTTGCTCGACTTCTTCACCTCCGGCTGCATCAACTGCCTGCATGTGCTCGATGAGCTGCGTCCGATCGAGGACGAGTTCCGCGACGTGCTCGTCACCATCGGTGTGCACTCGCCGAAGTTCTCCCACGAGGGCGAGCAGGATGCGATTCGCGCGGCCGTCGAGCGCTACGGCGTGCGGCATCCGGTTCTCAACGACCCGGACATGACGACGTGGCAGCAGTACGCCGTCAAGGCGTGGCCGACGCTCGTCGTGGTGGACCCGGAGGGTTACGTTGTGCACGTCGCCGCGGGCGAGGGCCACGCCGAGGCCCTGCGCCGGGTTCTCAACGACCTGGTCGGCATCCACGAGGCGAAGGGCACGCTGCGCCGAGACGGTGAGTCGGGCGCAGCAGAGGAGGGTGATGGTTCTGGCGACGGCGCCGTGAGCTCCGGGCAGCAGGCCGAGCCGACCGACGAAGCTGGGGACACCGGGCAGACCGAGCAGACCGAGCAGACCGGACAGCGGCCAGGCAGCGGGTTGCGCTTCCCCGCCAAGGCCGTCGTCACCGCCGAGGGCCGGGTGCTGGTGGCCGACACCGCCCAGCATTCGATCGCGGAATTCGCCTCGGACGCGGAAACACTGGTACGGCGCTTCGGCAGCGGGGTGCGTGGTCACGCCGACGGCGCGTTCGACGTGGCGGCCTTCGCCGAACCGTCGGGGCTGACGTTGCTGCCGACAGAGGTCGCCGAGCGGGTGGGCTACCACCTGGTGGTCGCTGACACGGGCAATCACCTGCTGCGCGGGGTCGATCTGCGCACCGGCGCCGTCACCACGATCGCGGGCACCGGTCAGCAGTGGCGCGACGGTGCGGACACCGGTACAGCGCTGGAAGTGGCGCTCACCAGCCCGTGGGACGTTCGGTGGTGGCAAGCGGCGGGCGGCGTCGCGGTCGCTATGGCGGGCAACCACACGCTGAGCCTGTTCGACCCGGTTGGGCGGAACGTGCGCCGCTTGGCTGGCACGACGGTGGAGGGGTTGCGGGACGGCCCCGCCGCCGAGGCGCTGCTCGCACAGCCGTCCGGGCTGGCGGCTCGTGGTGACCGGCTCTGGCTGGTCGACGCGGAGACCTCGGCGCTGCGCTGGCTGGAGCGGGACGGCGCTGGCGATGGTGAGGGCGAGTACACCGTGCACACCGCCGTGGGCAGTGACCTGTTCTCCTTCGGGCACCGGGATGGGCACGCCGGGCAGGCGCTGTTGCAGCATCCACTCGGCGTGGCCGTGTTGCCGGACGGCGCGGTGGCGGTTGCCGACACCTACAACGGAGCCGTGCGCCGGTACGACCCCGCCAGCGGCGAAGTGTCCACGCTCATGAGTGGTCTGGCCGAACCGTCCGGGTTCGCCAGCACCGACATCGGCATGCTGGTGGTCGAATCGGCGGCACACCGGCTACGACTGCTCGGGGTAGCCGAGCCGGGCCAGGTGGAAGGCGAGGAACTCCAGGTGCGCCGGCCTGCCACCGTGCTGGCACCGGGTGAACTCGACTTCTCCGTCGTCTTCGTGCCCGCGCCGGGCGAGAAGCTGGACGACCGATTCGGACCGGCCACTCGCCTCGAGGTCACCGCGTCGCCTCCCGACCTGATCGCCGACGGCGGTGGCAGCGGCACCGACCTCACGCGCACCATCACGCTTGCCCAGAAACCAAGGGAAGGCGTGCTGCACGTGGTGGCGCAGGCCGCGAGCTGCGACGAGGGCGCCGAGCACCCGGTGTGCCGGGTCACCAGGCAGGACTGGGGAGTGCCGGTGCGGCTCGATCCCGACGGTGACGACAACCTGCGGCTGATGCTGGCAGGTTCCCCCGAGCACTCGCGCGCGTAGCCGCGGTGGCCACCGCGCGATGTGCTCCAGTTCGCCGACGTAGCATGAATCGCGTGTCAGAACCCAACACCGCCGGCAACGCCGGTCCGCTGCAAACGGACGCGAAGCTCGAGATCCAGATGCTGCACGACCGGGTGCTCGTTCGCATCCCGCAGGACGACGGGGAGCGGCGCAGCACTGGCGGCATCGTGATTCCGGCGACGGCGCAGGTGGCGCGGCGCCTTTCGTGGGGCAACGTGCTTGGCGTGGGAAACAACGTGCGCAACGTCAAGGTCGGCGACCGAGTGCTGTTCAACGCGGAGGAGCAACTGGAGGTCGAGGTCCAGGGCACCTCCTACCTGGTGCTGCGCGAGCGCGACATCCACGCGGTCGCCAGCGAGCGAACGGAGCACGGCACGGGCCTGTACCTGTAACCCGAGGGTCCGCGCCGCCCGCGAGTCCCCCGCTCCCGCCCGCGAGTCCCCCGCTCCAGCCCCCGAGTTCTGCGTCCGTTGAGGTCCGAAAACGCGGTGGCGGAGGTGCGTGGGCACCTCCGCCACCGGTCTGTTCCAGCTACCTTCGGACGCTCTTCTTCGGGTAGACGCCAGCGGCTATCGACACCCCGATGGCCGCGACGACGAGTTGGGTCAGGAACTCCAACCAGTCCCAGCCGCTTGTGTCCGCGTAACCGAGTCCGCGAGCTATGGCGGTGCCGAGGAACGCCGCACCGATCCCCACAAGGATGGTCAGCCAGATAGGGATCCCTTGCTTGCCGGGGAGAACCAGCCGGGCGAGCGCGCCGATTATGAGCCCGATCAGGATCGCCGAAATTATCCCCGTGACAGCCATTGCTTCACTCCTGTTCGCCGGTAACGACCTGATCGGGTTACCCGGACGGCGGGGCCGTAATCACTCCCATAATGCCGAGGCCGCCGGGGTAGACCAACCCCGGCGGCCTCGGCATTCGGTTCGCGGACGTCAGAACGCCGCTTCGTCGATCTCCATCAGGTCGTTGTCGGCGGCCTCGACGATGGCCCTGCGGGCGGTGAGTTCGGGCAGCACGTTCTTGGCGAAGAACGTCGCCACGGCCACCTTGCCCTGGTAGAACGGCACATCCTTCGCGGCGGGGTCGGCGTCGAGCTTGGTCATCGCCACCTCGGCCTGCCGCAGCAGTTGCCACCCGACGAGCAGATCACCCGCGGACATGAGCAGCCTCACGGTGTGCTGCCCGACCTTGTAGACACTCTTCGGGTCGTCCTGCGACGCGGTCAGGTAGCCGATCATCGCGCCGAGCATGCCCTGCACGTCGTCGAGTGCCTGCTTGAGCAACGCGCGCTCGTTCTTCAGCCTGCCGTTACCCGCCTCGGACTCGATGAACTTCGTGATCTCACCGGCAAGGTAGGTGAGGGCCTTTCCCTTGTCGCGGACGATCTTGCGGAAGAAGAAGTCCATCGACTGGATGGCCGTGGTGCCCTCGTACAGCGAGTCGATCTTGGAGTCGCGGATGTACTGCTCGATCGGGTAGTCCTGCAGGAACCCGGAGCCGCCGAGCGTCTGCAGTGACTGCACGAGTTGTTCGGTGGCGCGCTCGGAGCCGACGCCCTTGACGATGGGCAGTAGCAGGTCGTTGACCCGCTCCGCCAGCTCCTGCGACTCCTCGTCACCCTCACCGGTCCAGATCTGGTCCTGCAACGACGCGGTGTAGAGGTACACCGCACGCAGGCCTTCCGCGTAGGCCTTCTGCGTCATCAGCGACCGGCGCACATCGGGGTGGTGGGTGATCGTCACGCGAGGCGCGGTCTTGTCCAGCATCTGCGTGAGGTCGGCGCCCTGTACCCGCTCCTTGGCGTACTCCAGCGCGTTGAGGTAGCCGGTGGACAGCGTCGCGATGGCCTTGGTACCGACCATCATCCTGGCGTACTCGATCACCTGGAACATCTGTGCGATGCCGTCATGCACCTCGCCCAGCAGCCAGCCCTTAGCGGGCGTTCCGTGCTGGCCGAAGGTCAGCTCGCAGGTGGTGGAGACCTTCAGGCCCATCTTGTGCTCGACGTTGGTGACGAAGGCGCCGTTGCGCTCACCGAGTTCGCCGGTCTCGGTGTCGAAGTGGAACTTCGGCACCAGGAACAGCGACAGCCCCTTGGTGCCGGGCTTCGGCTCGATGCCGGGACCCTCGGGGCGGGCGAGCGCCAGGTGCATGATGTTCTCGGTCATGTCCTGGTCGGCGGAGGTGATGAACCGCTTGACGCCGTCGAGGTGCCAGGAACCGTCCTCCTGCAACACCGCCTTGGTGCGGCCCGCGCCGACATCGGAGCCCGCGTCCGGCTCGGTCAGCACCATCGTCGCGCCCCACGCGCGCTCGATCATGATGCGGGCCCAGCGCTTCTGCTCCTCGGTGCCGTTCTTGTCGAGGATCATCGCGAAGTTCGGGCCCGCCATGTACATGAACAGCGCCGGGTTCGCGCCAAGGATCAGCTCGGAGGCGGCCCACTGCACGGTGGGAGGCAGGCCGAAGCCGCCGAGCTCGTTGGTGAGGCCGATCCGCCACCACTCGCCGTCCCACAGCGCCTGGTAGCTCTTCTTGAACGACTCCGGCAGGGTCGCGGAGAAGGTCTTCGGGTCGTAGACCGGTGGGTTGCGGTCGGCGTCGACGAACGACTCGGCCAGCGGGCCGACGGCCAGGTTGTTGAGCTCGGTCAGCACGCCGCGCGCGGTGTCGGCGTCCGACTCCGCCAGCACGCCCTTGCCGAGACGCTCCTGCACGCCGAGCACCTCGAAGAGGTTGAACTCCAGGTCTCGGACGTTGCTCTTGTAGTGGCCCATGTCGTCACTCCGTACGGGGTAGTTCGGCGGACATCACTGCCCTACTGGCCGGTAACATACAGCATATTACCTGCTAGTAACTGGCGGCAAGGTGACGGGCCGGTTTGTGACGAAGCGATCGCCATGGGTGAGTCAGGCGATCGTGTTACCCACCGCCGCGGGTGGCGCCTCGCCCTCGCCGGGAGGTGCTCCCTCGCCGGGCGGTGACCCCTCGGCACGCGCGACGAGAATGCCGGAGCGGAACGCCTTGCTCACCGCATGTGTACGGTCCCGCGCCGAGAGCTTGCGCAAGATGCTCTTCACGTGCGTGCGCACGGTTTCCACGGACAGGAAGAGCGTCTTCGCGATGGCCGCGTTCTCCAGTCCCTCCGCGACCAGTTGCAGCACCTGGTATTCACGCCGGGACAACGGCATCCTCGGCCGGTGCGTGTCGGCACCCACCCTGCCGTCGCCGCCAGTCGTGTGCCGCTGCCGGGCAAGCAACGGTGCGAGCGAAGGGTCGGTGTAGCGCCTGTCGACGAACGCCTTCCGCAGCGCCTCACCGAGGCGCCGAGGGTCGGCGTCTCTCGGCACGACCCCGTGTGCTCCCGCCGATAGCATCGCGGAGATAAAGGTCGCGCCGACATGTGCCTGCCGCAGCAGCACGACGATGATCATCATCGGGTGTCCGTCGCTGAGCAGCCGGATCAGGTGGCCCTGCGGGTCGAGGCCGGAGTCCACAGCGACGATATTCGGATGCAGTTGTTCGCACAGTTGCATGGATGCGTGCTGCGTTGCCGCGTGTCCGACCCAACGTAGCCCCGGGGTGCGGCTCACCACCGCGTTGAGTCCTTCCCGATAAACGGGAACCGAGTCCAGTGCCGCGACGGTCAACACGCGGCCGCCCGCCGTGCCGGGGCCGGTTCTGCCCCTTTCGATGCTGTGCGCCATCCGCTCTCCCTCTCCCGCACACTCTCCCCCGAGGTGTGCTCGCTCGCCGCCTTGGGCCTTGCTGTCGCGGTGGTCGGTCCGCCTCCCTCTGTCTGGACCGCTCGGTCTCAACCACCTGGCCGGTTGGCGACCTGCTCATTAATCCATGACGCCGAATTCGGGCCGCATCGGGTCGCGCTCGTCGGTCTGCACTTCTCCTTGCCGTGCGGCGTCGCGCGATCGAGCGTCACGACGCGGCGACCCGCAGCCGGGCGTACTCCTCGGCGAGACCGGCCGGGGTCCAGTGGGCGTTCAGCCCGCTCGGGTTGGGCAGTAGCCATACGGGCACACCGCTGACCTTCTCCGCCTGCGCTCCAACCACGGCGGACGGTCTCCCGAAGGCCGCACGGTACGCGGTGAGTCCGACCATCGCCAGCCAGCGCGGGCGATACCGCGCGACCTTGGCGGTCAGCCGTTCGCCACCCTGCTTCAACTCTTCCTTGGTCAGCTCGTTGGCACGGACGGTGACCCGGTCGACGAGGTTTGTGACGCCAAGGCCGTAGTCCAGCAGTGCGAACTGCTCGCTCGGCTGGAGCTTGCGCGGGGTGAAACCGCTGCGGTGCAGGGTCGACCAGAACCGGTTCGCCGGGTGGGCGAAGTGATGGCCGGTGGCGCCGGAGCGAACGCTGGGGTTGATACCGCAGAACAGCACCCGCAAGCCGTAGTCGATCACGTCGTCGAGTGCTTGCACGGCCATGCCAAGCAGTGTGCCCCCACCGGGCGCGGTAGGCAGCCGGGTGCGTGCGAAAACCGGTATCGCCGCGCCGACCAGCGACGGTGGCGTCGCCGTCCGACATTGCGTAGTATTTGTGATCTGCTACACAAGGACGGCATCAAGGGGGATGGCGTGTACCTCGTCGTTGTCATCTGCCTGGCGGGCCTGCTGCTCGTCGCCGCCGCGATCACCGTCGGGTACGAGGACCAGCGGGCAGCGCGCCGCCACGCCAAGCAACGCAGGGCACGGTTGGCCCGGCTCGGCGAGCCGGACCCGTTCGTGCCCGCCCGGCTGCACGCGAACCTCGACCGGTTTCCACCGAACTGATACCGCGGTCCGGCATTCCTGCAAGACCGGCGCGACAGCCTCTACGACAATGGACCCATGCCGACCTGGGACGATGTCGTGGCTATCGGGCGGACGCTGCCGCAGGTGCAGGAGTCGACCTGGTACGGAACGCCGGGATTGAAAGTAGCGGGCAAGGGCTTCGCGCGACTGCGCACCGAAGCGGAGGGCGGGCTCGTGCTGCTTTGCGGTCTCGACGAGAAGGCCGCTCTGCTCGCCTCCGGTGACCCGGCGTTCTACACCACGCCGCACTACGACGGATACGGCGTGATTCTGGTGGATCTGGATCGGGTCGATCACGAACAACTCGCCGAACTCGTCGAGCAGGCGTGGTTTGGCAGGGCCCCCGCGCGGCTGCGTAAGGCCAGAGACGGCTGAGCCGTTTTGGGCACTTTGTGGGCGCTTTCAACGGGCCGCACGGCTTCGCTTGGCGAACCAGTGAATCCACAGCCGTTGCCACGGCAGTTCGACCGCTCGCCGGTTGTAGTGCTCGCGGGCCCAGCGCGCCGCTGCGCCAGGAGTCAGCCCGCACAGAGTGACCAGGCATGCCACGGCGGTTCCCGTCCTCCCCAGACCCCCGTGGCAGGCGATCTCCACGGATTCGCCCGCCAGCGCCCGCTCGTGCAGCCGGACCAGGCTGTCCGCGGCGCTCTGCCAGTCGGTGGGCAGCCAGCCGTCCGGCCAGTGCACCCAGTCATGCGGCCAGTGCAGTGAATCCTCGTGCCTGCGACGTAGCCTCGTGCCGCCGAGGTACAACCCGTAGTCCGGTGTGGGTCCGCCCTGGACGGGCCTGCGTAGTCCGCGCCCGCGTACCCACGCGCCGTCAGGTAGTTGGACCGAGTTGGGCAACGTCGCTGCTTCCCCCATGGGTCGATTCTCCTTCAATCCGGCAGCAGCGGCATCGCTATGCCTTGAGCGCGACCGAGCAGTGCGGCACGGGTGACGGCGGCCGAGCCGAACCGGTCACGTACCGAGTCGAGCGTGGCGTCGAGAGTTCCGGCGGCGGCTTCGTCGAAGGGCAGCATGAGTTGCACGGCACCCTCGGTGTGCAGGTTCGTCAGCGCTACCCCGATGAGGGTGAGACCGTTCGCGTCGATCATCGGCATCGCCGAGGAAAGCAGTCCGCGTGCGGTGGCGAGGATCGGCTCGGTGTTCGCGGTGGGCTCCGCCATGGTGTGCGAGCGGGTCACCCGTGTGTAGTCGGCGAAGCGCAGCCGCAGTACAACGGTGCGACAGACCCGCGCCGCCGCACGCAACCGCCTGGTGAGACGGTCGACGAGCGCGGTCAGGTCGGCGTCCAGTTCTGCGGCCGACCGCGATCTTCGGCCGAGCGCGCGCTGCGCGCCCATCGAGCGCCTGCGGCGGCCGACGTGCACGGGCCGGGGGTCGCGGTTGTGCGCCAGCGCGTGCAGGTGGCGCCCGCTCGCGCGGCCGAGCATCGCGACCAGCGCGGGTTCGCCCAACTCGGCGACCTGCCCCACGGTGGTGATGCCCCGCTCCCTCAGCTTGCCAGCTGTGACCCGCCCGACTCCCCATAGTCGCTCGACCGGCAGTGGGTGTAAGAAGTCCAGTTCCGCATCGGGTGGCACGACCAGCAGGCCGTCCGGCTTGGCCACGCCGCTGGCGACCTTTGCCAGGAACTTGGTGCGTGCTACGCCGACGGTGATCGCCAGCCCCACCCGGTCGGCCACCTCGCGCCGCAGCCGCGCGGCGATCTGTGCCGGCGTGCCGGAGATCCGGGCGAGTCCGCCGACATCCAAGAACGCCTCGTCGATCGAGATGCCCTCGACGATCGGTGTGGTGTCCTTGAAGACCTCGAACACCGCCTTGCTCGCTTCGGAGTAGGCCGACATGCGAGGTGGCACCACAACGGCCGCCGGGCACAGCCGCATGGCCTGCCTGCCTCCCATGGCCGTGCGGATGCCGTATGCCTTCGCTTCGTAGCTGGCCGCGAGCACCACGCCGCCACCCACGATGACGGGCCGCCCGCGCAGGAGAGGATCATCACGCTGCTCGACCGACGCGTAGAACGCGTCGAGGTCCGCGTGCAGTATCGGCCCCTCGCTCAACACGAACATATGTTCGCATCGACGACCGACAGAAACCCCGGCCGCAGCAGTCGCGCTCGGTTCCTAGGCTGGGCTGCTGACTCCAAGGGAAAGTAGGGCGAAGTGCGATTCATGATCATCAGAAAGGCCGACGAGGAGACCGAGGCGGGGGTGCTCCCCAGCCAGGAGCTGCTCGAGGCGATGGGCGCCTACAACGCCGAACTCGCCGAGGCGGGAGTACTGCGCGCGGGTGAGGGGCTTCAGCCAAGTGCCAAGGGCGCGAAGGTCAAGTTCTCCGGTGGTAAGCCGCACGTGGTCGACGGGCCGTTCACCGAGACCAAAGAACTGATCGCGGGCTTCACGATCATCGAGGTCGAGTCCTACGAGGAAGCGCTCGAGTGGGTCAAGCGCTGGCCCTCCCTCGACGGCAACGGCGAGGTGGAACTGGAGCTGCGGCGGATCTTCGAGGCCGACGACTTCGGCGAGGAGTTCACCCCGGAGCTTCGGGAGCAGGAGGAGCGCCTGCGCGAGCAGATCGCGGAGTAGGCACCTGGCAGAGAGCCGATCGCGGGTGCCGCCATCCGGCGGGTACGCGGGAATTCCCGTTGTCGCGCCGCTACCGGGCTGCTAGACCCGGGGAATGGGTGAGTTTTCCTGGCTTGGCGATCCCATCGACGCCAGGACCGCGTTCGCGCCCGAACGCCAGGCGCTACTGACCGACCTGCGAGGCCTGGCCCCCGAGCAGTGGGAGCTGCCCGCCCTGCCGGGGTGGACGGTCAAGGATCTGGCCGCGCACCTGCTCGGCGACGACTACGGCCGCCTCGGTCGGACCAGGGACGGCTACGACGCGGGAGCGGGGCCACGCCAGGACGAGCCGTTCGCGACGTTCATTCACCGGCTGAACCAGGAGTGGGTGGACGCGTGCGTGCGGTTCAGTCCCCGGTGCCTGCTGGACAGCCTCGAGTTCACCGGTGAGCAGGTTGCGCGGCTGTGGTCGGTTGTCGAGCCCGGCGAGTACGGCACGCCGGTTTCGTGGGCCGGTGCGGACCCGGCCCCGATGTGGCTGGACCGGGCCAGGGACTTCACCGAGTACTGGGTTCACCGCCAGCAGATCCGTGAGGCGGTGGGGCAACCGGTATCGAACGAGGTGGAAGCGCTCAGCCTGGTGCTGGACACGTTCGCGCGGGCGTTGCCGTTCACGCTGCGTGGGGTGAGTCGGCCAGAGGGCACGCGGTTTCGGCTGACCATCGACGGCGCGGCCGGATCGACCTGGGTGGTCACGGAGACCGGCGAAGGGTGGTCGCTCGATGCCTCGTTGCCGGGACCGGTCGCGGCCGAGGTCGAGTTGGCTGCCGACACTGCGTGGCGGTTGTGCACGCGGACCATCGAGCCATCGACGGCGATCAGCCGTGGCAGGCTCGACGGTGACCGGGAACTGGCCGAGGCCGCGTGCGAAATCGTGTCGATCATTCGCTGAGCGGGCCCGGCCAGTTCCGGGAACAGGCGTCATTCGAGACTGACCGTCACGCCGTTGCTGAACGCGGAGTCGTGCAATTCCGCGCTGGTGAGTTCGGTGCCGGGTGGCACGTCGAACACCAGCTTGCCCGTCACGGAGTTGCCCGGGTTGATCGGGTTGAACAGCACGTCGTTACCCATGATCGACAGGGCCGCCATGCTGTCGGTCGAGTACTGGCGCCCCGAGGCGTCGTACACGTACTGGTCCGCGTCGGACAGCGGTTGTGCCTCGTTGCCGATGTTCTCGACGGTCACCGTCAGGATGGCGAACTCACCCTGAGCTTCCTCGGTCATGACGGCGTCGTCGCCGACGCTCGAGGCCCGCTCGATACCCTCGACGGTGAACTCGAACTTGCCGTCGCGAACCGGCTGGCCGATCCCGGCCTCCGCCTGCTCCTGCTCCGGTGGTGCCTGCTGCTGCGGTTGCTCGTTCTGAGCGGTCGTGTCAGAGCCGTTGTTGTTCGTGGCCGCCTGCTGATCGTCGGAACAACTGATCGTGACGGCGAAGATGATGGCTAGTCCTCCGAGAAGCCATGGCCACTTGCGACGGCCGTTGCTCTTGGGATTGTTCGCTGGTGTCTGGTTTTGCGCTTGATCGGACATCGTCTCGTCCCGTCTCGCCTGACTTGTCCTGTGCCACTTTCAACCTCGTTCGCTGTTGTGGGTGAAAGCAGAGGCGCGTGACAGCGTTTGGGTGGACCATCGGCCCCACTCGACCGTGTGATGGAGTGACAGATGTCAGGGGCACTCAACGACGACACACTGTCCGCCAAGCTCGTTCGCGGGCTCGTGCCCCACCCGCGTCACCATGGTCGACTACAACCCTGTCTGGCAGGAACGGTTCGAGCTGCGCGCTGCCGAGCTTCGCCGTGCCCTTGGCGACCGGGCGCGGCTTGTCGAGCACATCGGGTCCACGTCGGTACCGGGGTTGGTGGCGAAGCCGATCGTCGACATCGTGCTCGGCATCGACGACCCGGACGACGAGCGGGCGTACCTGCCCGACCTGGAGCGACTGGGTTACGACCTGCGGGTGCGCGAGCCGCGACACCGCTGCCTGCGCATCGGTGACCCGGAGGAGCCTGTGAACCTGCACTGCTACCCGCCCGACCGTGCCGAGGTGCATCGTTACCTCGCGTTTCGCGACCGGCTGCGGGCCAGCGAATCCGACCGCGAGCGCTATGCCGCCGTCAAACGCGAACTGGTGCGGCGGCAGTGGCGCGACATCAACTACTACGCCGAGGCGAAGAGCTCGGTGATCGATGAGATCATCGCCCGCTCGGATCGTGATGTGCCGCCGAGGATTGGCTGAGCGCGTGGACCGGCAACCCCACTTCGCCTCGCGTACCCGCGCGGCGTACGACGTTCTCGCGGCCGACTATGCCGATCGATTCGCCGACGAGTTGGCCGTCAAACCCTTCGATCGCGCGGTACTCGCGGTCTTCGCCGAACTGGTGCGGGCACAGCGAGCGGGCGCGGTCGTCGATGTCGGCTGCGGGCCAGGGCGGATCGCGGCGCACCTGCATGACCTGGGGCTGTCGGTGTCCGGGATCGATCTCTCGCCGGGGATGGTCGAGCAGGCTCGGCGCGGACACCCCCACCTGCGGTTTCGGGAAGGTTCGATGACCGCGCTGGACATCGAGGACGGCAGCCTCGGTGGCATCGTCGCGTGGTATTCGATCATTCACGTGCCAGACGAGCACCTGCCGGAGGTGCTCGCCGGGTTCAGCCGGGTGCTGGCGCCCGGCGGATACCTGCAACTCGCGTTCGCGGTGGGCGACGAGGTGGTGCACCGCACCGAGGTCGGTGGTCACCCGGTCCTACTCGACTTCCATCCCCGGCAACCCGATCACGTGGCCGAACTGCTGGGGCAAACCAGTTTGCGGGAACATGCCCGGCTGGTACGGCAACCCGACGAGGAAGGCGAGTTCAGGGAACTTTCCCCGCAGTGCTTCCTCCTGGCACGCAAGGCGAGGTGACCTATGGACAGTGTTCGAACCATACATTCGGCTCGACATAGACGCCGATGTCCTGTTCCACATTCGCCACGACGGGGACGAGCGCACCGTCGACGACGTTGGGACCGGGTCGAAGCACCTTCCCGGTCCATTCCTCCCACTGACGCAGGGTGCCGGTAATCGTCATCGCGAATGGTGCGACCTTGACGAACCTGCCTCCGACTCGCTCGTGCGTGCGCAACCAGGCGTCGGCGGAGTAGCCGTCCGCGCGGCGGCGAAGCAGGTAGTCCGCCATGGTTTCGTCGGGCCGGTCCTGCTTCTGCGTGGGCCGCACCGGAATCGCGAGACGAGCCAGTCCGTGCTCGCGAGCGTTGGTGCGAAGCGCCGCGAGCGCACGCGCGGCGATCCCCCGCCCCCGGTGCTCGGCCGCGACCTGGACGTCCAGCGCGACAAGTGTGGTGGGAGCACGTCCGTCGACGGCGTCCTCGAACGCCCACAGAATGGCGCCGTCCCACCCGTGGTCAGGCAACTCGCCTCGTTCGCCGGTGGGAAACGCCAGCGGGACACCGACGGCCCTGGCGACCGGCACGCCGTCGTCGAGCAGCACGAGGAAATACTCGGGCCATCGTGTTGCCAGCCTGGCGGCGCGGGTCAGGTCGGCGACCGGATCGTGCCGCATGAACTCGGCACCGATGTCGCCGAGTTCCAGGGCAGGGTCGAGCAGGTCGGGACGGGTCGCCAGGCTCTCGATGAGCATCCGCGCCTTTCGATTCGTTGTGTGCGAGGCACGACGTGGGTCCTTGGCGATCGCCGTGCTATGTTCCATTCTGTGCGTACATGTCCAAGCATGTGGTGGGCCGCCTCCCGGCGGCTCTGACCTTGCGCACCAGGTAACGAGAAGGCCGCCCACGAGGCGGCCTTTCTGATGTGGGCATGACCTCTCGGGCGGTTCGCTGACGAGAGGGATTCCATGACCACGCAACGCATGCTCACCGGCGACCGCCCGACCGGCAAGCTGCATCTCGGGCACTACGTCGGCAGCCTGGCGAATCGGGTGCGGCTACAGCATCGCTACGAGACGTTCCTGATCCTTGCCGACCTGCACATGCTGACCACCGCCAACCGCGCCGATGACATCGCGCGGGTAACGGGGAACGTACGCGAGCAGGTGCTCGACGCGCTGGCGGCCGGTATCGACCCGGCACGCGCGACCTTCTACCTGCAGTCGGCCATCGGGGAGGTCGCAGAGTTGAATACGTTGCTGCAAAGCCTGGTGACCGTGCCGCGGCTGCAACGTGTCCCCAGTCTCAAGGAGATGAGCCGCGCCGCGGGCGAGGCCGAAATGTCCTACGCACTGCTGGGGTACCCGGTCTTGCAAGCCGCCGACATCCTCTGCGTGAAAGCCCACGCCGTGCCCGTTGGGCAGGACAACCACGCACACGTCGAGGTGACACGGGAGATCGCGCGCCGGTTCAACCACCTCTACGGCGAGACCTTCCCGGTGCCGGAACTGGTGCGCAGCGACGTCACCAGTCTCATCGGCACCGACGGCCGAGCGAAGATGAGCAAATCGCTCGACAACGCGATCTACCTATCGGACAGTGCCGACGACGTCCGCCGCAAGGTCGCGGGCATGTTCACCGACCCCAACCGGATCCGCCCCGACGTGCCCGGCCGGGTGGAGGGCAACCCGGTGTTCGAGTACCACCGCGCCTTCAACGATGACCACGCCCAGGTCGCCGAGTTGGAGGCGCGCTACCGGGAAGGTCGGGTCGGCGACGTCGAGGTGAAGCAGGCGCTGGCGGCCGCGCTCAACCGGTTCCTCGACCCGATGCGGGAGCGCCGGAATCGCTACGAGCAGCAGTCGGGCCTGGTCGAAGAGATCGTCGTCACCGGCACCGAACGCACCCGCCAGGTTGTGCGGCAAGTGGTGTTCGAAGCGCGCAAGGCCATGGGACTGGCCGGCGCCTACAACAGGTTGCGCCGCACGGCCGAACGCCACGCCCGCCGCTGAGCCGGGAAGCCGCCGTGCCGGGCATGGCTTGTCCGGCACGGTGGGGGCGTGGCGGCCACGGCACTAACGGGAGCGATGGTTTTCCACCCGGGCAGCGCCGTGATCGACCGTGCCGACGTGCTTGTGCTCGACGCGCGGATCGCGGCTGTTGGGCCCGATGTGGAGCGCCCCGACCAGGTCGACTGTCGAGGCGGCCTGCTCGTTCCCGGGTTCATCGATTGCCACGCGTATGCCGCTGCCCATCGCCAGGAGTCGCTGCCGCAGCACCCGGATCCTGGAAGCGGTGCCGACACTTCGCCGGTTGCTGACCCGGGGTGTGACGACCGTCCGGGATCTGTGGGGCGCGGGCGCAGGCTTCACCCACGCTCTGCGCGAGGGGTGGGTAGCTGGGCCCGATCTGCTGATCAGCCTTCGGCAGTTGTCTCCGACGGGGTGGCCTCGGTGAGGTGTGGAGCTCGGATGTCGGTTCCGTGGACTCGCTCGGGTGCGTTGCCGGACCCGATTTTCGACGGCCTGATTCCGCGCGTGCGGCGATGCGGCGGATGGTTCATGCCACTTTGACGCGACAGTCACCTGGCGGGAGTGAACACCGCTACGTGATCGGCGGTGTCGACGTCCCCGTTCGCGACCGCTGCTTCGGCACGTGATTTCGAAAGGTCCAGCTCGAGCAGGTGGCGATCCGGGCGAGCAGGATCGTTCAGCAGCGCGTCCAGCTCGTTCACCGATGCGAGTTTCGCCTCCAATTCCCCGATCTCGGAGTCCTCAAGGCCGACGAGGTCTTTGTACCAGGGGTTGTTCTCCCTGGCGGCGGCCAGCTGAGTCTGGAGCTCTTGCTTGCTCTGCTCGAGCAGGTGGCGGTTGGCAAGGTCGCGATACTTCGCGGCACACCGTCGCGGTTGCCGACAGTTGCGGGTAGTCGTTGGTGAAGCGCTGCCGTTGCGCCTCGGACAGGCTGGCCCACCAAGCGGCGTTCTGGGCTGGGCTCGCGTTGGCGGGTGGTGGCGCCGGGATACTGAGCGAGCCAAGTGCGGCGCCCGCGTTGCCGGCGGCGGAGAGCGACGTCGACTCGTTGTCGTACGCACCGGCGTCGATCGTGTTTCGCGCCAGGACTCGCTTGAGGACCTTGCAGAAGTCCGAATCGACGTCGGTGGCGCTGCGCAGCACCTGCTCGACCCGGGCTTTCAGGTAGACCTTGTCACGCAACGCATGAAACCGTCTGACAGTGGCCAGTTGGAATTCCCCGCGGACGGCCAGTTCCGGGTTCACGGACAGTAGTCGGTGATGACGGCGGAAAACCGCTAGCCCTTCGTCTGGCATCCTGCCTAGTGTCTCGACATGTCACACGACAGTCGAGCCATCGTCCAGGCGGCATGGCAGGCGTTCGCAAGTCACGACGCCGACCGGATCGCCGCGGTCTTCACCGAGGACGCCGAGTGGCTGGCTCCGCCGGGGAACGCCACCGCGATCGCGCTGGACGGCCCGAGCCACATGGTCGGCAGGGAAGCCATCGCGCGCTTTCTTGCCGAGGACTTCCTCCGGTTGTTCGTGCGCGATGTCGCGGTCACATTCCACGGCCTCCACGCAGACGGCGACCGAGTGATCGTGGAGGAAACCATGACGGCGACGCTGGCCAACGGCAACCACTACACCAACGACTATTGCTTGGTCTTCGAGCTCCAAGACGGCCTCATCCACCGGGTCCGCGAATACATGGACACCGCCCGCGGACACCGCATGATCTTTGGGGAAGCCACGGCCGCCCCGGCAGACGGTCCGATCACCGGCATGTCGCAACGCTGAGTTACAGCTGGCGGCCAGTTACTCCGAGGCCACAGCACGACGCTCATCGGCTACCGCCTTCTGCTGCCCTGCCGATGTGCCGGGTGGCGGTCCGTTGTCGACGACCGATCCGTCCTCGCGGATGCCGAAGTGGTGTGCCCGTGCCAACTCCGCCTCGCGGACACCGTTCTTGATCCCGTTGATGGCGTCGCCAACGGCACCGGCCGCGCGCCGCGCTGCCGCGATTTCGGCTGCCCATTCCTCGAGAGCATCGATGATCTCGTTGCCCTGGCACTGGCACGATGATGGCCAGCGCCACGACCTGGAGCATTACGAATTGCTCCCACCTGGCGACGACTGGCGGGTCCAGGTCTGCCGTGCGCGCTACTGGGCGCTCACCCGGGACGCGCTGACCGACTACGTGGCCTCGGCGTCATTCCAGAACGTCAGGTGGTTGGGTCCGGAAGCCAGCGGCTTCTACCAGCCGTTGCTACTCGCGCGCCGCTCCCGAGGGACGAAACCCCTGGTCCCACAATGAACATTGTGGGACCAGGGGGTTTGACTGAGAGCGGATGACGGGAATCGAACCCGCGTTCTCAGCTTGGGAAGCTGATGTTCTACCATTGAACTACATCCGCGATGCACCGACAGCATACATGGTGCCGATCTCCACGCTGTAGACGCCTTCCCCTTGACGCGACTCACCGTAAGTGACAACACTTGTTGTCGAACTTGGGATACGGGCAGGTGAGACGCATGAAGGCCGACGACCGGCTGCCGGACCCGGAGTTGCTGCGCCAGGGCGGCCTCTGGCTAGCCACGAGGCTGTTCGCTCCTGGCGACATCCGTGGCACCGAGCCGCAACTGCGGCGGCTACGCGAGTTCGCGCAGGAGGAGGACCCGCTCGCCGACGCCGTCGTCGACATGTTCCGTGGCAGCCGGGACAACGGCCGCGCCCTGTTCGAACAGGCGCTGGAGCACGGGATCGACGCGGTCGACGACCCGCCCCCTGAACTCGAGGCGTTCTTCCGTGCGGTGGAGGCCACGCCGTACTGGGTGGACCCCGACCGTGTCGAACGCGGGGCCCGTGCCATCACCCGCACGGGTTTGTTGGGCCTGTTCCCGCTGGGGGACATGTCCCTGATGGGCGGCTACCTGGCAGCTCGCGCGACGAAGCCGCTGGTCGGTACGGGCAACATCGAGTACGCGGCGAGCAAGCGGCTGGTGGAGACGGGGATCTGGTGGATCGACGTCACCACCCCTGGCGCCCTTCGGGCAGGCGAGCGAGGCTATGTCTCCGCGCTGCGGGTTCGGTTGGTGCACGCCCACGTCCGCGCCGCGATGAACCGGCGCGAGGACTGGGACTACGAGGCGTGGGACCGCCCGGTCAACCAGGTGCAGACGGCTGGCACGCTGCTGCTGTTCTCGCTGGTCTACGTGTTGGGTATGCAACTGCTCGGCGTCCGCTACAGTGCGGCCGAACGCGCCGACATCCTGCACCTGTGGCGCTACGTCGGCTGGCTGATGGGTATCCGCGAAGAGCTGCTGCCCGCCACGGAAGAAGACTCCTGGCGCCTGCTCTGGCTGCTCGCGGCCACCGAGTTCATCCCCGATGAGGACTCCAAACGGCTCGCCGCCGCGCTGTTGCGTTCACACGCCGAGGTCGGAGCGGGCCGCGGCGCGATCGGCAAGGTGCTGGCCCACGTTTCCGTGCGCGTGCACTCCTCCATCAGCAGGCTCACGCTGGGCAGGGAGAACGCCGACTACCTCGGGTTGCCCAACGATCCCATCGCGCAGGGCGCCGTGCTCGCGGCGGCGGCGACCAACTTCGCCGCCGAGACCGTCCGCCGGTGGGTGCCGGGCGCCACCACGGTGCAGGAACGCATCGGGGCGATAGGGCGGCGCCGTTACGCTGAGCAGCTGGGCAAACTGTTTCGCGCCGACCGCAGCTACGCCAGGCACATGCGCACCGAGGGAAAGCCCGCCGCCTGAACACACTAGGGTGTTCTGGTGCTGCTGAGTGACCGCGACCTGCGCAAAGCGCTTGAAGCCGGACGGTTGGGGGTCGACCCGTTCGACCCCGCGATGGTGCAACCGTCCAGCATCGACGTGCGGCTGGATCGCTTCTTCCGCGTTTTCGACAACAGCAAGTACACCCACATCGACCCGAAACTGCGGCAGGACGAGCTCACGTCGCTGGTGGAGAAGGACGGCGAGGACGCTTTCGTGCTCCATCCTGGCGAGTTCGTACTCGCATCGACGTTCGAGATCGTCACCCTCCCCGACGACCTGGCGGGCAGGCTCGAAGGCAAGTCGTCGCTGGGTCGGCTCGGGTTGCTGACACACTCCACGGCAGGCTTCATCGATCCCGGCTTCACCGGGCACATCACCCTCGAGCTGTCGAACGTGGCGAACCTGCCCATCACACTTTGGCCGGGCATGAAGATCGGCCAACTCTGCCTGTTCCAGCTCTCCAGCGCCGCCGAGTTCCCCTACGGTTCGGCGCGGGTCGGGTCGCGTTACCAGGGGCAGCGTGGCCCAACGCCGAGCAGGGCGTACCGCAACTTCGACCGGGTCGACACCCGCAGGTAGCCGCCCTCCCCCCTGGCTGGTAGGGAAAGAATCACGGTTCAATAACCCACGCTTTGGTGGTAGCTTTCACGTTCGTGTCCGGCCCCAGTTCACGCCTGCAATCACTGCTGGTGATGGCGAGCGTGCTCGTGGGGGTCCTGGCAGCAGCGGGCAGTCACCTGCTGTGGTTGCGCCCCAGCGACGCCGCGACCGAGTCCGCACAGCCCGGCGATCGGGAACCCGGTGCCTACGACAGCGCGGCACGCAGGACGGCCGAGAGCCGACAGGCCACAACGCAGGCACCGACCACCGAACCAACCACCACGACCGATAGCAGCGTGCCGGGCACCACCCAGGCGGACCCGACCACCACCACGACCAGGCGATCGCCCCTCACGCCGCCGAGCACAACCAGCACACCCTCGCCCGAACCGACAACGGATCGACCTTCCGAGCCTGCCGACGCCGTCGCCGAGGTGGTGGCGCTGGTGAACCAGGAACGTGCGCGAGCAGGCTGTGCCGCAGTGCACGTCGACACCAGCTTGGCCAGCGCGGCCCAGCAACACAGCGACGACATGGCTCGCCGTGACTACCTTTCACACACCTCCCCGGAGGGCGAGCGGTTCGACGAGCGCATCGAGGACGCCGGGTACTCCAGCCCGGCCGCGGAGAACATCGCTATGGGCCTTTCCAGCGCGGAAGCGGTCATGGACGCCTGGATGGCCTCCGACGGTCACCGCAGCAACATCCTCAACTGCGACATCACCGCGATCGGTGTCGGGCTGAACGCCTCCGGCTGGTACTGGACGCAGACCTTCGGCTACTGAGCGCGCGGTCGCGAGCCGTAGTCGCCGAAGGGGTCGTCGCGCTCACGCACCGCCTGCCGGACGCCGGCCTCGCTCACTCGCCGGACGAAGTCGCGCCCCTCCTGGGTGTGCCGGGCGACGCCGTCGAACAGCGTGCCCAGCGTGCGCGAGGACGACAGTCCCATGTTCTCGGCCGTTTGGTTGCACAGCAGTTTGAGCATCTGCAGTTGGTTGGCGGGCACCATGGCCATGCGCTTGGCGAGCCCGAACGCGTGGTCGAGTAACTTCTCCTCCGGTACGGCCTCCAGCACAAGGCCGATGTCGGCCGCCGTGCGGGCCGGGATCTCGTCGCCGGTGAGCAGGTAACGCTTAGCCCGCTCGAAACCCAGCCGGTAGACCCACATGGCCGTGGTCGGTGTTCCCCACACCCGCGAGGGCGGGTAGCCGAACACCGCGTTGTCGGCCGCCACCACGATGTCGGCGCACAGCACCATGTCGGTGCCGCCCGCGATGCACCACCCGTGCACGGCGGCGATGGTGGGTTTGGCCGCGTACCACAGCTTCAGGTAGGTGTCGACGAACGTGGACAGCAGGCGCATGTCGGCCACCGAGTCCCAGCCGCGGTCGTTGCTCTGCTCCTGTGCCTGCAGCTCGGTCGACCAGCCCAGCCCGTACCCGGCGCAGAACGCGGGCCCTTCGGCGCGCAGCAGCATCACCCGCACCTCCGGGTCGGCGTCGGCCTCGTCGATCGCGGCGCTCAACGCGTCCCGCAACTGCGGGGTGATGGTGTTGTACTCGTCGGGCCTGCTGAGCACGATCGAGCGGACCCCGTCGGCGGTCTCCGTGCGCAGTGGGGCGCTCACCAGCGCACCCTGCTCACCACAGCGTGCGTGTCGGTACCGGTGGGCAGTGTGCCGAAAGCGACTCCCCAGTCGCCGCCCAACCGCGAGCCGCAGAACGCGTCCGCGACCGCCTTGTCGCCGTGGCGCACCAGCAACGATGCCTGCAACACCAACGCGAGTCGCTCCACCAACCTGCGCGCCCGGTACTCGATGTCGTCGAGGTTGGTCAACTCCCTGCCCACGTCGGTGACGGCGGCATCGAGCCGGGAGTCCGCCCCCGCCGCGAGTTCGACCTCGCCGAGGAACGCCTCGACCGATTCCGGCTCCCTGGCCATGGCGCGCAGCGCGTCCAGCGCCGCCACGTTGCCCGAGCCCTCCCAGATCGAGGAAAGCGGTGACTCCCGGAACAGCCGGGGCATACCGGACTCCTCCACGTAGCCGTTGCCGCCGAGGCATTCCAGCGCCTCCGCCGCGTGCGCGGGCGCTCGCTTGCACACCCAGTACTTGATCACCGGCAGCGCCAGTCTGCGCAGCGCGGCCTCCTGCGCGTCGCCCGCGATGGCGCGCTCGCTCGCGCCCGCGAGCCGCATGGCCACGGTGGTCGCCGCCTCGGCCTCCACGGCGAGGTCTGCGAGCACGTTCGTCATCAGCGGCTGTTCCACCAGCGGCTTGCCGAACGTGCTGCGATGCGTGGCGTGCTGGGTCGCGCGCACGGCGCCGTAGCGCATGCCCGCGGCGCTGCCGGTGATGCAGTCCAGGCGGGTGTTGTTGACCATCTCGATAATCGTGCGGACCCCGCGACCCTCCTCGCCGACGAGCCAGCCGACGGCGCCGTCGTACTCGATCTCGGCCGAGGCGTTGGACCGGTTGCCCAACTTGTCCTTCAGCCGCTGTAGGTGGATGCGGTTGCGGGTGCCGTCTGGCAGTACCCGGGGCAGCAGGAAGCACGACAACCCGCCAGGGGCTTGCGCGAGCGTGAGGAACACATCCGACATCGGGGCCGAGGTGAACCACTTGTGCCCGGTAAGCACGTAGCTGCCGTCGGCGGACGGCTGTGCCCGCGTGGTGTTGGCACGCACGTCGGAGCCGCCCTGCTTCTCGGTCATCGACATGCCCGCGATGAGGCCGCGTTTGCCGCTCGGTTCGCGCAGCCCGTAGTCGTAGCTGCTCGCCGCCAGCAGCGGCTCGTAAACCCGCGCGAGCGCTGGGTTGTGCCGCAGCGCCGGTACGGCGGAATAGGTCATGGAGATGGGGCAGGTGTGCCCGGCCTCAACCTGGCTCCACACGTAGAACTTCGCGGTGCGGGCGACGTGCGCGCCCTGCCGCTGCTGCTGCCAGGGTGCCGCGTGCAACCCGTGCGAGACGGCGACCTCCATCAGGTCGTGCCAGTGTGGGTGGAACTCGACCTCGTCGACTCGCCTGCCGACCCGGTCGTGAGTGCGCAGCTTCGGCGGGTGCTCGTTGGCGAGCCTGCCCCATTCCTGTGCGCGCTCACTGCCCGCCCGCAGTCCCAACTCCCTGACCTCGGGCTCAGCCCAGTCCGCGCCCTCTCTGCGCAGACCTTCGAGCAGGGCCGGGTCGTCGGCGACGTCGTAGTCGACGAGCGGGGGTACCTGGTTGGTCACTTCATGGGTGGGTGGCATCGCCTGCTCCTAGCGCGCGAAGGGTGAAGGTGGACAGTTCGCCGACGGCTTCGGCCTCGCCGGTGGTGAGTGGGCCGATGAGTACCTCGGCGGCGGCGCCGACCACCGCGGCCGCGGTGATCGCGGCGTCCTGAGGTGGCAGCATGCCCGCTTGGACTCCGGCGCGGACGCAGCGGGCGATGATGTCGCGGAAGGCGCGTCGAAACACCAGTCGCTGTTGCTCGACGGGGGCGTCCACGGGCTCGGCGAGTAGTGCGTACGCCAGCCGTGGTGCCTTCAGCGCTCGTAGCGCGAAGGTTCGCACGACGGCGAGCACGCGAGCGGCGGGCTCGCTCGGTTCCTCGGAGGCGCGCCGTACCGCCTCGACCTCTCGGGTCACCACCTGCTGGAAGAGTTCGGCCACCAGTTCCGCTTTGCCGGGGAAGTGCCGGTAGACACTGCCAGTGGCCACCCCTGCCCGCGAGGCCACCGCGGACACCGAGCATCCGGCGTAGCCGCGCTCTGCGAGCAGTTCGACGGCGGCGTCGAGGATCGCGGTCCGCTGTGCGTCGAGGCGGGCCTGGATCTCGGGAGTGCGGCGGTACACCACACCAAGAAGTGAACCACTGATTCAATACTTGAGGCAACCTCGGCCGTCACGAAGGGCACCGCGGTACCGGTGAGCCTCAAAGCTTCTGCAGGCCCTCGAGCACTCGCTGCATGAGGATCTGGTCGGGTCGGCCCGACGCGGTGAACTTGGTGGTGTGCACATGGACGAATCCGTCGTCCGCGAGGTCGCTCAGCAGCACGCGGGCGACGCCGAGCGGCACCGACAGGATCGCGGCGACTTCCGCGACAGACCGGGGCTGAATGCACAGTCGGCGAACGGCCAGATACTCTGAGCTGAGTTGCACGCTGTCCCAAGGTGCGTTGCCGATGGTGGAGATCAGCGTCTCCACTCCTAGATCGTCGCGTGCCCGGGTGCGTCCCTTCGTGAGGACGTAGGGGCGAACGCGCAACCGGTGTTCGGAGCTGTCGTCGGAATCGGCTGGAGCCGCGAGCACCCGTTCGGCTCTTGGCGGTTGCTGCCAGGGGTGTTGCGGAGGTGGTGTCGGGGGCGGTTTCCCGATTTGCGGGTCGACCTCGGCACGTTTGCCTCGCTGGTCGGCTTCCGATTCGTCCAGCGGTTCGGCGGGTGGGTAACGAGCCCCTGACCGGCGGGCCTTGGAGCCGCTGCTGGGTTTGGCGGTGCTGTCCCACCCCGGCTCGCCCGCAGGCGGTAGTGGCGGATCGGGCTCGGAGCCGAACCGCCTCCGCTGCTTGGCGCTGGGGAAGCGCGCACCAGAGCGGCCGACGGTCCGGTCGTCGGCCTGCTGGGAATCGTCGTCGCGGGTGCCCACGATTGTCCGCCTCGCATGCTGGTGCCTTGACCTCGCGGGCGACGGTGGCAGCGAGGAGGTCAGCCTACCTCGCCTGTCCACCGCGCCTCGCTGCGTGAGTGTTCAGCACGAGAAGCCTTCCCGGAACCCCCACCTGGCGGGGGTCCGTGTCGTCAGCTCTTGTCCTCCTCGGTCTGGGCTGTGCCGGATGGCGCCTGGTCGGTCGGCACGTCGGCGCGACCGTCGGCCTCCGCCTCGCCGCCGAAGGTCGAGGCCGACGCGGGCACGGGTACGCCCTGCTCACCGCGCTTCACCGCCGATAGCAGCAGTTGCGCGACGTCGACCACCTCGACGTTCTCGCCTGCCTTGCCGTCGTTCTGCCGTGAGGTCACGCCGTCGGTGAGCATCACCCGGCAGAACGGGCAGCCGGTGGCGATCTTCGAGGGCGCGGTGCCGAGCGCCTCGTCAACGCGCTCCACGTTGATCCGCTTGCCGATGCGCTCCTCCATCCACATCCGCGCACCACCGGCGCCGCAGCACATCGACCGCTCGGCGTGCCGGGGCATCTCGCGCAGGCTGGCCCCGGAGGCACCCACCAGTTCCCTCGGGGCTTCGTAGACCTTGTTGTGCCTGCCGAGGTAGCACGGGTCGTGGTAGGTCACGTCCTCCGCGATAGGCGCGACAGGCGTCAGCCGCTTCTCCCGCACCAGCCGGTTCAGCAGTTGCGTGTGGTGCACCACCTCGTAGTCGCCGCCGAGTTCGGGGTACTCGTTCGCCAGCGTGTTGAAGCAGTGCGCGCACGTCACGACTATCTTGCGGCGAGTCGGTTCCACGTCCTCGAACACCGAGTTCAGCACCTCGACGTTCTGCTGGGCCAGCATCTGGAACACGAACTCGTTACCAGCTCGCCTCGCCGGGTCGCCCGTGCAGGTCTCCTCCGGGCCGAGCACCACGTACTTGACGCCTGCGACGTGCAGCAGCTCGGCTACGGCTCGGGTGGTCTTCTTCGCCCTGTCCTCGAAAGCACCCGCGCAGCCGACCCAGAACACGTACTCGGTGTCGCCGAACTCGCCTTCGAAGACCGGCACCTCGAAGTCCAGGTCCTCGGTCCACGCCAGCCGATCCTTGGCGTTCTGCCCCCAGGGGTTGCCCTTGTTCTCCAGGTTCTTGAACATCCCGTTTAGTTCGGTCGGGAAGTTCGACTCGATCATCACCTGGTAGCGGCGCATGTCGACGATGTGGTCGACGTGCTCGATGTCCACGGGGCACTGCTCGACGCACGCCCCGCAGGTGGTGCACGACCACAGCACCTCGGGGTCGATGACTCCATCCGCGTCGGCCTCACCGACGAGCGGCCGCTCGGCCTCGGCGACAGCGAGCACGTCGATCCCGGCGTAGGGGTTGTCGCCGGTGAGCCCGACCTCGTCGCCGGTCATGTCCTTCTTGCCGCCCGCGAGCAGGTAGGGCGCCTTGGCGTAGGCGTGGTCGCGCAACTGCGTGATGACCAGCTTGGGCGAGAGCGGCTTGCCGGTGTTCCAGGCGGGGCACTGTGACTGGCAGCGACCGCACTCGGTGCACGTGGAGAAGTCCAGCCAGCCCTTCCAGGTGAAGTCCTCCACCTTGCCAGCGCCGAACACGTCCTTCTCGGGGTCGGCCTCCTCGAAGTCCAGCGGCTTGCCGTCGCTCATCATGGGCTTCAGCGCGCCAAGGGCCACTGTGCCGTCGGGCTCGCGCTTGAAGTAGATGTTGAAGAACGCGCTGAACCGGTGCCAGGCGACACCCATGGTGAGCGTGCGGCCGACAACGTACAGCCAGATCATCCCGGACAGCAGTTTGACCAGCGCCATCACCGAGACCGCCGCGGTGGAGGTCGGCAGCAGGGCGGCGAGTGGCTGGGTGACGAAGCTGCTCCACAGCGCGGGGTCCTCGATACCGCTGGAGATCTTGAACGCCTTGACGCCGAGGATGCCGAGCCCCTCGATGATCACCACTGCCTCGACGAAGTAGGCCTGCCCGAAGTTCGACCCCGCGAACCGCGACTGCCTTTCGGCCCGCCTCGGGTGGTTGAGCTGGCGAATCACCGCCAGCGCGATGCCGCCGAGCACAGTGCCGAGGCCGAGCAGTTCCAGCAGCAGCTGCCACGGGCCCCAATGGCCGATGATCGGCCACGCGAAGTGCGGGTCGAAGATCTCCCCGTAGGCTTCGAACAGCGCCGCCGAGCCGAGCAGGAAGCCCCACATCACCAGCCAGTGCCACGGCCCGACATGGCGAAACTTGTTCATCCGCGTGTGTGCGGCGAACTCCTTGATCAGCGTGCGCAGTCGCGGCCAGAACGGCCCGTTACGGGAGGAGTCCGGCTGGCCGAGACGGATGATCCGTACCTGGCGTAGTACGCCTTGGACGAAGACGAACCAGGCGACAACGCTGACGGCAACGCCGATCACGCCCATCGTGATCTGCAGTGCACCCATGTTCGGGGCCTTTCGGTCGGGTGGGACTTCGCGGTGGGTCTGGCGGAGCCTAACGCTTCTTACTGATGAGTAATCGAATGACGGGCGCCGCGTCCCGACGATGTGGTGCAAAACTCGCTACTACTGGGACGATCGTTCAACTAGCCTGCCGGTATGGGTGCCTATCTGTTGCTCGCCGCCGCGATCGCCGCCGAGGTGACCGGAACGGTCTCGCTCAAGCTCTCCGACGGCTTCAGCAAACTGGTGCCCTCCATTGTCGTCGTACTCGGCTACGGCGCCGCGTTCTACTTCCTGGCACGCGTGCTGAAGGCGGGGCTTCCGGTCGGCGTCGTCTACGCGATCTGGGCGGCTGCCGGGGTCGCGCTGGTGGCGCTGGTCGGCGCGGTCTTCCTCGGCGAACACCTGAACCTCACCATGATCGCTGGGCTTGTCCTCGTTATCGGCGGCGTCGTGCTGCTGGAACTGGGTGGTGAGCATTGAGACAACGGGTCGACGGCCGCAAGGTGCGTGGTGAGAAGCGGCGTGCCGAGATCATCGAGGCCACGCTTCGGGTGATCGAGCGAGATGGCGTCGCCGGGGTCACCCACCGCACCGTCGCCAAGGAGGCGGGTGTGCCCACGACGTCCACCACCTACCACTTCGCCGGCCTGGACGACCTGCTGATCGCCACACTCATCTCGTGCGCGAGAGACATGGCCACCGAGGTGTACTGGATGATCGACCGTGCCCGCTCACGCGGCAGCAGGGGTGCGGAAGAGGTCGCCAACCTGCTCGCCGAGGCGCTGGGCCCGCGCAGGGGCCGCACGGTGGCGGAGTACGAGTTGTACCTGCTTGCCGCAAGGCGCCCGGAGCTGCGACCGGCCGCCCGGCGCTGGCTCGACGTGCTGACCTCGATGGTGCGCCACGACGACGAGGTGGCGTTTCGAGTCTTCCTCGCGGGCATCGACGGGCTGCTGGTGCAGGGCCTCATCGACGACGAGCCGCCCACCGCCGAGGAGTTGCGGCCCGTCGTCGACTACCTGCTCAAGCCACGCTGAGGCGGTGGCTCACGTCGGCGAACGGGTACCTACCTCGGTGTTCGCGGCCAGCAGGCGGGAGAACCGGGCGGCACCCGCGCGCGCCGTGCGCTCCAAGTCCCAGCGCCGCCGCTCGAACTCGGCGGCGGGCACGGAGAACGCCACCGCACCCGCAACCCGCTCGCTCGCGTCGAGCACGGGAGCCGAGACACACGCCAGTTCGGGCTGGAACTCCTCGACCTCCAGCGCCATCCCGCTTCGGCGAACCTGCTCCAACTCCGACGCCAGCTCCGCTTCCTTGACGCGGGTGCGCTCCGTCAACCGCGGCATGCCCGCGCCAGCGAGGTACTCCCTTCGCTGCTTGGCGGGCAGTGCGGCCAGCAACACCTTCCCGAACGCGGTCGCGTGCGCGGCCTCGTGGAAACCGAAGTCGATCGGTTTCGCACGCGGGAATCTCGGGGAGTCGGCGACGGCGGCCACGACGACATCGGTGTCACGCAGCACCGTGTAGTACGCGGCCGCGCCCGCCTGCTTGTGCAGCAGGTTCAGCTCCTCGCGCAACTCCTCGCCCACATCGAGTTCGGCGCACAGCCGCTGATACAGCGCGCCGAGCTTGTAGCCGAGCCCGAAACCCCGCCCGTGGCCCAGCCGGATCAGGTAGCCCTCGTGGACGAGGGTGTTCAACAAGTGGTAGGTGGTCGACAGCTTGATACCCGCGCGCCTGGCGACGGCCTTCGCCGCGATGCCGTCGCCGGCGGAGGCCACCACCTCCAGCACCCGAAGCGCGCGCTGGGCCGAACCGATCAGTCCGTTCGGTTGCCTGTTGCCATCCATCGACCCGGCAGACCTCCCGTCCGGCGGTTCCCCGGCGAACCGCGTCGTCCGTGCGTGGTCCAGCATACGGCCGAATGGGGCAGTGGATTGGTAACAGCGCGAACACGAGGCGGCCGGAAGCGTTCGCCCGCTGACTCCTTCGGGCGAACGCCGCGCGGCCTCTTCGGGTCAGTTCTTGCCTGCCCCTTGCCTGTCCCGAGTCAGCCCTTGTTCTCGTAGACCGGGGTGAGGCTGGCCCTGGCGAGGGTGTGGCCGAACATGTTGAACCCGAGGAACGCGGGGGTGGCGTCCTCACCGACGTCGAGCGAGTCCACGTCGAGGGCGTGCACGGCGAAGATGTAGCGGTGCGGCCCGTGTCCGGGAGGCGGCGCCGCGCCAAGGTACTGCCGCACCCCGCCGTCCGTCCGCAACGTCCGCGCCGACTCGGGCAGGCCCGAACCCTGCGCGTCGCTCGCGCCGGAGGGCAGTTCGGTCACCGAGGCGGGAATGTTGAACACCGCCCAGTGCCAGAACCCGCTGCCGGTGGGTGCGTCCGGGTCGAAGCAGGTCACCGCGAAGCTCTTCGTCTCGGCGGGAAAGCCCTGCCACGCCAAATGCGGCGAACGGTCCTCGCCTCCCGCGCCGAAGATGCCGCTGCGGTGCGGTGAAGGCAGCGTCTCGCCCTCGGCGACGTCATCACTGCGCAGCGTGAACGACGGCACGGGGGGAAGCGAGTCGTACGGGTTCGGAGCTTGGCTCATCGATCCTCCTCTTACTGGGAAATCCCGCGAAATCCTGCGGACGCGCGGCCCGCCCTTGATCAGGCTAGTGACACCCGGGTAGGGCCTGCCTCAGGGCAGATCCGGGGGTTCACCCGGATGTCGCAGCTACCCGTCCGCTCATAGCGTTGACCCGGTGCAGCCAAACTGCGTGGGGAGGACTCAGGATGTCGCGTGGGGGACTCGCGGTCGGGGGCGTCGCTTTGATCGGGGTGGGGTTGGCCATCGGCTTCGGCTGGTTGTGGCCGTCGAGCGCCGAGCGCACCGACGAGGTGACTGGCCTGGTCACCGATGTCGCGTTCGACAACGACTCCGGTGACGTGATCGTGCTGGGGCGAGACGTTCGCACCACCGTGATCCGGCAGTCCTTCCGGTACCGAGGGGCAGGCACGGATGATCCTGCCTTCGCCATGGAGGGTTCGACGCTGAAGTTGCACGGCTGCGGCTCGCGGTGCTCGGTGCACTACGAGGTGATCGTCCCTCGCGGGACCCCGGTGAGCGGCGCAGTTGACTCCGGCGACCTGGAGCTCGACTCGGTCGGCGCTGTTCGAGTGACCGCCGACTCCGGCGACATCAGGCTGAGGCTGGACCGGGTGGCTGGGGTGTCGGCACACGCGGACAGTGGCGACATCGAGGTCACGGTTCCCAGCGGTAGCTACCGGATCGTGGGTGATACCGACAGCGGCGACCGCGAAATCGGCGTCGCCACCGACCCGGCCTCCGAGCGCGTGCTCGACCTCAGCACCGACAGCGGAGATGTGACGGTGCGGGGCCGCTGACCTGTGTGGGAACAATACGGCCAGGCCGCGCGTTAAGTCGGCAAGAAGATTGAGTAGAGTCCGCTCAAGTCCGGTTTTGACGACCGGTCAGGGTCGGGATAAAACTTGAGTGAGAGACACTCAAGATTGGCTCGACATCCAAGCTACAGCGCTGCTCGGACAGCGCGACAGGCAAGCAGGAGGGAAGACACATGGCGCGAGCGGTCGGCATCGACCTCGGCACGACCAACTCGGTCGTCGCTGTCCTTGAAGGCGGTGAGCCGACGGTCATCGCCAACTCGGAAGGTTCCCGGACCACCCCATCGGTCGTCGCGTTCGCCAAGAACGGCGAGGTGCTGACCGGGCAGCCGGCGAAGAACCAGGCCGTCACCAACGTGGACCGCACCATCAGGTCGGTCAAGCGGCACATGGGCACCGACTGGCAGACCGAGATCGACGACAAGAAGTACACGCCGCAGGAGATCAGCGCGCGCGTGCTGATGAAGCTCAAGCGTGACGCGGAGGCCTACCTCGGCGAGGAGATCACCGACGCGGTGATCACCGTGCCCGCGTACTTCGAGGACGCCCAGAGGCAGGCCACGAAGGAGGCCGGTCAGATCGCGGGCATGAACGTGCTGCGGATCGTCAACGAGCCCACCGCGGCCGCGCTCGCCTACGGGCTCGACAAGGGCGAGAAGGAGCAGACGATCCTGGTCTTCGACCTCGGTGGCGGCACGTTCGACGTGTCACTGCTGGAGATCGGCGAGGGCGTCGTGGAGGTCAGGGCCACCAGCGGTGACAACCACCTCGGCGGTGACGACTGGGACCAGCGCATCGTCGACTGGCTGGTCGACAAGTTCAAGGCCTCGCACGGTATCGACCTGACCAAGGACAGGATGGCGCTGCAGCGCATCAAGGAGGCCGCGGAGAAGGCCAAGATCGAGCTGTCCAGCTCCAGCAGCGCGAACATCAACCTGCCCTACATCACCGTCGACGCGGACAAGAACCCGTTGTTCCTCGACGAGAACCTTTCCCGGGCCGAGTTCCAGCGGATCACCTCCGACCTGCTCGACCGCACCAAGGCACCGTTCCACAACGTGATCCGCGACGCGAACATCTCGGTCGCCGACATCGACCACGTGGTGCTCGTCGGCGGTTCCACCCGGATGCCCGCCGTCAGTGACCTGGTCAAGGAGTTGACCGGCGGCAAGGAGCCCAACAAGGGCGTGAACCCCGACGAGGTCGTCGCCGTGGGCGCGGCGTTGCAGGCCGGTGTGCTGCGGGGTGAGGTCAAGGACGTCCTGCTGCTGGACGTCACCCCGCTGTCGCTGGGTATCGAGACCAAGGGTGGCGTGTTCACCAAGCTCATCGAGCGAAACACCACGATCCCGACCAAGCGCAGCGAGATCTTCTCCACCGCCGATGACAACCAGCCGTCGGTGCAGATCCAGGTCTTCCAGGGTGAGCGTGAGATCGCCGCGCACAACAAGAAGCTCGGCATGTTCGAGCTGACCGGTATCCCGCCCGCACCGCGTGGCGTGCCACAGATCGAGGTCACCTTCGACATCGACGCCAACGGCATCGTCCACGTGACCGCGAAGGACCTCGGCACCAACAAGGAACAGTCGATGACCATCACCGGTGGCTCCGCGCTGCCGCAGGAGGACATCGACCGCATGGTCAAGGACGCCGAGGCGCACGCGGAGGAGGACCGCAAGCGCCGCGAGGAGGCCGAGACCCGCAACCAGGCGGAGACGCTGGTCTACCAGACCGAGAAGTTCGTCAAGGACAACGACGAAAAGCTGCCCGAGGAGCTGAAGGGCAAGGTCAAGACCGCGATCGACGAGGCCAACGAGGCGCTCAAGGGCACTGACACCGGCAAGATCAAGGAGGCCATGGAGAAGCTCAACTCCGCCTCCCAGGAGCTGGCCACCGCCCTGTACGCCAACACGGGCGCCCAGGCAGGGGGTGCGGAAGGTGCCGAGGGCGCCGGTGCGGCCGGCGAAGCCGGTGGCTCTGCGAAGGCCGACGACGTGGTTGACGCCGAGATCGTCGACGAGGACGAGAAGAAGTGACAGAGCGCAACGAGGACACCGAGCGAGCGGACATACAGGAGCCAGTGGTCGTGCGGGATCGCCGGAAGATCGATCCGGAGACCGGTGAACTTCGCCAGCCGGTGCAGGAGGAGGCTCAGGAGGTGCCCGCCGCGGCGGGCGCTCCTGGGCCCTCCGCCGGGCAGGCCACCACCGATTCGGCGGTGGCACCGGCCTCGGAGCTGGAGAAGCAGCTCGAGGAGCGCACGACGGACCTGCAGCGGGTGCAGGCCGAGTACGCCAACTACCGCAGGCGGGTGGAGCGCGACCGGGAGCTGGCGACCTCGGCGGGCAAGGCTGCTGTGGTGGGCGACCTGCTCCCGTTGCTCGACGACCTGGAGCGGGCAGAGGCGCACGGTGACCTGACCGGTGCCTTCAAGGCGGTCGCCGACAAGCTGGTCGGGGTGCTTGAGAGGGCAGGCCTTGAGTCGTTCGGCAACGAGGGTGATGCCTTCGACCCGAGCGTGCACGAGGCGGTGCAGCACAGCACGTCACCGGAGGTGTCGGAGCCGACCGTCACCGCGGTACTACGCCGCGGCTACCGGTTCGGCGACCGGGTGCTGCGGGCCGCGCTGGTGGGCGTGACCGACCACGAGCCCGCCCCGGCCCAGCCGACGCAGGACGAGCAGCCGATCGACCCGCCGGTCGGTGGCGAGTTGCCCGTCGACGCCGATGAGAACGCACGCTGACGACACGCGGGAGGGAGGGGACGTCCGATGAGCGCGAGGGAATGGATCGGTAAGGACTTCTACGGCGAGTTGGGCGTCTCCTCCGACGCCTCCGCCGACGAGATCAAGAAGGCCTATCGAAAGCTCGCCAGGGAGAATCACCCGGACGCCAACCCGGGCAACGAGGAGGCCGAGCGCAAGTTCAAGGCCGTCTCAGAGGCCTACGGTGTGCTGTCCGACCCGGAGAAGCGCAAGGAGTACGACGAGGCCCGTAGGCTGTTCGGCTCCGGTGGCCCAGGTGGCTTCGGCTTTCCAGGGGGCACGGGAGCGGGCGGCCCCGGTGGGTTCGACCTCGGCGACATCTTCGGCCAGACAGGTGGCGGTGGCGGCTTCGGCGGGCTCGGCGACATGCTGGGCAACCTGTTCGGCAGGCGTGGCGGCGGCGCCACGACGGCGGCGCGCGGGCAGCGCGGCGCGGACGTGGAGACCGACGTTCGCATCGACTTCGCCGAGGCGGTTCGCGGTGCCACGCTGCCGCTGCGGTTGTCCAGTCCAGCGACCTGCGGCACCTGCGGTGGCAATGGAGCCAGGCCGGGCACCCAGCCACGTATCTGTCCCATCTGCGGGGGAAGCGGGCTGATCAGCAGGAGCCAGGGCGCGTTCGCGTTCTCCGAACCGTGCCGTGACTGCCGAGGCAGGGGCACGATCATCGATGACCCGTGCCCCGAGTGTCTTGGCGAGGGCGTCAGCACGAGGACGAGGACGCTGACGGTTCGTATCCCGCCTGGAGTCGACGACAACCAGCGGATCAGGCTCGCGGGCCAGGGTGAGCCGGGCAGGGGCGGTGCCCCCGCGGGTGACCTGTATGTCCGGGTGCACGTCAATCCGCATCCGGTGTTCGGGCGTTCCGGCAACGACCTCACCATCACCGTTCCGGTCGAGTTCACGGAACTGGTGCTCGGCGATACGATCACCGTGCCCACGCTGGACTCCAAGGTGTCGTTGAAGGTGCCTGCAGGCACCGCCAACGGACGGGTGCTGCGAGTGCGGGGTAAGGGCATCGCCAAGCGGGACGGCACGCAGGGCGATCTGCTCGTCACCCTGCAGGTGGTGATCCCGTCCAAGGTGGACGGGAAGGCGAAGGAAGCACTCGAGAAGTACGCCGAGACGGTCGCGAAGCACGATCCGCGCCCGGAGATCACCGCACTGCTGCGAGACAGGGGAGCGTGATGTTCGGTTCCGGCCTACCTGGCGGTCTGCCGCACGGTGCCGACGAGGACACTCCGGTGTTCGTGATCTCGGTTGCCGCGCAGTTGTCCGGGTTGCACGCGCAGACGCTACGTTCCTACGACCGGCTGGGGTTGGTGTGTCCCGGCCGCACTCCAGGCGGTGGCAGACGCTACTCGCTGCGCGACATCGCGCAACTGCGGGAGGTGCAGCGCCTCTCGCAGGAGGAGGGTGTCAATCTCGCGGGCATCAAGCGCATCATCGAGCTGGAGAACCACGTGGAGGCGCTGCAGCAGCGGGTGAGCGAGCTGAGCGAGGAACTGGCGCACGCCTACGCCGCCGCGGAGCAGGCCGCGGCGGCAGTGCACGCTTCCTACCGCAAGGACCTGGTACCCGTGCGGCGGCAGAACGCGTTGGTGGTGTGGCGCCCCCGGCGCCGCTGAGGCCAAACCAACCCGCGAGTCCCCCGCTCCAGCCCGCGAGTCCCCCGCTCCAGCCCGCGAGTTCTGCGTTCCGGTCCGCGAGTTCTGCGTGCGGCGTCCTCAGCGCAGGTGTTCGGTGAAGAACGCGAGCACCCGCCGCCAGGCGTCCTCACTGGACTCATGGTGGTAGCCGAACCCGGCGACACGCGCCAACACGTTCAACGGGCCGAACGGAAGCTCGTTGGCGAAGCTGTGCCCGGCGTCGGGGTACTCCTTCACATCGTGCGGAATTCCCCGGCGGTTCAACTCGCTCTCCAGCCTGGCCGCCTCCCCCTTCAGCGAAGGGTCCCTCCTGCCGTAGCTGGCGACGATCGGACAGGCATCGTCGAGGAAGGACACGTCGCGGGACATGCCGCCGTAATACGGTGCCGAGGCCTGAAAGCCCTTGCTCGCGGCGACCAGCGCGAAGCCTCCGCCGAGGCAGAAGCCGACCACGCCGACCTTTCCCGAGCAGTCTGCTCGATCGGCCAGCACACGGCGAGCGGCGTCCAGGTCGTCGAATGCTCGACCTTCTCCGGCCGCGAGCTGGCGAAACACCGACCGGACGCACCGTGGCAGCCCGCCTCGCGAGTACAGATCCGGCGCGAGCGCCACGAATCCGGCCGTCGCGAACCGGGCGGTGATGCGGCGGGTGTCCCGCGTCAGGCCCAGCGCGTCGTGCACTACGACAACCCCGGGCCACGGAGGCTTGCCGGAGATCTCCTCCTGCGGCACCGAAACATAGCCTCGGATGGTCCCGCCGGCCACGGCGATCGAGGTGTCCATGTGGTCACGGTAGTGCCGGAAGCGGTCGGGTTCAGTCGAATCCGAACGGGTCGTACCGGATCGCATGGAGTGGGGTACCGGCGGCGAGCATCCGTGACACCGTCGCGCGGATCATGTCTGGTGAGCCTGCCACGAGCACGTCGTGGTCGTACCACGCTCCCCATCGGGTCACGGCGTCGGCGAGCGTGCCGTGTTCGACACCCGGCTCTTCGGCCGCGTCCTCGACCACCGGACACACCCGCAGCCATGGGTTGGTCGCTGCCAACGTCCACAGTTGTTCGAGGTCGTAGAGGTCTTCCATGGTTCTGCCGCCGTAGAACAGCGTGACCGTGGGATTCTGCCCCCACTGCGCGAGATCGTCCAGGATCGCACGCAGCGGTGCGAGGCCGGTCCCGCCCGCGACCATGAGCACATCCCTGCCGGACTCCCGATCCACGCTCAACCTGCCGAGCGGTGCGCCGACCCGCCACACGTCCCCGCTCTGCGTGTGACCCACCAGCGACCGCGAGACCCAGCCGCCGTCGACGGCGCGGACGTGGAACTCCAGCGAGCAGTCAGGGCGTGGAGCGTTGGCGGGCGAGAGGTAGCGCCACAGCCTTGGCCGCTGCGGAACCTCCACGCTGACGTACTGGCCGGCCCGATACGGGATCGGTGATTCCGGCTCGACGCGGATCAGCGCCACGTCCCAGTTCAGCCTCCTGTGCTCGGCCACGGTGGCCTTCCAGAACGGCGGGTGGTGGTCGGCCTCGGCCGCCTCCTGCATGGAGCGCGCGACGATCGTGTACGCCTCGGCCCAGGCTCGTTCCACCTCCGGCGTCCATGCCGGGCCGAGGTGCCGCTTCAGCGCGGCGAGCAGTGCCGTACCCACCGCCTCGTAGTGCTGGTCGACCGTCCCGAACTTGCGATGATCGCGGCCGAGTTGGCGCAGGTAGGGTGCGAGGTCCTCGGGTCGGTCGACGAGCAGGATGAGGTGCCCGAGCGCGCGTACGTGTTTGCCCTCCGCTGCCTGCATGCCGATCGGGAAGACGTCCCTGGCAGTGGGCGCGAGGGCGAAAAGCATGTTGTAGAAGGAATGGGAGATCTCAGGCAGGTAGGGCTGAGCCAGCTGCCAGGTCTGCCTGATGAGGGTAATCATGGTGTGGACGGCAGGGGGTGGCTCGCGCGGCGGTGCCACCCGAGGGATGGGACTGATCACGTCCTCTGTCATCCGCCTGCCCTACCGTCCCCGCATTCGTGCACTCTCCGTAGCGCAGCTGTGCTCGCGATTATTCACGATCAGGTGATGCTTGCAGAAGTGGTCGCTTGTGCAGGTCGACGAATCGCCTCGTCAGCCAGGGGCTCATGGGCAATCCCGCCTTCCCGCCCAAGCGTTGTGGACAACACTAGGTCGCACTCCGCTCGCACGGTAGCCGGTACGACGGTTGCGGGCTCGCTGTTGCTCCATACGGGTGCAGGGGTGTTGGCCGCGCAGCGTGCCCGCCTGTCGAGACGTGGACCTGGTGCTGGTTTGCTCACCCACCGTCACGGTCAGCGGATACATGCAGGCCCGCCCGCCTCCCCATCACGAACGGTGACGGGACGGCGGGCGGGCCTCGTCGGCGAGCGATATCGCGGTTAGCTGGCGACCTTGTCGACGCGATGCACCTCGCCGGTGCGTCGCTTCTCGCGGAAGTCGCGGACCTCGCGCTTGACCACCGGCACCAGGATGTAGAGGCCGATGATGTTGAACAGGGCGAGCAGGAACAGCACCGCGTCGGCGAAGTCGAGCACGCTGCCCAGTGTCAGCACCGAGCCCGCGATGACGAACAGCAGGAAGATCACCTGATAGACGCGCTCACTGATCTGGGTCTTGCCGAACAGGAATGTCCAGGCCTTCTGCCCGTAGTAGCCCCAGGTGATCATCGTGGACAGCGCGAAGAGCGCGACCGCGACCGTGAGGACGTAGGGGAACCACGGCAGGACGGTGGCGAACGACTCCGAGGTCACCGTCACCCCGTCGGCGGTCTCGCCGGTCTCGACGTAGGCGGTCTTCGCGTTCTCCCAGAACTGCGTCTTCGCGATCACGATGGTCAGCGCCGTCATCGTGCAGACCACGACCGTGTCGATGAACGGCTCCAGCAAGGCGACGTAGCCCTCGGTGACGGGGTTCTTCGTGCGCACCGCGGAGTGAGCGATCGGGGCCGAGCCAAGGCCCGCTTCATTGGAGAATGCCGAGCGCTGGAAGCCGACGATCAGCGCGCCGATCGCGCCCCCGACCACGCCCTCGGCAGAGAACGCGCCGGAGATGATCTCACCGACGGCCGCGGGAACGCTGGTGACGTTCACCAGAATGACGATGAGGCAGGCCGCTATGTAAAGCACGGCCATGGCGGGGACCAGCCTGCTGGTCACCGCGCCGATCGACTTGATGCCGCCGATGATCACGGCGCCGACGAGTATGGCGAGCAACACGCCGAAGACGAAGGCGGCACCGTCACTACCGAGGAAGCCGTCCTCACCACCGGTGACGTCACGCAGCTGCGCGAACGTCTGGTTGGCCTGGAACATGTTGCCGCCCGCGAACGCGAAGAACAGCAGCATGATCGCGGCGAGCACGGCGAGCACCTTGCCAAGGCCCGCCCCGAAGCCTCCCTTGATGCGCTCGGCGAGACCCTTGCGCAGGTAGTGCATCGGGCCGCCGGACACGGTGCCGTCCTCGTGTGTCTCGCGGTATTTCACACCGAGCGTGCACTCGACGAACTTGGTGCACATGCCGAGCAGGCCCGCGAGAATCATCCAGAAGGTCGCACCTGCGCCACCGATGGTCACGGCGACACCGACACCTGCGATGTTGCCGAGGCCAACCGTGCCCGACACCGCCGAGCTGAGGGCCTGGAAGTGTGTGATCTCGCCGGGCTCGTCGGACCTGGTGTACTTGCCCCGCACGATCTCGGTGGCGAGCTTGAACCCGCGGAACTGGATGAACCCGAAGTAGATCGTGAACACCGTCGCCGCGATGACAAGCCACGCGACGATCCACGGGAAGGAAATGCTCCCGATGGTCAACTCGGCGAACACGAAGTCGGACAGCGCCGTCGTGACGGGGTCGAAGAAGCTGTTGATCCACTCCTCGATCGAGGCGAGTGTTCCCCCCTCGGCGGCGAGAACGTGTGTGGCTGAATCGGCCTGTGGGCTCGAGGTAGCCATGCTGGTGATGACAGACATGGTCCGGTAGTTGACCCCAAAGGGGCAGTGCATGACAAGAGGGGACCGGCATCTGTTACCCGTTGTTACCTATCCACTTCACACAATCGTTCTTCCTTGAGTGGAACACACTCAACTTTTTTGACGTTGACCTTGTTGCAGACTTCGTTGACCGTATGAGGTGAGGGGATGGACGCTTTCAACCCGACCACGAAAACCCAGCAGGCGATCTCCTCGGCGGCGCAGGCGGCCACCATGGCGGGCAACCCCGAGATCTCGCCCGCTCACCTGCTCGGCGCCCTGCTCGCGCAGAGCGATGGGCTCGCCGCTCCGTTGCTGACCGCGGTCGGGGCCGACCCTGAGCAGGTCCACAAGGAGCTCGAACCGATCACCGCCGGGTTGCCGTCCGCCACCGGCGCGACCGTCTCGACTCCGCAGTTCGACACCTACGCGGTCAAGTCGCTCACGCATGCGCAGAAGCTCGCCACCGAACTCGGTGACGAGTACGTCTCGACCGAGCACGTGCTCGTAGGGCTGGCCGCGGAGGGTGGTCCGGTGGCAGGCCTGCTCAACAAGCACGGCGCGACACCGGAATCGCTGCGTGAGGCGTTCACCAAGGTGCGCGGGTCGGCCAGGGTGACCAACCCCGATCCGGAGGGCACGTACCAGGCGCTGGAGAAGTACGGCGTCGACCTCACCGCACGGGCACGGGCAGGTGACCTCGACCCGGTGATCGGCAGGGACACCGAGATCCGGCGTGTGGTGCAGGTACTTTCGCGGCGGACCAAGAACAACCCCGTGCTGATCGGCGAACCCGGTGTAGGCAAGACGGCGATCGTCGAGGGCCTCGCTCAGCGCATCGTCGCGGGCGACGTGCCGGAGTCACTTCGTGGCAAGCGGGTCGTCGCGCTCGACCTTGGTTCCATGGTCGCGGGCGCGAAGTACCGCGGTGAGTTCGAGGAACGGCTGAAGGCCGTGCTCAAGGAGATCAAGGAGTCCGAGGGCCAGGTCGTCACCTTCATCGACGAGCTGCACACCATCGTCGGGGCGGGCGCCACCGGCGAGGGCGGCGCCATGGACGCGGGCAACATGATCAAGCCGATGCTCGCTCGCGGCGAGTTGCGCATGGTTGGCGCCACCACCCTCGACGAGTACCGCAAGCACATCGAGAAGGACGCGGCGCTCGAGCGTCGCTTCCAGCAGGTGCTGGTGGGTGAGCCCTCCGTGGAGGACACCGTCGGCATCCTGCGCGGGCTCAAGGAACGCTACGAGGTGCACCACGGCGTGCGGATCACCGACGCCGCACTGGTGGCCGCCGCGACCCTTTCCGATCGCTACATCACGGCCAGGTTCCTGCCGGACAAGGCCATCGACCTCGTCGACGAGGCCGCGTCCAGGCTGCGCATGGAGATCGACTCACGCCCTGTCGAGATCGACGAGGTGGAGCGAGCCGTGCGGCGCATGGAGATCGAGGAGATGGCGCTGTCGAAGGAGGACGACGCCGCCTCGCGGGAGCGGCTCGAGGCGCTGCGCGCGGAACTGGCCGAGAGGCGTGAACAGCTTTCGGCGCTCACCACACGCTGGCAGAACGAGAAGGGCTCCATCGAGAAGGTCCGTGAGCTGAAGGAACAACTCGAGCAACTGCGGGGCGAGGCGGACAGGGCCGAGCGTGACGCCGACCTCGGCAGGGCAGCCGAGCTGCGTTACGGCCGCATCCCCGCGCTCGAGAAGGAACTGGAGGCCGCCACCAGGGTCAGCGAGGCCACAGAGGCCAAGCCTGACGTGATGCTCAAGGAGGAGGTCGGGGCCGACGACGTGGCCGACGTTGTCAGCGCATGGACCGGCATCCCCGCGGGCAGGCTGCTCGAAGGCGAGACCGGCAAGTTGCTGCGCATGGAGGAGGAACTGACCAAGCGTGTCGTCGGGCAGGCCGACGCGGTGCAGGTGGTCTCCGACGCGGTGCGCAGGGCACGCGCGGGCGTGGCGGACCCGGACCGGCCAACGGGGTCGTTCCTGTTCCTCGGCCCGACCGGTGTCGGCAAGACGGAGCTGGCCAAGGGGCTTGCCGAGTTCCTGTTCGACGACGAGCGGGCGATGCTGCGTATCGACATGAGCGAGTACAGCGAGAAGCACTCGGTGGCGAGGCTTGTCGGCGCTCCCCCCGGCTACGTCGGCTACGACCAGGGCGGTCAGCTCACCGAGTCGGTGCGCAGGCGGCCGTACTCGGTGGTGTTGCTCGACGAGGTCGAGAAGGCCCACCCGGACGTGTTCGACGTACTGTTGCAGGTGCTCGACGACGGCAGGCTCACCGACGGGCAGGGCAGGACCGTCGATTTCCGCAACACCATCCTGGTGCTCACGTCGAACCTGGGCTCGCAGGCGATCGCCGATCCCGCGCTCGACGAGCAGCAGCGCAGGGAAGCCGTGATGGGCGTCGTGCAGCGCCACTTCAAGCCGGAGTTCCTCAACCGGCTTGACGACATCGTGGTGTTCCACGCACTCGGTACCGAGCAACTCGGGCAGATCGTGAACATCCAGGTGCGCAGGCTCGGACAGCGGCTGGCGCAGCGCAGGCTCACTCTGGACGTCACACCGGCCGCGCAGGAATGGTTGGCGCTCAACGGTTACGACCCGATCTACGGGGCGCGTCCGCTGCGCAGGCTTGTCCAGTCGGCGATCGGCGACCAGCTCGCTCGCAAGCTGCTGGCAGGCGAGATCCGCGACGGCGACACCGTGAAGGTGGATGTGCCGGAGCTGGACACCGGGGACGGCTCGCTTGTGGTGACGCGGGCGGACTAAAAGCCGAACGGGTACCTCCGACACGGCCTGCTGATCTTGGTCGGCGGGCCGTGGGGGATACCCTGTTCGCCGTGGGTATTCCAGCGTGGATCTGGTTCGTCATCGCCGCCGCTGCCGCGGTGGCCGGGCTTGTCCTGCTCGGCGTCGACCGGGCGAGGGAGACCTCGCGTAACAGGGAGCGCGCGCGCTGGGCGCAGCTACGTGGCTGGCAGTACGTCGAGGAGGACGACCGGCTTCCGCAGCAGTGGACGGGGGGCGCGATCGGCTACTTCGGCGCGCAGGCGGCGGTGAACGTGGTCGCGGGCTCTACGTTCACCTCCGACGGTCGGCGGCCGGTCTTCGTGTTCGACATCGAGGCCGACGGCGTGATCCCGGCGGTGATCGTGGCCGTACGCTGCAACCGCATCCACCCGGTGTTGCTCGAACTGTGGCTGGCGAGCGTGCCGTTCCAGCGGGCGGAGATGCCGGAGTTGCTCGGGCCCGTCGGTCAGCGCTACGCGTTCGCCGACGACCTCACCGCCGCCAGGACCATCATCACCGACGAACTGGTAGCGGCGGCCGACGCGCTCGGCGGCGATGTCGGGGTGGCCTGGCTGGAGAACGAGTGGGTCCTTGCCAGCGTGGCACCCAATGTGGGGCCGTCCCGACTTGAGCGGTTGCTGCGCGACCTCGGCGAGATCGCCGACATCGTGGACCCGTTCGACTCCGCCACCTCGGCGGCGACCGCGGAACCGGAGGCAGCCGCGACCACCGACGAGCGGGCACGGGAGCAGGGCTTCTGAAACGCGGGCCGCAGCCGGTTCAGCCCAGGTCGAGGGTGCCGGAAAGGACGGGTGGCGGCTCGTCGTGGTATTCGCGACCGTTGAGCACAGGCGGAGTCGGCGGCAGATCGAGCGTGCCGGAGAACCGCCCGTGCTCGGCCACGGAAAGCTCCCGGTAGTCCATGACGTACTCCACCGGCCCGCGGCCCGCGGCGTACCCCGCCGCGAAGGCCTCGGCGTCGGTGTCACCGTCCGGTTCCTCGGGCAGGGCATAGCCGCCGTGGTCCGTGGCGGCTATGTAGCCACGAACGAACGACAGGTAGTCGATGGCACCGTTCTCCACTGGAGTTCATTCCTCGATCGGGTGAGGCTCGCCGGTACTCCTAATGGCTACTGGAAGATACTGCCTGTCACCACGACGGTGCGAGTGAGGGCCGGTACTTTGGCCCGATGTCACTTGCACTGATCACCGGAGCGACCTCGGGAATCGGCGCGACGTTCGCGACCAGGTTGGCGTCGGAGGGCTACGACCTCGTGCTGGTCGCGCGCGACGAGGCACGGCTGCGGGAACGCGCGCAGGAGCTGTCGCGCCGCCACGGGATTTCGGTGGAGCCGCTGCCCGCCGACCTCGCCACCACGCAGGGCCGCGACGCCGCGGAGCGACTGCTCGAACAGCGGCCGGTGGAGCTGCTTGTCAACAACGCGGGGCTCGGCCTTGCGGGTGAGTTCTGGACCGCCTCGCCGGAACAGTTGCAGCGTCAGCTCGACGTGAACGTGACCGCGGTGCTGCGACTGACGAGGGCCGCGCTGCCCGCCATGCTGGAGCGCGGCAGCGGCGACATCGTGAACGTGTCCAGCGTCGCGGGCTTCTTCTCTGGTCGCGGCTCGACCTACACGGCCAGCAAAGCCTGGGTGACGTCGTTTTCCGACGGGCTCGCTTCGGCGTTGCGGGGTTCCGGGGTCCGGGTACTGGCGCTGTGTCCCGGTTTCACCCACACCGAGTTCCACGACCGTGCTGGGTTGGAGAAGTCGGGACCGGCGGCGTTTTGGCTCAGCGCGGAGCGGGTGGTGGACGAAGCGCTCGCGGACCTGCGCCGAGGCAGAGTGATCTCGGTCCCGAGCAGGCGCTACAAGCTGGTGGCCGCGATAGGCAGGCTGTTGCCACGTGAGCTGGTGCGGCGGCTCGGTGGCCGGTTCGCGGGTCGGGACCGGACGTGACGGCGCCGCGTGTCAGACTTGCTGCTCGTGGCGAACCCTTCCGTTGAACAACCGGCGAAGATCGAACTTGCGAGACTGGTCAATGAGCTGTGTGTGGTGCACGGCAAGGTGAAGTTGGCCTCCGGTAAGGAAGCTGACTACTACATCGACCTGCGCAGGGCCACGTTGCACCATGCGGCTGCCCCGCTCATCGGGAAGCTGTTGCGCCAGCTCACCTCGGACTGGGATTACGTGGCCGTCGGCGGGCTGACACTGGGCGCCGACCCGGTGGCGACGGCCATGCTGCACTCCGCCGCCGCCGACGGTGTCGTGCTCGACGCCTTCGTGGTGCGCAAGTCGATGAAGGAGCACGGCATGCAGCGGCGGATCGAGGGCATGGAGGTGGCGGGGCAGCGGGTGCTCGCCGTGGAGGACACCTCCACCACCGGCGGCAGTGTGCTCACCGCCGTGGCGGCGCTGCGGGAGGCCGGAGCCACCGTGGTGGGCGTGGCCACGGTGGTGGACCGTGATACCGGCGCCCGCGAGGCCATCGAAAAGGAAGGCCTGCCCTACCGTTACCTGCTCGATCTGAACGATCTGGGGTTGTCCTGATCCAGTTCGACGCCTGGTGTGCCGTGAAGGCTCGCGTCGGAGACGAGCGTTCTTCCAGGTTTTTACCGGACCCAAGCCGTACTCGAGAAGCGCGGGCCGGGTTATCCCCCTGGACCTGACGCTATGAGTGAGGGCGACGTTGGTCCGTTCGATGTCAATGATGCGGCAGCGGCGAACGCTATTTTCGGCCGTCCGGGAAGTACCGAGATCGGTCGAATTGAAGGGTGGGTATGACTGCGTTCAAGAAGTCGCATCGAGGAAAGCGCTGGGCTCGGCGAGTGCTGCCGGTCGTGGTGGCTACCACGGCGGTAGTCGGGGCGTCCGCCACACCGGCCTACGCCGACGCCTACGAAATGTCGACGGACTATTGTGCGTGGGGTCGCTTCGAGAGTTACGGAGAATGGTTCCATCTCATGGACCGCTGTCCCGACGGTCATTCCGCGGTTATGAAGGTCGATGTGGCGCCCCTTGAACCGGGTGACGACTGGGATTTCATGCTCTGGAATCCTCGGGGCTCCAATGAGGCGATATCCTGGAATTTCAGCTATCCAGAAGGCACTCGCGTTTGCATTCAGGTCGGTATCGGCGAGTACGGAGCAGGAACCAGTTGGGCATATGACGCCTGGGACTGCACGCTCGCGTAGTCGAGGCTCAGTTGCCGGGGCTGGGCCGGTGAGCGGTCTTGATCGCCTGCGACAGGGCATCCTTGCTTCGAGTGAAGCGGCGGCGGGATCCCCCGGTTGCCCAGCGTTCCGTGATTGCTGCTGGATTCTTCGGATTCAGTGCGCTGGGTTGCTGAGCCCAGGTTGTTAGCCAACCGGTATTCCTTCGCGATCCAGCGCCGGTATCGCAACCCCTACCCCTGGTCGCGGGGTCGTCAACAGAGCATTTTGTCGACGACTTCGCCACCGTTTCGGAGTAACGTTGTCCCTGATCAGGGGGACACGAGGGGCAGGTGGGGCGATGCTGGGGCTGACCGCGCTCACGGCGCTCACGACAGGGGTTCACTTTCTCGCACTGCTTTATATCGGGCTGGGTGGATTCCTCGCCTGGGTGTGGCCGAAAACGATCTTGGTGCACGTTCTGTTCGCTGTCTGGGGCCTTGCGGTGAACGTGTTGCCGCTGCCGTGCCCGCTGACCGTGCTTGAGGACTACCTGCGCGCTGAGCGCGGTCTCGGGCCGCTGCCTGGCGGGTTCAACGAGTACTACATTTACGACACGGTGTTTCCTCGCGAACTGCTGCCCGTGGTGGGCTTCGGCGCGTTGGCTCTCGTGCTGTTCTCCTACGTCGGGGCCTACCTGCACTGGCGTGGCCGCAAGCACCTGGCGACGTCCCTGGCCACGGGCACGGTATGCACTGAGCGACAATGAGGTCGTGATCGAAGCGGTGGGACCCACGGAGTGGCAGACACCCGACGAGGTGGGTGTCGGCCCGTGGCAGGGTCCGTGGCCCGGCGACGGCAGGTACGACCCGGAGCTGCTGGCCCACGGTGACCGCCGCAACGTCGTGGATGCCTACCGGTACTGGCGGCGGGAGGCGATCGTCGCGGACATCGACGCGCGCAGGCACCCGTTCCACGTCGCGATCGAGAACTTCAAGCACGACCACAACATCGGGACCGTGGTGCGCACTGCCAACGCGTTCGCCGCGGCGGCCGTGCACATCGTGGGCAGGCGACGCTGGAACAGGCGCGGCGCGATGGTCACCGACCGATACCAACATCTGCGCCACCACGACTCGGTCGCCGGGCTCGCCGAGTTCGCGGCAAGGGAGGGCCTGCCGATCGTGGGTGTCGACAACATGCCCGGCGCCGAACCCGTGGAGACGGCCGCGTTGCCGAGGGAGTGCGTGCTGCTGTTCGGCCAGGAGGGGCCCGGCCTTTCCCCGGACGCGCAGCGTGCGGCCACGCTGGTGGTGTCGATCGCCCAGTTCGGCAGCACCCGGTCGATCAACGCGGGCGTGGCCTCCGGCATCGTGATGCACACCTGGGTCCGCCAGCACGCCGATCTAGCGGCGGCATGGCGTCCCTAACCGGGTGTGACGTCCACCGGGATGCCGTTGAGTGCCGCGGTACCGGAAAGCACGTCAAGTAGCTGGTCGTCGGAAAGCAGGTTGGAGTTCACGCCCGCGTGGGCGGTCGCCACGGCGGTGCGCAGTCCCTCCACGTCGTGTCCCCAGCCGTGCGGGATGCTGACCACGCCGGGTCGGACGTCCTCGGTGAGCTCGACCGTGGCCGAGACCTTGCCGGTGCGGGTGGCGAACGTGGCGGCGCCGCCTTCGGTGAGACCGAGGCGCCGCGCGTCGTCGGGATGGAGCTGCGCGGTGCACCGATTGCTGCCGCGAACCAGTGGCTGCAGGTTGTGCATCCACGAGTTGTTGGAGTGCAGCTGCCGCCTGCCGATGAGCACCAGCCTGCCGTCTGGCTGCTTGTGGAGTTCGGCCACGAGCCTGCCGACGTCGGAGACGATCGGCTCGGCGGCGAGTTCGATCTTCTTGCTCGCGGTGCACAGGATGTCCGGCAGGCGTGGCCGCAGTGGCCCGAGATCCACGCCGTGCGGGGCCGCTTCCAGATCGGCGAGGGTCAGCTCGTACGGGCCGGCTCGCAGCATCAGATCGAGCAGCCGTTCGGGGCCCTTGCGCTCGCCCGCGACCGCGGGGTCGAGGCCTGCCCTTCGAGCGGTGTCGGCGGCGAGCAGTTCGTCCAGCGCCTCGATGTCGGCGTCGGGGCCCTGCCCGGTCACGATGCCGGTGAGCCGCAGCAGCGTCTGCCACTCCTGCGGCTGGTCACTGGGCAGCGCGGGCGAGGTCCAGTTCGCGATGTTGCGGACGGCGAGCTGGTAAAGGGCGACGTCGTAGTGCGGGCGCATCAGCGGGCTCGGGCCAGGAAGGATGACGTCGGCGTGCCGGGTGGTCTCGTTGACGTAGACGTCCACGCTGACCATGAAGTCCAGCTCTGCCAGCGCTGCGGAGAGCTTCGCGGCGTTGGGGCCGCTGAGACAAGGGTTGCCCGCGACGGTGAGGAGCGCGCGGATCTGGCCGTCACCGGGGGTGGTGATCTCCTCGGCAAGGGCGGCTATGGGCAGCTCGCCGAACACCTCCGGGTATCCGCGGACCCGGGACCGCCAGCGCCCGGCGGTGAACGGTTTGCTCCTGCCACCGCTGCTGTTCACCTGGCCCGCCGCCGCGAGCGGGAACATGGCGCCGCCCTCGGTGTCGAGGTTCCCTGTGAGCACGTTCAGCACGTCGACCAGCCAACTGGTGAGGGTGCCGAAGGCCTGCGCGGTGGTACCGATCCGGCCGTAGACGGCTGCGCGGTCGGCGCGGGCCAATTTCCGCGCCATACCCCGGATGGCGCCTGCGTCAATGCCGGACAGTGGTGCGACCACTTCCGGGGTGAACGGTTCGGCGAGTTCACGGAGCCGTTCCAGCCCGTTGACGTGTCCTTCGAGGCTGCCCAGCCGTACCAGGTTCTCGGCGAAGAGCACGTGGACGAGAGCGAACAGCAGTGCCGCGTCGGTGCCGGGCCGGATCCGGTGGTGTTCGTCGGCGAGCCGGGCCGTGCGGGTACGGCACGGGTCGACGACCACGATCTTGCCGCCGCGTCGCTGGATCGCCCGCAGCCTGCCGCGCACGTCGGCGGCCGTCATCAGGCTGCCGTTGGACACCAGCGGGTTCGCGCCAAGGATCAGCAGGTGCTGGGTGCGGTCGAGGTCGGGAACGGGGATGGAGAACGGGTCGCCGAACAGATAGCCACAGGAGAAGTGCTTGGGCATCTGGTCCACCGTGCTGGCGGTGTAGACGTTCCTTGTGCCGATGGCCTTGAACAGGACCCGGCTGTAGAGGGCGGAGGAAACGTTGTGCACAGAGGGGTTGCCCGCATACACCGCGACCGCGTCGCGGCCGTACTCGCTCAGCAGTGCGGGCAGGCGCGCGTCGATCTCGGCGAACGCCTCGTCCCAGCTCACCTCGGTGAACCTGCCAACTCGCTTCACCAGCGGGGTTCGCAGCCGGTCGGGATCGTGGTGCAGCGCGCCGAGGGAAGCGCCCTTGGGGCAGATGTAGCCGTGGGAGAACACGTCATCGGCATCGCCGCGGACGTCGGTGACCGTGTCGTTGTCGAACGTCACCGTCAACCCGCAGGTCGCCTCGCACAGTGGACAGGTGATGTGCGCCGTTTCCATGACCCCATCGTGGTACACGAATGGCCGCACGGGGAGGGGTCAGAAGAGGGCTGTGTCGCTGTGTCAACTATGGCTGAGGCAGTACGGGTTGGCAGCCGCAGGATTGCCTGCGCCGCAGCGTGGGAGACAGCCGCACGGTTTCCGGTCGCCGGTCGGGGTCGGCGATCCTGGCGAGCAGCATGCGTACCGCCTGCGTGCCGATCTCGGGGACCGGCTGCGCCATGGTGGTGAGCGGCGGTTGCACCAAATCCGCCCACTCGGTGTCGTCGTAGCCGACCACAGCGAGCTCCTCGCCGATGCGCACTCCCCGCCTGCGTGCCTCCTGCAACACGCCGACCATCATCGCGTCGTTGGCGACGACCACGGCGGTCACCGGTTGTGGCTTGTCGAGCAGTTCGGCGAGGGCACGGGCTCCGCGCTCACGTTCGGAGTGGCCGCACGCGACCAGGTCGGGGTTCCACGGCAGCCCTGCTCTGCCGAGACCGAGGCGGTAGCCGAGCACGCGTTCCTCGCTGGTCGCCAGACCGGGTGTACCGCTGACAAGCCCGATGCGGCGGTGGCCGTGGCCAGCCAGATGCTCGGTGAGTGCCGAGGTGGCGTGGATGTTCTCGGTGCCGACCTGGTCGATGTCGCTACGGGTGGTCAGCCGGTCAACCAGTACGGTCGGCGTGCCCAGTGACACCAGTTCGCTGATCACTCGGCCGTCACCGGGCACGGGGGTCAGCAGCAGCCCTTCCACGCGCCGGGCCCGCAGTGCGCGCACGATGTCCTGTTCGGTGTCCACGGTGTCGTGTGTGTCGGAAAGCAGCACCGTGTAGCCTGCGGCGGCGGCCTCGCGCTCGATCGTCTGCATGAGCACCGCGAAGTACGGGTTGGCCAGCAGCGATATGGCGACGCCGATGGTGCGGGTTCCGCCGGTGACGAGCGAGCGGGCGATGACGTCGCCGGTGTAGCCGGTGCTTTCGATCGCGTCGAGGATGGCGGCTCGGGTTTCCGGCGCGACGGCGCGGGTGCCGTTGACGACGTGAGAGACGGTTGTGATCGAGACACCGGCCAGTTCGGCGATGTCGCGCTGGGTCGGCCGCTGTGACCTCGGCGGCGGCATGTGCGTTCCTCCCAGTCGGCAAGGACTCCGGCAACCGTTTGCGCAAACGCTTGCGGGACAGCATAACCACTGCCTACTGTCCAGACATCTCTGGTAGGTGGCCGCAACCGCTCGCTGTCGAGGAGGTCCGGTGTCGTGACCGTGCTGCTGGCCGGCCTCTGCACCGTCGACATCGTGCAGCGGGTGGAGGAACTTCCCGCGCCGGGGCAGAAGGTGCAGTCGACGTCGGTGTCGGTAGCCGCGGGTGGACCGGCGACCAATGCGGCCGTGACCGTAGCCGCGCTCGGCGGGAGGGCGGTGCTGCTGACGGTTCTGGGTAGTCATCCGCTTGCCGAGTTGGCCAGGGCCGATCTTCGAGAATGCGACGTCGCGGTGAGCGATGCGCTCGCCTGGCATCCGGACCCACCCCCGGTGAGCGCGGTGGCGGTGCGTGAACGCGATGGCGAGCGGACGGTGGTGTCACACAACGCCGCAGCGGTGCCCGAGGCAACCGCGCCGCGGCTGCCTCCCGATGTGGAAGCCGTGCTCGTCGACGGCCACCATCCCGAACTCGCGTTGGCGGCGGCGCGCTGGGGGCGACGGTTGGGTCGCCCTGTAGTAGTCGACGCGGGAAGCTGGAAGCCGGTGTTCAGCGAACTGCTGCCGCTCGCCGACATCGTGGCGTGCTCCGCGCAGTTCCGCGCACCGGCTGGAGCGTTGCGCGGTGTTCCCACGGTGATCACCACGTCGGGTGCCGATCCGGTGAGGTGGTCCAGCGGCGGGGAGTCGGGTGAGGTCGCGGTGCCGGTCGTGGCCGCGCGCGACACCCTTGGCGCGGGCGATGTGTGGCACGGTGCCCTGCTGACCAAGGTGGGAGAGCTCGGTATCCCGCGACTGATCGAGTTCGCGAACGCGGTGGCCGCCGAGCGGGTGCGGCATGCCGGGCCGAGGAGCTGGCTCGGCCCGGTCAAGGCGAAGATGGGAGTGATATGACGACGTTCGACGAGCTGTTGATCAGGGCACAGGCTCTTGTCAACGGGGGTGAGCGCGCGGTGCTCGGTATCGCGGGCCCACCGGCGTCAGGGAAAACGACGCTGGCGTGGCGGTTGGCCGACACGCTGGGCTCCAGTGCCGCCGTGGTGGGAATGGACGGCTTTCATCTGGCGCAGGCGGAGCTGAACCGGCTGGGGAGGGCAGACCGCAAGGGCGCGCCCGACACCTTCGACGCGTATGGGTACGTGCACCTGATCCGCAGGCTGGCCGAGGGCAAGGAACTGGTCTACGCGCCCGAGTTCCGGCGGGAGATCGAGGAGCCGATCGCCTGCGCCGTTCCGGTTCCGCCGAGCGTGCGGTTGGTGCTGACGGAAGGCAACTATCTGTTGCTCGACACCGAGCCATGGAACGAGCTGCGTTCGCTGCTCGACGAGGTGTGGTTTCTCGCGCCCGACGAGGACGACCGGGTGGAGCGGCTGGTGACGCGGCATCGCAAATTCGGGCGCTCGCTGGTGGAGGCGCAGCAGCGAGCGCGTGGTTCCGATCAGCGCAACGCCGACCTGATCGCGCCGAGTGCGCGGCGCGCCGACCTCGTGGTGCGCGACATGGAGCTGCCGTACTTCGCCGTCTGACGCCGGAGTTATCCACAGCTGCTGGGGACAACTAGGAGTTATCCACAGATCTGCTGTGTACACCCGGTTCACCAAGGGGGACGGCTAGGCTGAGCTGGGGCCGCCCCCCAGGGAGCGGTGGGGGTTGCCAGTGCTGATCGCGTTGTGTCGTAACCGAACCCGGGGCTGCTGCGGCTCGGTACGGAAGGGTCACGGAGCTGTTCCATTACGGCCGTCATTGCACCGGCCGGATTCGCGTGGCCGTGCGTGGGCAACCCAGAATGGATCGAGGGGCGCCGGGCGAACGTCCACAAGACCGCGCCGGTCGCTCGACACACAGGGCACTGGAAGGACCGCTTGGCATGTCCAAGCTCGCTGGCATGCATCACCTCGCCCTCACGGTGACCGACATCGACCGCAGCGTGCCCTGGTATGTCCGGGTGCTCGGCCTCGAGGAGGTCACCCGCCGCGAGGACCCCGAACTGGGGTTGCGCAAGGTGGTGTTGTCCCCTCCGGGTGAGGGCTTCGCCGTGATGCTGGTGCAGCACACCCATGCCGCACGCCCGCCGTTCGACGAACGGCATACCGGGCTCGACCATGTCGCGTTCCGGGTTGCCTCCCGCGCCGACCTGGCCGCGTGGGAGCGGCGCCTCGCCGACTACGGCGTCACCTTCACCCCAGCCGAACCTTCGCGCACCTCACCGGGATGTGCGTTGGTCGCCTTCCGTGACCCGGACGGCATCCAGTTGGAGGTCTGGGCCGACCCCGAATGAGGCTTCAGGCGCGAGCCGCTTCCGGGTCGCTCTCGATCGGGCGCCGCATCTCCTGGCGGTACCGCCAGATGCCGTACACCGTGCCCACCAGGAAAAGCACCACACTCGCCCATACCAACGTGGTCTTCAGCCAGGGCAGCACGTCCAGCAGGCCCGCACCGTAGTAGCCGATGAGCACGAGCGTGGGCACCCACAGCACCGCGCCCACCGTGGTGGCCAGCATGAACCGGCGTGAGTTCATCCCGGCGGCTCCGGCGATCAGCGGGGCGAGAGTGCGGACCCACGGAATCCAGCGTGCCGCGACGATCGCGAGGAAACCTCTGCGGTTGAGGAAGGCACGCGCACGGTTCAGGTTGTGCTGGTTGAGCACCTTGCCGCCTCGCCGGGCAACGAACCGGGTTCCGGTCTGCCTGCCGACGTAGTACCCGACCTGGTTACCCACCACGGCGATCACGAGTGCGGCTGCGGAAAGGCCCCAGGCATGCGTGTCGGCTCCGTGCTGGGCCAGCACCACGCCGGCACCGAAAAGTAACGAGTCGCCCGGCAGGAAAAGTCCGATGATCAGCGCGCATTCGACGAACACGAAGCTGAGCACGATCACCCAGACGAGCAAGGGCCCGGCCGTGGCGAGCCAGTCCATTCCCACGCTCGCGGCTTCGGCGTGCACAACATTCACGTCGGCAGCGTACGTGCCCGTCCGAGCTCGCGTCCCGGCCCCGACCGGAAACGATGACCAGCGCTACGATTCCGGGACCAACTGCACACGCTGCGTATTGCCTACGGAACGAATCGGTGTTCGACATGCCCGAAATCCTGACGACCGTCGTATTCATCGCCGCATTCGTCATCGCGGCCCTGCTGTTGCGCGCCGCGCGAAGGCGCGCCTAGTACTCTGGCAGTCGCTCGCCCCGAACGGCTTCGATGTCCAGCTCCACCTCCACGGTCGTCCCGACTGCGGCGACACCCGCCCGCCCCATCGCGTTGTAGTTGATCGCGAAATCGTCGCGCCGAAGCTGGGTCTCGGCATGGAAGGCCGCTCGGCTGCCACCCCAAGGGTCGGGGCCGTAGCCGCCGTATCGCAGTTCGAGGTCCACCTCACGACACTGACCGTGCAGGGTCAACTCACCGCCCAGCAGCCACGTACGGGAGCCGCGCCTGGTGAGCCCGGTGCTGACGAACTCGATCGACGGGTATGCCGCGACGTCGAGGAAGTCCGGCGAACGCAGATGGTCGTCGCGCATCTTGTTGCCGGTGTCGATCGCGGCCGCTTCGATGTGTGCCCGCACAGACGAGCGCTCCACCGGCCGCGCCACGTGGATGCGCCCGGAAAGCTCGGTGAAGCGTGCCTTGACGCTGGCGATACCGAGGTGGCGAGCGGTGACGATCGGCGAGGAATGCGCGGGATCGATGGTCCACGGGCCTGCGGGAGGCAGTTCGACACCCGCCTCCTCCTCGGCAAGTGCCACCTCACCGATCGAGCCGGTGCCGTCGTGCGCCACCTGGGCGGTGCGGGCGATGGGCAGGTAGCCCGCCGCCGTCACCACCGTGGTGTAGCTGCCCTTCGGCAACGGGTCGGTCCTCACGCGGCCGGATTCGTCGGCTTCGGCGCGCGCGACCTGCAGGCCTTGCTGATCGGTGACCGTGAGCACCGCATGCCCCACCGGGAAGCCGTCGGCGGAGCGAACCGAGCCGGACAATCCGCGCATCAGCGACCGTCTCCCGCGAGGTCGTCGATCGTCTGCTCGTAGCCCAGCCGAACGTCGTGCTCCGCCTGTTCGCCGGACACCGTCACCTTGCTGGTGGCGGGCGGGTAGCCGCTGGCAACCACGGTGTAGTCGCCCTCAGGCAGGTCGCCGACCAGGTACCGCCCCGACTCGTCCGTCCTGGCCACCGCGGCGACGTTGCCGTCGATGTCCAGCACGGTGATGCGGGCGTCAGGGACCACCCGGTCGTCGTCGGTGCGCGCGGTGCCCTTCAGCTGCGTTGCCCGCTCCAGTTCGAGGTCGTGCCTGATTTCACCGCTGTCGGGAACGGTGAGCATGACCGCGGTGGGCCGCAGTCGTGGCCCACTGGCCACGAGCGTGTGGGCCCCCGCTCCGACGCCGTGGAAGGCGTAGCCGCCGTCGCTGCCGGTGACGCACGCGCCGGTCACCTCGCCGCGCGCGTCCGCCAGCGTGACGGTGACGTTCGGCAGCGCGGTGCCCTCGCCCGCGGCTCGCACCTGCCCTGACACCTCTCCGGAACCCGTCAGCGTGAGGTCCAGTCGGGTGGCCGCTTCTCCCACCACGAGGCTCGACGCCTGCGGCTGGTGGCCTCCCGCCGCCACGATCAGCACGTAACCACCGCTGCCAGGCGCGGTGATCGCGTAGCCGCCGTCCGGTCGGCCGGTGGCGCGGGCAACCTGCCTGCCGACCTGGTCGATCAAGGTCAGCGTGGCGCCTTCCACGGGGGTGCCGTCCGTTCGGCGGATGTGGCCGGTCACGCATGCCCGAACGGGCTCCTCAGCCGAGCCGTTGCCACCTATCCCTGCCGTTGGCACCGCGTCGGCGCGCAACTCCACCTGCCCGTTCCGCTGTGGCAGGGCGTGCCTGCCCGCCGTGACCAGTTCCGGTTCCCTCGTCCGGTCGGGGTCGCCTTCGTCAGCCGCGTCGACGAGGTCAGCAGGCTCGGCATCACCCGTCCCGCCCGCCGGTGCCTTCGTGTCGGTGGGAGCGGGCTTGCCGACGCTGTCGGCGAGTGGGATCTCTCGCATGAACAGCAGCACGAGGAACGCGACCGCCGCGACGCCCGCGCCGACGTAGAACACCGTGTTGATCGACTCGGTGAACCCGATGAAGAACGGGCGTGCCTGCTCGATCGGCAACTGCTGCAGGAACGAGGAGTCCTGCATGATGTCGCCGCCCACGGAGTTCATCGCGGCGGGTGAAACGCCCGCTGCTCGGAAGGCGCTTGCGATGTTGTCGGTCAGAGTGCTGAACAGGATCGAAAGGAACACCGCGACGCCGAGCGTGCCACCGATCTGCCGGAAGAACGTCGCCGCCGCCGTGGAGACTCCCATGTCCCTTCGCGGGCCCGCGTTCTGCACGGCGATGATCAGGGTCTGCATGCAGCCACCCAGCCCGAGCCCGATGACGGCCATGAACAGCATCGACTGCCAGATGGGTGTGTCCCACTCGACCTGCGCGAACAGCAGCATGCCTGCCGACATCAGCGCGGTGCCGATAACCGGGAAGATCTTGTACCGGCCGGTACGCGAGGTGAGCTGGCCCGACAGCACCGACGCAGACATGATGCCGAGCATCAACGGCAGCATCAGCAGGCCGGACTCCGTCGGGGAGTAGCCCTGCACGATCTGCAGGTACTGCGGGATCAGCATGATCGCGCCGAACATCGCGACGCCGACGATCACACCTCCCGCGATCGCGACGCTGAACGTCGGGTTGCGGAACAGCCGCAGCGGGATGAGTGCCTGGTCCTTCATGACGTGCTCGATGAACAGGAACAGCACGAGCCCTACGGCGCCGATGCCGTAGCAGACGACGGCTCGGGTGGAGTCCCAGCCCCATTCCCTGCCCTGCTCGGCGATCAGCAGCAGCGGCACCAGGGTGATCACGAGCGCGAGCCCGCCCCACCAGTCGATGCGGTGGTCGTGGCGCTGGTGCGGCACGTTGAGCACCTTGGCCACTACGAACAGCGCCACCGCGCCGAGCGGCACGTTGATCAGGAACACCCAGCGCCAACCCTCGATGTCGAGGAAGGAGTCCATGCCAGCGAAGAAGCCGCCCAGCACGGGGCCGAGCACGGTGGAGGTGCCGAACACGGCGAGGAAGAAGCCCTGGTACTTGGCCCGTCGCCGGGGTGGCACGATGTCGCCGAGGATGGTCAGCGCCAGCGACATCAGGCCGCCCGCGCCGAGTCCCTGCACCGCGCGGAACGCGGCGAGTTGGTACATGCTCTGCGCGAACGTCGCCGCGACCGACCCGAGCATGAAGATCGAGATCGCGGCCAGGAAGAACGGCTTGCGGCCGTAGATGTCGGACAGCTTGCCGTAGATCGGCGTCGCGATGGTCGCGGTGATCAGGTAGGCGGTGGTGATCCAGGCCTGCAGGCTGAGACCGTTGAGGTCATCGGCGATCGTGCGGATCGCCGTGCCGACGATCGTCTGGTCCAGCGCGGCCAGGAACATCCCCGTCATCAGGCCGATGAGGATCACGACGATCTGGCGGTGGGTGAGGTCGGGACCGGTATCGGCCTCCTCCGCGCCCGCGCCCACCGCGATCGTTCTGTCCCCTGTGGATGTCACTTGTCGTCCCCCTTGGTCGTGCAGTTCGCCGACGAGTCGGCACTGAGTGGGTCGCACTCCTCGATCCCGGTGTTGAGCCGGTCGAACAAGACGTTGAGCTTGATGCGGTCCTCCTCCGGCCAGTCCGAGAGCACCCTGGCCAGCCACCGGTTGCGGTGACGCCGGTTCTCCTCGAAGACCCGCATCCCCTCCTCGGTGGGAGCGAGCAACGAAGCGCGCCCGTCCTCCGGGTCGGCCTGCCGCTCCACCAGGCCGTGCTGCACCAGCGAGCTGCTCTGCCTGCTGATGGTGGAGATGTCCGAATGCAGAGCCTCGGCGAGATGGCTCGTGCGCTGCGGGCCCTCGTGCACGAGCCGGAACAGGATCGCGTAGGCCGCCCGCTCGATCCCGTCCGGTCCGTGCTTGGCCACCTGCGACTTGGCGCGCACCGACAGCCGCATGAACCGCACCATCTGCCTGCCGAGTTCGTCGGCGATGGCCAGCTCGGCTTCCGTGGGTTCGGGTACGCGCGGCTCGGCGTGCTCGGTGGATGCCATGGGAGGGTCTTTCGTGAGTAATGCCGGGTTTGACCGGCTTGTTTGACACATGCAACTAGTTGCCTGATACAAGAATGCTCTCACCCTCCTCTCGTCGGCAACTCGCCCTCGCCCGATGTGGGCGAGGACACGCCCGCGAGTCCCCCGCTCCTGCCCGCGAGTCCCCCGCTCCTGCCCGCGAGTCCCCCGCTCCTGCCCGCGAGTTCTGCACTCGTGTCCGCGCTGCGGGAATTCGACCACCGTTTGAGGATTTCCGAGACGGTAGCCCGCGATTACCTAGGGAGATCCACAAGAAGCCTCACCGGGAATCTCAATGAGAGCCTGGAGATGTCAGACGGTCCGGAGTCAGAGGGCGGGTTACCGACGTGGACGCTGCCGAGTTGAAGCGCTACATCGAAACGAACTTCGAAGGGGTCACATCGGTGGAAAGCTCCGGTGACACCTTCTTCACCTACGACCCGGACGGCGACCTGCCGGAGCAGGGATGGCTGCCGTTCGCCACGATCGTGACCGGCGATCACTACGACGAGGTCTCCGCACTGGAAGAGACGGGGTGCTACCGGTTGAACATCGGACTGCCGAAGGCCGCGTACCTCGCCAGGTTCGGTGCCGCGCCCACCGCGCGTGGCGAGCGGGGCGTACTGCGGACCGGGTTCGACTACGCCACCCGTGATCAACTGCTGCCGCACCCCCACTACGCGTCGCAGTACTGGGTGTGCGTGGTTTCGCCGAGTGCGCGCATGTTCGACGCGGTGGTCCGACCGTTGCTGGCCCAGTCGTACGAGTTCGCGGCACGCAAGCACGCCAATCGCCGCGCCAGGCGGGCAGGCGAGCCGTCGCAGGAAGGCTGACCGCGTGCGGGCACGCGGCCGACCGAGTGCCGACCCTGTCGCTTCGCATGGTGCGCGGCCTAGCGTTGACGGATGACCAACGACAGCCTGGTGGCCGAGCTGTGTTCCGTGCTCGGTGCTGAAGCCGTGCTCACCGACGCCGACGTGACCGCGGGTTACTCGCGCGACCAGATGCCGCTGGCACCCTCTGGAACCCCGCTGGCGGTGGTGTTCCCCACCGACGTGGACGGCGTGCGGGAGACCGTGCGGGCGTGTGCCGAGGCGGCGGTGCCGGTCGTCCCGCGGGGCGCGGGAAGCGGGATCTGCGGTGGCGCCAACGCGGTGGACGGTTGCGTCGTGCTGGTCACCACCAAACTGGATCGCATCGTCGAGATCGACCCGGACAACCGCCTCGCCGTGGTGCAGCCCGGTGTGGTGAACCTCGACCTACGCGAAGCGGCGGCCAAACACGGTCTGTTCTACCCGCCCGACCCATCCAGCTACGACTGGTGCACGATCGGTGGCAACCTCGCGACCAACGCGGGCGGGCTGTGCTGCGTGAAGTACGGCGTGACCACGGATTCCGTGCTGGGGCTGGAGGTGGTGCTCGCCGACGGCTCGCTGTTGCGAACCGGGCGACGCACAGTCAAGGGCGTCGCCGGCTACGACCTCACCAAGCTGTTCGTCGGCAGCGAGGGAACCCTCGGCGTGATCACGCAGGCCACGGTCGCGCTGCGTCCGCTGCCGCAGGCGCCTGCCACGCTGGTGGCGGCGTTCGCCTCGGCGGGTGCCGCGGGCGCCGCCGTGAGCGGGATCGTGCGCGAGGGGCTCGTACCGTCGCTGCTGGAAATCATGGACGCCACCACGGTAAAGGCGGTGGAGGCCTATCTCGGCACCGAGTTGGGTACCGGCTCCGACTCCGGGGCGTTGCTGCTGTGCCAGTCCGACGCCGGTGGCGCCCTCGCCAAGCGGGAACTCGCCGCGATCGAGCAGGTGTGTGCCGATGCCGGCGCTGAGCTCGTCCACTCCACCGACGACGTGGCCGAGGGCAACCTGCTGATGAAGGCGCGCAGGGTGGTCCACTACGCACTTGAGCAGCGTGGCGCCTGCATGACCGATGACGTCTGCGTGCCGCGCACGCGCATCGCTGAACTGATCGAGGGCTGCGAGCGCATCAGCGCCGAGGTGGGACTGACCATCGCTGTCTGCGGCCACGCCGGTGACGGCAACATGCACCCCACCGTGGTCTACGACGCCACCGCGGCGGGTGAGGCCGAGCGGGCGCGGCGTGGCTTCGACGCGATCCTCGAACTCGGCCTCTCGCTCGGCGGCACGGTGACCGGTGAACACGGCATCGGCAGGTTCAAGCAGGACTGGCTCGCCCGCGAGATCGGCCCGGTCGGGTTGGACGTGCACCGCAGGATCAAGCAGGCGCTGGACCCGGGGAACCTGTTCAACCCCGGCTCGATGTTCTCGCCGACGTAGGCCGGATCATCCTTCCGGGTCGGTGCCCGCCGAAGCGGCCGCTGACTTCTTGCCCCTGCGGCCCTTGAGGTACTCCAGCACGATGGGCACTACCGAGACCAGCACGATGAGGATGAAGATGGCGTCCACATTGTCCCTGATGAACGGGATGTTGCCGAGCAGCGAGCCCAGCACGATGAGCCCGGCTGCCCACAGGATTCCGCCGATCACCGTGTAGGTGAAGTACTTCTTGCGGCTCATCCTGCCGATGCCCGCGATCCAGGTGATGAACGTGCGCACGAACGGCACGAAGCGCGCGAGCACGATCGCCTTGGAACCGTGCCGCTCGAGGAAGGCGTGGGTCTTGTCGACGTACTCCTGCTTGAAGAAGCGGGAGTCGGGCCGGTTGAACAGCTTGGGGCCGACCTTCCAGCCGATGCCGTAACCGATCGCGTTGCCGAGGATGGCGGCGCTCGTGGCGAGCACGCACACCAGCCACAGCGGGGCTTCGATGCTTCCGTTCGCGATGAACAGGCCCGCCGTGAACAGCAGCGAATCGCCGGGCAACACGGGGAATACACTGCTTTCGGCGAACAGGATCAGGCACAGCAGCGCGATGACCGTCGGGGTGAGTCCGGAAAGCAAATGTTGTGGATCGAGCCATTCCGGCATGAGCGACATCTGTGCTGGTGTCTGCGAAAGCATCACCCTGCACAAAATACAGGTCCGCTCGGCGCCGCTTTGAGCCCGCTCACAACAGGGTGAGAAGCCCGATCACGGTCCCGGCCGCGAGGCCGAGCGCGGCAGCGAGCAGCAGTACCCATCTGGTATCCAGCGGCCGGTTTGCCTGGCCCGGTTCGGGTGAGGCTGCCGGTGCAGACTCCGCCTGAACGGCCTCGTCGAGCGCTGCTCGTTCTCGTTCGAGTGAACCTTCGCCTGCGCCGGACAGCAGGCCGTAGCCGCCGGGGGTCTCGACCACCGGCGGCGGGCTGTGTCTCGGCTCGGCAGCCTGCGGCGGCGCGTTCCTGGCCTGCGCGCGCAGTGCCTCGGCGAGGAGGCGCTCCGGGTCGTCACTCATCGCCGTCAAGCCTAGCCAGCACGTGGTGCGGGCATAACTCAGAAGCCCTCCCGAAGCACCCATTCGCCACGCCGCAGCACCCCACGCGGCCGCAGCTCGTCGTCGAGGACCACGAGGTCGGCGTACAGCCCCGGGCGCAGCGCGCCAGTCCGGTCGGCGATACCGAGCAGCTCGGCCACGTGGCCGGAGGTGGCTCTGACGGCTTCCTCGACGCTCATGCCGGCGCCGAGGACGAAGTTGCGGAACGCGAGGTCCATGGTGAGCGTGCTACCGGCGAGCGTGCCGTTGCCCGCCAGCGTCGCGACACCGTCGCTGACCTCTACGGCCAGCCTGCCCAGCCGGTAGGTGCCGTCGGCGGCGTCGGTGGCCGAGATCGCGTCGGTCACCAGCACCGTCCGTGCCGTACCGACGTGGCGGGCGGCCAGCCGCAGCACCGTTGGATGGACGTGAACCAGGTCGCAGATGAGTTCGACGGTGACCCGTTCGTCGTCAAGCAGCGCGCCGATCGGCCCGGGGTCGCGGTGATGCAGTGGCCGCATCCCGTTGAACAGGTGGGTGGCCACGGTGGCGCCCGCGTCGATCGCGGGCCGGATCTGTTCCTCGACCGCGTCGGTGTGTCCGATCGCGGCCACCACGCCCGACTCGGTGAGCTGCCGCACGGCCTTGATCCCACCGGTCAGCTCGGGCGCCAACGTGACCATCCTGATGTGGCCTCGCCCTGCCTCCAGCAGCGCGTCGACGGCGCTGGTGTCGGGCTCGCGCAGCATCGCGGGGTCGTGCGCGCCGCAGCGTGCGCTGGCGATGAACGGTCCTTCCAGGTGGACGCCCGCCAGCTCGCCGGTGGTGACGAACTCGGCGAGCACGGCCAGTTGGTCGGCCAGCGCCGGGATGGGGTCGGAGACAAGGCTCGCCAACATGGTGGTTGTGCCGTGTCTGCGGTGGGCGGCGATCGCCGTGGCCACCTCCTCGTTGTCGCCGCTGGAGAAGGACCCGCCCCCGCCGCCGTGACAGTGCATGTCGATGAAGCCGGGAACGACGAGCGCGCCGCCGAGATCCACGTGGTCGCCTTCGGGCGGGGCGGAGGTGCCGATGCCGGTGATCCGCGCTCCGGACACCGACACCCATGCGGCGTCGCGCACACCGTCCGGGCAGGCCACGCGCCCGCTCGTCAGCACGAACTCGTCAGCACCGTTCACGACCACATCCTATTGGTCCAGACCAGAATGTGGGCAGTCGAAGAGGTGCCGAGATCCCGGTCGCTCAGCCGCGGCCGTCGTGCATGGCTCTCTGCAACGCCTCCAGCGCGCGGCTGGCCGTGGACTTCACGGTGCCCTTGGATATCCCCGCGGCCTCGGAGATCTCCGCCTCCGACAACCCACCGTAGTAGCGTAGTACAAGCACTTCCCTTTGCCTCGGCGGCAGCTTGGACAGCGCGTTGACCACGGCCTGATGCTCGGTGGACAGCATGGCGAGACTCTCCGCCGAACGGGCGTTGACCGCGTGCGGGGGGACGTATTCCCGGGCGGTCTTGCGGCGGCGCAGCACGCTGCGTGACCCGTTGACCACCGCTGTCCGCAGATAGGCGACCGCGGCGGCGGCGTCCCGGAGCTTGCTCCAGTTGCGGTGCAGCCCGGTGAAGGCCTCCTGTACCACGTCCTCCGCTGTCGCAGGCTCGTCCACCAGCAGGATCGCCAGCCGCACGAGCCGCATCCGGTGCTGGCGGTACAGGTCTTCCAGCGTCAGCGGGCCGGACGGCTGCGCCTTCGGCGCGGGCGCGTCCAGCGTGCGCAGGTGGCTCAGCGTCTGCTCGACGCTGCTTTGCGCGCTTCGAGTGGTGTTTCGGTGGCGCATGGGCTCGGCACTGCCATGCATCGGAACCTGCCCATCCCTCGACGGCGTCTTTCGAGTCCCTCTCGCCCGTGGACTCACGCGCGCCAAGCGTATCGGTTCCACTCGGCGTGACCCAGCATGTTCGGTTCAACACCGGACCGGGCGATACGGTTCCGGGAACGGTGTACGGCCGTCGACGTCGGGAGGACCCAGTGGCCTGGTTCGTGGTGGAGATCCGGTACGTGCAGGACAAGTTCGGGCCGGTGCGACCTCGGCACCGCGAGTATCTCGCCTCGCTCGCCGAGCAGGGCAAGGTGCTGGTCGCGGGCCCGTTGCAGGACGACACCGGCGGACTCACGCTGTACGAGGCCGCCGACAGGCAGGAGTTGCAGCGGCTCATCGACGCCGACCCTTACCACATCGAGGGCGCGATCGCGGAGCGCACGGTCCGCGAGTTCAAACCGGTCCTCGGTTCCTGGGTGCCGAAGGGGTCGTGAGCGGTTCGCGGTCCCGCCGCACACTCACGACCCCGGGCTCACCTCAGTCGGCGTAGGTGATCACGCCGCGGATGTTCTTGCCGTCGCGCAGGTCCTGGTAACCCTCGTTGACCTGCTCGAGGTTGTACTTGGTGGTGACAAGCTCGTCGAGCTTCAACTGGCCGGCGTCGTAGAGCCGCAGGATCTTGAGGATGTCGTACTGCGGGTTAGCCGACCCGAACAGCGTGCCCTTGATGGTCTTCTCGAACAGCGTCAGCACGCCGCCGGAAACGTGCACGGTGAGTTTCTCCGGGTGGGCGAGTCCGGTGACTACCATCGTGCCGCCCTTGCCGAGCACGTTGAAGGCGTCGGTGATCACCTGCTCGTCCACGACTCCCACCGTGACGAGGGCCTGGTCCGCCAGTTGGCCCCAGGTGAGCTCGGCGACCTTCTCGGCCGCCTCCTGCGCGGTGGCGAAGGCATGGGTCGCGCCGAACTTCAGCGCGGTCTCCCGCTTGAACTCCACCGGGTCGACCACGACGACGTTCTTGGCGCCCGCGTGCGCGGCCCCCTGCACGGCGTTGATGCCGATGCCGCCGATGCCGTAGATGACGGTCGTGTCACCCGCGCGGACACCACCGGCGTAGTTGGCGCTGGCCCACCCGGTCGGCACACCACAGCCCACCAGCACAGCCGTCTCCAGCGGCAGCCAGTCGTCCACCTTGACCACCGAGTGCTCCGAGATGGTCGCGCGCTCGGAGAAGGTGCCGAGCATGCACATGCCGCCGAAGTCGGTGTCGCCGGAGTGGAAGCGGAAGGTGCCGTCGGGCATGTGCCCATCGAGGATCGTGGCGCCCATGTCGCACAGACTCGAACGGCCGGTGGCGCAGTAGCGGCAGTGGCCGCAGTTGGGAATGAAGCTGCACACCACGTGGTCGCCCGGCTTCACCTTGGTGACGCCCTCACCGACCTCCTCGATGATCCCGGCGCCTTCGTGGCCGCCGACTATCGGGTAGCGCGGTACGAGGTCACCGTCGATGAGGTGCAGATCGGAGTGGCAAAGACCTGCGGCCGCGTACTTGATCAGCACCTCGCCCGCCTTGGGTCCGTCCAGGTCCAACTCCATGATCTCGAACGGTTTGCCCGCGTCGAACAGGACCGCAGCCTTGGTCTTCATGAGGCCTCCTCGCGTGCGTCATTGCTACGTTGCCTTGCTCACAAGTCTGCGCCCGCTCGGCTTGCCGTGGGTGTGCAAATCCTGCACACCTCGGCTTGGCTAGCTGGTGATCCGCAGCGCCCGCATCCGGTTGTAAAGCGTCGAGCGGCTGATACCGAGGTGCTTGGCGGCGTGCACCTTGTTGCCTCGTGCGGCCGCCAGCGCGGCGGTGATGGCGTCGTGCTCGGCCTGTTCCCAGCCGCTGAGCGCTGGGGCGGCAGCGCTGACGGGGCAGCTCGGGGCGAGGTCACGTGCGGTGATGTCACCGCGGGTGCGGCGGCGGGCGGTCTCGGCGAGCACCGTCGCCAACTCCCGCAGGTTTCCCGGCCACGGTTGGGCCGCCAGCAATTCGAGGGCGCCAGCGGTTAGCCGAGGCGGGTCTTGTGGGACCTGCGCAGCGAGCACCGTCCTGGCCAGCATCGGGATATCGGCCCGGCGGTGCCGAAGCGCGGGCAGTTCGACCCTGCGATGCACCCTCGCCGCGAGCGCGGCCTGCTCACCGCTCAGCTCGGACAGCGGGCCCGTGGTCAGTGCCAGCCAGGCGCGCGACTCGTCGAGCAGGCGGGCGACCTTGGCGGCCAGCACGGGCCCGAGCAGGTGTGCGCCCTCGATCGCGACCAGCCCGGTGTGGGTGCGGGCCAGCTTCTCCAGCTCCGCGTACCAGCGTGACTGCCCTGTGGTGAGGACGTTCTCACCCGACACCGCTACCAGCGGGTGTGCCCCCGCCAGCGTGGCCAGCGCGGTGGTGCGGCCGGAACCCGGCTCGCCGCAGATCAGCACTCGGCGGCGGGAGTGTGCCGCGTTGCGTAGCCGTTCCTCGACGTCCGCGGGCAGCACGCCGCGATGCTCACGGCGGCGGGTGGTCCGCGAGTAGGCGGGTCGCACCGGCGCGATCTCGAACAGCATCCCCGCGTTGACGGAGACCGCCTCCATCCGCACCTCGACTTCGGTGCCGGAGGTCAACCGCAGTCGCCGCACCCCTCTCCTCGTCCGGCTCACGTCCCTGAGCAGGACGTGATCGGCCGGATCGATGAGGTCGACGGCGGCGCTGTTGGCCAGCGCGACGTCCTCGCCGAGCGCGAGCACCGCGCGGCAGCGGTGCTGTGCCGCCTGGAACGCGGCGAGCAGGTGCTGCTGTGCCTGGTTGGACCCCTCCAACAGGCGCTGTTCGATGTCGGCGACCGCGTGCACGAGGAATGGCGCGAGCAGCGGGTTGGTGTCCTCGGCGAGGCCGGTGATGTCGAGGACGCCTTCGAGCCGCTTCGTCGCCGGGTGCACGATCGGGTGGCCGTAGCAGGTGAACCGCTTGAGACCTTCGAGGTAGTGCTCGCTGCCGTGGACGGCGACGCCTCGGCGCAGCTCGAACGGTGTCGCGATTGAGTTGGTGCCGCTGGTGTCCTCGGTGTACCGGCAGCCTGGTATCGCGCTGACGTCGTCCAGTGCGCGTTCCACGGAGCGGCTGCCGAATCGCCTCGCCACGATGCGGCAGTCACGGTCGGCCAGCACCAGGCACAGGCTGGTGTCCCCGAGGTGCCTGGCGATGTCGTCGAGCACCGGGGTGGCCGCACGCAGCAACCTGCTGCGGGGGTCGATGTCGCGTACCTCGAGCCGGTCGGTCGGAGCGCTCGGCTTGAGGCCGCTGAGCTCCGACCGCCGCCATGACTGCGCGATTTCCGGGCGTAGCTCCACGGCGCACTCCTCGTCGAGCGGTGCCTCCATCATGACACCCCGACCTGGAACTGTTCGACTTCGTCGCGCCCGGTCGCCAGGTGCTTTCGGCGCGGTCAGCGAGCCGAGCGAGTCAACCGCCCTTGCTGGCCGGGTGGCCTGCTACTTGATCGCCGCCCTGCCGCCGTGACCGGTGACGGCCGCCTCCCGCGCACCCCTGGTGGCTATGTCTTCCAGCGCGGCCCTGTCGGCAGCGGGCACACGGGCACGTGAGCCCAGTTCGATGATCGGCGGCAGGAACGCGCGCATCAGCTTCAGCGCGCCGACCCATCTCGGCACGTGGATGGTGCGTGCCCGGCGGCGGATGCCCGCCTGCAGGCAGTCGAGCGCGATGTCGAGCGGGTAGGTCTTGCCGATCGGGCCGCCCATGCTCGCGCGGAGCTTGCCGAACACCGGGTGTGCGTCGGCGCTGGACACCAGGTCGGTCCTGATCCAGGTGGGGTGTGCGACGCCGACCTTCACTCCGAGGTGGGCGACCTCGGAGCGCAGGCTGTTGCAGAAGGCCTCGACGCCCGCCTTGGCGGCGGAGTAGTTGGCCATGCCCGGCGCGTGCGCGATCGCGGCGAGTGAGGAGATGGCGAGCAGGTAGCCGTTCCGCTCGATGACGTGCGGCAGGGTGACCCGGAAGGTCCGCCACACGCCGAGGAGGTCGACCTCGATCACCTTCTCGAAGGCCACCGGGTCGATCGAGCGGACGAACCCGGTGGTGGCTATCCCGGCGTTGGCGATGACGATGTCGATGCCGCCGAAGTGCTCCACGACGCCCTTGGTGGCCTGCTCCAGTGCGGTCCAGTCGGTGACGTCGGCTTCCCAGCAGCGAGCGGCCTCGCCGATGCGGGCTGCGACCTTCTCCTGCTCGGCCGCCTCCAGACCGACAAGCGCGACCTTCGCGCCGTCCTCGGCCAGCCGCTCGGCCAGTCCGGCGCCGATTCCTCTCGCTGCCCCGGTGATGAGCACAACCTTGTTCTTCACGCTCTTGCCGGCCAGGAACGCCATTCGTGCCTCCATCGGTGCGTCTCGAAGCGCACCGTACCGTAACTTACTCGCGGTAGGCTACTGCTTGGTAGGAACTTGTCGGGAATGCCCGCACCTCATCGGGCTGTTGCGGAGGACATGACTGCGAACCTGGGTGAGATCGGTATCTGGCGGTGGGCGAACGGGCTGAGCCCGGAACTGGCCGTGGAGGTCGAGCGGCTCGGCTACGGCACGATCTGGGTTGGCGGCTCGCCTCCTGCCGACCTCGAAGTCGTGGACACGCTGCTCGACGCCACCAGCACAATCACGGTGGCTACCGGGATCGTGAACATGTGGAAGGACGACGCCGCATCGGTGGCGCGTTCCTACCACCGAATCGTCGACAAGCACCCCGGCCGGTTCGTGCTCGGCGTCGGCGTGGGGCACCCGGAAGCGACGAAGGAGTACCGCAAGCCCTACGACAAGATGGTGGCCTACCTCGACGAGCTCGACCGCGCGGGCGTTGCCGCTTCGGACGTGGTCCTCGCCGCGCTCGGTCCCAAGGCACTCAGGCTCGCCGCCGAGCGCACCGCGGGGGCGCACCCGTACCTGACCACTCCGGACCACACTCGCTGGGCACGGCAGGTCGTGGGCGAGGGCGTGCTGCTGGCTCCTGAGCAGAAGGTGGTGCTCGACACCGATCCGGAGCGCGCGAGGAACATCGCTCGGCCGGTGGTCAGCAGGCCCTACCTCGGGCTGGTGAACTACGTGAACAACCTGAAGCGACTCGGCTGGTCCGAGCAGGACATCGCAGACGGAGGGAGCGACCGGCTCATCGACGCGCTGGCCGTGCACGGCGACGCCGAGACTGTCGCACGCGGGGTCAGGGAACACCTGCGAGCCGGTGCCGACCACGTTTGCGTACAGGCTCTTCCAGTCGACGCCGACCCGTTGCCCACCTACCGCGCGCTAGCCAAGGAGCTGCTGTGACCGGCGCCGTAACTGGCGCGCCGCGACGTGGCGGCGACCCTCGTAGGATTGCGGGGTAAAGCGCCCGCTCTCGAGGAGGACAGCCGATGCCCATCGCCACACCCGAGATCTACGCCGAGATGCTGGACCGGGCCAAGGCGAACGAGTTCGCGTACCCGGCCATCAACGTGACCTCGTCGGAAACCCTGAACGCGGCCCTGCGCGGCTTCGCGGAGGCTGAAAGCGACGGGATCATCCAGTTCTCCACCGGTGGCGCCGAGTTCGCATCGGGGCAGAAGGTGAAGGACATGGTGACGGGTGCGACCGCGCTGGCCGAGTTCGCGCACGTCGTCGCGGCCAAGTACCCGATCAACGTCGCGTTGCACACCGACCACTGTCCCAAGGACAAGCTCGACGGCTTCGTGAACCCGCTGATCGAGATCTCCAAGGAGCGCGTCAACGCGGGCAAGAACCCGCTGTTCCAGTCCCACATGTGGGACGGCTCCGCCATCGACCTCGACGAGAACCTCAAGGTAGCGGCCGACCTGCTGGAGCGCACCGCCGCCGCGAAGATCATCCTTGAGGTTGAGATCGGCGTCGTCGGCGGTGAGGAGGACGGCGTCTCCAACGAGATCAACGAGAAGCTCTACACCGCGGAGGGTGACTTCCTCAAGACCGTCGACGCGCTGGGAGCCGGTGAGAAGGGCAGGTACCTGCTCGCGGCGACGTTCGGCAACGTGCACGGCTCCTACAAGCCGGGCGCGGTGAAGCTGCGGCCCGACGTGCTAAGGCGCGGGCAGCGGGTGGCCGAGGAGAAGCTGGGGCTTGCTGAGGGCTCGAAGCCGTTTGAGCTGGTGTTCCACGGCGGGTCCGGGTCGCTGCTGGAGGAGATCCACGAGGCGGTCTCCTACGGCGTGGTGAAGATGAACGTGGACACCGACACCCAGTACGCGTTCAGCCGACCCATCGCGGATCACATGTTCAAGAACTACGACGGGGTGCTGAAGATCGACGGCGAGGTCGGCAACAAGAAGGTCTACGACCCGCGCAGCTACCTCAAGGTCGCGGAAGGCTCGATGGCTGCCCGGGTTGTCGAGGCGGCGCAGAACCTGAAGTCGGCGGGCAACAAGCTGTAGGCGCGACGGCGGTTCGTCGCGGGCGGTGTGCCCGCGACGAGCCGTTCCTTTTTACGATGGCTTTCCATGATGCCGAGACGAGTGGTGGCCGCGGTTCTGATCGTGGCCCTGGTGCTGGCAGGTGCCACCACTATGCTCACGTTGCTGCTGTGAAGGCTCGCTTCGACCGGTACGGCAGAATGACCTCATGATGCACGGCAACCTGTTGGAACCGGACGCGACCAAACTGCCGGATCGGCCGCAAGCGCAGGCCGCCATGGACACCGGCACCGACCCGGCCGAGGTCGCCGCGGAGTATCTCGACTTCAGTGAGGCGTGGGCCGCGCTCGCCGAGCGCGCTATCGCGCGGGAGGAACTGGTCGCCGCCTACGCCTACGCCCGCACCGGCTATCACCGTGGGCTCGACCAGTTGCGCAGGGCGGGTTGGAAGGGATTCGGTCCCGTGCCGTGGTCACACCGCCCCAACCAGGGTTTCCTGCGCGCACTCGCCGCACTCGCCAAGGCAGCCGGTCGCCTCGGCGAGGACGACGAGTACGAAAGGTGCAGGCAACTCCTCGCCGACTCCGACCCGGCCGCCGTCGAGGCGACCGGGCTGTAGTAGCGGCTTGCTGCTACTCGTTTCAGCGTGACTCGTCGCAGGATGACTCGTCACAGCGCTGCATCGCCGTTCAGCAGCGGTCGAGCATGTCGGCGAGTGCGGCGTGCTCGGCCTCGTCGACGGTGAGTTCCCAGCGGTACTTGACGTTGATCCACATGCTGGCGTAGGTGCACCAGTAGCTCTGCCTCGGCGGTTTCCACTCGTCGGGCGACTTGTCACCCTTCTCCTGGTTGACGTTGTCCGTCACCGCGATCAGTTGCGGGCCCTCGAGGTCGTTGGCGAAGCGTTCGCGTTTCGCGGTGGTCCACTCCGAGGCGCCGGTGCGCCAGGCGTCGGCGAGCGGCACGACGTGGTCGATGTCGACATCGGAAGGCTCCGACCACGTGTCCCCGTCGTAGGGGCTGGTCCAGGTTCCGGACGTGGGATAGCAGTCGTTGCCGGTTTCGACGTTGTCGCCGTCGCGTGCCAGCACGGTCTCGCGGGTGTTGCAGTTGTCGCCCTGGTCGCTCCAGTGCGGGAACTTGTCGCGGTCGTAGCCGTCCGGTGAGCCTTCCGGGGCCACCGTCAGTTCCGCCAGTTGCGCTCGTGCCGTGGCCTCGTCCGGGATTCCAGGAGGGTCGGCCACGGCGGTCACGTTGGCGCATGCCATGAGCGTGAAGGCGGCACTCAGCGTGGTCAGTCCTTGCCAGAGAGTGCGGGGTTTCGGCACTGCGAACCTCTCAGCCGTTTCCGTGGTGAGGTGGGTCGGTTCCAGACTGTGGCTGAGTAGGGTTACGTGATCAACACTTTCGGGTTAACTGGGGGGCCGGACGAGCCGAAGATCCTCCGTATGCCGGTACCAGGTCCAGCGGTCGATCGGCCGAGGGTGGGGTACGCCGTCGGACATCGGGACCAGCGGGTCGCAGCCGAGCTGGAACGCCCGCGAAGTGAAGACGTCCCTGCGCCTGCGCAGCCGCCCCCTGGTGACCGTGACGACGAGGCCTTCGGCGGCTACGTCACTCGGGTGCACGACTACCGAACGGGCCTCACCCCGCAACGCCACGGTGTCGTCGCAGTACGCGATCCCACGCACCCGGGGTAGTTCGCCCTGCCCGACCAGCACGCCGCCTACGTCGTCCCTGATCAGCGGTACCGGCCGGTCCGGGCCCGTCAGCGCGAGCCGCATGGCCTTCCCTGGGTCGGTCGGCAGCCGCCACAGCGCGGCGACAGCCGAGCGGGGGTCCGTGGGGACATAGCCGACCGTCGTCTCGGCCACCAGGTTCTTGCGTAGCAGCCGTAGCACCACGGCCGCGAGGTCGGCGTCGGTGCCCGCGACGACAAGCGCCGGGGTGAGCAGTGGATCGACGTCGGCCTTGCCGGGGCGGGCGGGAACCGATTCGATGCGAGCCTGCCCGGCGGGTGGCAGCGAGTCGGCGGCGTCACCGCAAGCCAGCACCAGTCCACGCACGCGAAACTCCTCGGTTAGGCTCATGCACCGGCAATTCTTGCGCCTGCCGTCTATTACCAGGAGTGTCACATGCCGGCGATCGTGCTCATCGGCGCCCAGTGGGGCGACGAAGGCAAGGGCAAGGCCACCGATCTGCTCGGCGACCGGGTTCAGTGGGTGGTCCGCTACCAGGGCGGCAACAACGCGGGACACACGGTGGTGCTGCCCGACGGGCAGGACTTCGCGCTGCACCTCATCCCTTCCGGAATCCTCACGCCAGGGGTGACCAACGTGATCGGCAACGGCGTGGTGGTCGACCCTGGTGTACTGCTCGACGAACTGGCGGGACTTGAGCAGCGCGGCGTCGACACCGCAGGGCTGTTGATCTCGGCGGACGCGCACCTGATCATGCCGTACCACGTGGCGATCGACAAAGTCACCGAGCGCTACCTGGGCGCGAAGAAGATCGGCACGACCGGGCGGGGTATCGGCCCGTGCTACCAGGACAAGGTCGCCAGGGTTGGCGTGCGGGTGCAGGACCTGCTGGACGAGAAGATCCTGCGGCAGAAGGTCGAGGCGGCGCTGGAGTTCAAGAACCAGGTGCTGGTCAAGGTCTACAACCGCAAGGCGCTCGACCCGGGCGAGGTCGCCGACACGGTGCTCGAGCAGGGCGAGCGGTTCGCCCACCGCATCGCCGATACCCGGCTTGAGCTGAACAAGGCGCTCGAACAGGGCCAGACCGTGCTGCTGGAGGGCTCGCAGGGAACCCTGCTCGACGTCGACCACGGCACCTACCCGTTCGTGACCTCCTCCAACCCGACCTCCGGCGGCGCGAGCGTCGGCTCGGGCATCGGACCGGGCCGCATCACGACGGTGCTCGGCATTCTCAAGGCCTACACCACCAGGGTCGGCTCCGGTCCCTTCCCTACGGAGTTGCTCGACGAGGCAGGTGAGAACCTGCGCAAGGCGGGCGGGGAATTCGGCGTCACCACAGGCCGCTCGCGGCGCACCGGCTGGTTCGACGCGGTCATCGGCCGCTACGCGGCGCGCGTGAACGGCATCACCGACTTCTTCCTCACCAAGCTCGACGTGCTTTCGGGGCTGGAGCGGGTGCCGGTGTGTGTGGCGTACGAGGTGGACGGCTTCCGCACCGACGACATGCCGATGACCCAGACGGACGTGCACCACGCGTTGCCGATCTACGAGGAACTGCCCGGCTGGTGGGAGGACATCAGCCAGTGCCGGTCCTTCGAGGAACTGCCCGCCAACGCGCGTGCCTACGTGGAGCGGCTGGAGGAACTCCTCGGCGCGCGGATCTCCGCCATCGGCGTGGGGCCGGGCCGCGAGCAGGCGATCGTGCGCCACCAGTTCATCTAGCCGAACCGTCGGCCCGAAGCAGTTCGTCGATCGCCTCCAGCACAGCGGCGACGGCCGGAGCGGCCCTCGCGCCTCGCCGGGTGCAGGTGAGGAACCGGCGCGACGGCGCCGTGCCGCTGACCCCCACGCCGCACACGTCCGCGCCAGGAGGAAGCTGTGCCAGGTTCGGGAACAGCGCCACGCCGAGTCCCAGCTCGACCAGCGAGGCGACGAGACTGGAGTCGCACGCCTCGTGCGCGATCGTGGGGCTGAAACCGGCAGCCGCGCAGGCGGCGAGCACGTGCACGCGCCACGCATCACCGGGCGGCCCGATGATCCACGGCTCTGCGGCCACCTCTGACAGTTCGACACAGCGCCGCCCCGCGAGCCGGTGACCGCAGGGCAGCAGCAGGTGAAACGGATCGTCCAGCAGCGGGCGCTGGTCGAACCGCTGGTCGCCTGCAGGCGGGTTGCCAGGGATGGCCTCCACCACCGCGATGTCGATCTCACCGTTGAACAGCAGGTCGAAGCACAGCGGTGTCTCGGCCTCTCGCAACCGCACCGTCAGCGCCGGGTATCGCTCCCGAAGCGCAGCGGTGACCGGACCGAGGAATCGGCACATGGCGGTGGGGAACCCGGCCAGCCGTACCACCCCGGCCGGCTGGCCGGCTGTGGCGTGCAGTTCCGTCTCCGCCTGCTGCCACCTGGCCTCGATGGCATCGGCGTGTGCGAGCAGGGTGCGGGCACCGCCGGTGAGCCTGACCTTGCGCCCGTGCGGCTCAAGCAGCGGGACACCGAGTTCTCTGCCCAGCTGGCGAATCTGCTGCGACGCCGCTGAGGGCGTCAGGTGCAGTGCCCTCGCCGCGGCGGTGACCGTGCCGTAGTAGTCGACCGCTCGCAGGACGGTGAGCCTGCGCAGGTCAATCATGTAGGTGATTCTTCACGATCGAATCCAGAAATCCAACCTGGACCTGCACGCCCGATGCCCCCATGCTGGCTTGCATGAGTACCTGCCCGTTCTGCGGCTGGCCCGACGAGGACCCGTACGCGGTGGTGTCACGGCACCGAACCCCGGATGGCGAGACGGTATGGACGCGTTGCGCGTGCGGCTCGCTCCAGGCTCGGGTGGTGAGTACGGGCGGGGTCGTGATCTCCGCGCGCGGCCGACCGTCGCGCGAGGTCGCACGCTGCGAGGACGGAGCTTGACCTGGAGTGCACTCCAGGTGCGACTCTGGTTCGGTGAGCTTCTATTCTCCGGCCGAGGTCGCCGAGAAGACCGGCTTCAGCATCGACACCCTCCGCTACTACGAGAAGATCGGCCTGCTGCGCGGCATCGACCGTACGCCGGGTGGGCGGCGCCGGTTCACCGACGAGGACCTGGGGCTGCTGCGGCTGCTGCGCTGCCTGCGCGACACCGAGATGCCGATCGCACAGATGTTGCGGTACGTGGATCTGTTGCACGACGGGCAGGCGGGGGTGCGGCAACGCCTCGCCATCCTCGTCGAACACGACCAGCGGGTGGAGCAACAGATCAACCGGCTGCTGGAGCACCGGCGGCTGATCCGGCGCAAGATCGAGAGGTACAGCGCGGCCGCCTGCGACGGTGACCGCATGCTCGAGGCCGCCGGACAGGGAAACTGAGCGGCGGCCTCGAGAGTGTGCTGAGTCAGCGCCGCTGCCGCGCCGCCTCCACCGCGATGTCCGGCTGATCCGCGAACACCCCGTCGATGCCGGTGGCGAGGAAGGTCTCGTACTCGGCGAGGATGTCGCCCCAAGCCGCCGGGTCGTCGGAGGAACGCAGCTCGGCGGGCAGGAACGCGTTCTCCGCGCGGAACGTCCACGGGTGCACGGCAAGGCCAAGCCGGTGCGCGTCGTCCACCAGCGCCGTCGGCTCGGTCAGGTAGCCGTTCTCGTCGCGCGGGATGATCCGGTCCTTGGTGGGGCCGAGGCCGTCGGCGTAGGTGGCGATCTCGGCAAGACCCTCCGGCGTCACCAGGTCGTCGTAGGTCCTTGGGTCACCAGAGGCGACGAAGTCGTAGGGCGCTCCTGAACCGCCGATCAGCTGCACCAGCGGAACCCGCAACGTGCGGTTCAGCTCGACGAGGTTGCCTACCTCGAACGACTGCACGTACACCTTCGCGTTGGGCCGGTCCAGCCCGTTTCGCCGCAGCGCGCGCACCAGCGCCGGTTCGAGCGCGAGCCCCTGCTGCCGGAAGTACGTCGGGTGCTTGGTCTCCGGGTAGATGCCGATCTCCCGGTGCAGTTCCCGCGACAGCCGCTTCGCCAGGTCGATGACCTCCTGCAGGGTCGGAATCTGGTAGCGGCCGTCGTAGATCGTGTTGTTCGGACGCAGTTGCGGAATCCGTTCCTGCGCACGCAGCGTCTTGAGTTCGGAGAGGGTGAAGTCCTCGGCGAACCACCCGGTCACCGGTTCGCCGTCCACCACCTTGGTGGTCTTGCGATCGGCGAACTCCGGGTGGCTGGCCACGTCGGTGGTGCCGCCGATCTCCGGTTCGTGTCTGGCGACCAGCACGCCGTCCTTCGTGGTCACCAGATCGGGCTCGATGTAGTCCGCGCCCATGCGCGCGGCGAGTTCGTAGCTGGCGAGCGTGTGTTCCGGTCGGTAACCGGACGCACCACGGTGTCCCACGACGACGAAGCCGCTTTCGGCACCCGCTTCCTTCGGTGCCGCGTCGGCCGGACTCGCAGGGCCCGCTACGCCGGTGATGCTCAGCACGGCGAAGCCGGCCATGGCGACGGCGGTCACTCGTCTTAGTGTCAACAGCGTCATTCTGCCTTCTCTCCTGTGCCGTCCTGGATCCGTCGCAACCTTGCTCGGGGATGGCGACCTTCGCACGACGGGGCGGCGGCAGTAAGGAGACATGCCGGTGAACGAAGGGCGACCCGCGCCGCTTACGCTGTGGCCGTGCGCGTCCTGGTTATCGGCTCCGGAGCCCGTGAGCACGCCCTGGCACTGGCCGCCTCCCACGACCCGGCGGTGACGGCGCTGGGCTGCGCGCCCGGCAACGCGGGCACGGCCGCGCTCGCGGAGGCCGTCGGTGTCGACCTGACCGAGGTGTCCGACATCGCCGCCGCGGCGGTGCGGTGGAAGGCCGACCTCGTCGTGATCGGTCCGGAGGTGCCGCTTGTCGCGGGCGCGGCCGACGCCGTACGCAAGGCGGGTATCGCTTGCTTCGGGCCGTCGGCGCGGGCGGCCCGCATCGAGGGTTCCAAGTCGCTCGCCAAGGAGATCATGGCGGCGGCCAAGGTGCCGACGGCACGCAGTGAGGTTGTGGACAACCCGGCCCACCTCGACGCCGCGCTCGGACGGTTCGGCCCCACCTGGGTGGTGAAGGACGACGGGCTGGCCGCTGGCAAGGGCGTGGTGGTGACCGGCGACGTCGAACGTGCCCGCAAGCACGCGCTGATGCTGCTCGACGGCGGCCACCCCGTGGTGCTGGAGTCCTTCCTGGACGGTCCGGAGGCTTCGCTGTTCTGTCTTGTCGACGGCCGAACCGTGGTGCCGTTGCTGCCCGCGCAGGACTTCAAGCGCGTCGGCGACGGTGACACCGGCCCCAACACCGGCGGCATGGGCGCCTACGCGCCGCTGCCGTGGGCGCCGCCCGGACTGGTCGACGACGTGGTGTCGGCCGTCGTGCAGCCCGTTGTCGACGAACTAGCGTCGCGAGGCACCCCGTTCTCAGGGCTGCTGTACGCCGGGTTGGCACTGACGACGCAAGGCCCACAGGTAATCGAGTTCAACTGCCGTTTCGGCGACCCGGAGACGCAGGCCGTGCTGGCTTTGCTTCGCACCCCGATCGCGGGGCTGCTGCACGCGACGGCCACGGGGTCGCTGGCCGATCACCCGCCACTGGAGTGGGCCGACGGCGCCGCCGTCACGGTCGTGATCGCCGCTGACGGTTACCCCGGAAGGCCGCGCACCGGCGACGTCGTCAGCGGAAGCGAGGCGGAAGGTGTGCTGCACGCGGGTACCCGCCGCCGCGACGACGGCGCCGTTGTCTCCAGCGGTGGCAGGGTGCTGTCGGTGGTGGGCACGGGCGACGACCTGGCGGCCGCGCGGGAACAGGCCTACGAGCGGGTCGCCAAGGTGCACCTGCCGGGTGCGCACCACCGCACGGACATCGCGCTGCGCGCCGTGCGTGGCGAGATCGTGGTGCCGACCGGTTAGCCCGGTTTCGCGCGCGCGAACGGAATCGGTGGCCAGGTTTCCGTCCCGAGTTCAGGCCACGGCCACACTCCGGTTGGTAGCCTGCTTACGGAAACCGGCTGGCTACCGCACGTAGCAGGGGGTGTGCAGATGTCACGGGACGGTGAGCTGCCTCGGTCGTTGACCACCATGTTCGGTTCCGCCGCCGACACTCAACTCGCCGCGAGCGTGCCACCGGTGCCCGGTGCCGCCGACCTCAGGGTGGCTCCTGACCAGATCCTCGCGGTCGCCAAGGTCATCGAAGAGCAGGCGGCTTCGTTGCAGCGCGAACTCGCGCAGCGGTTGGAGGCGTTGCGGATTCCCTCGCCATCGCAGGACATCGTGTCAACGCACGCCGTCGCGGCCTGGAACGAGGTGATCGCGGGTGGCGAGGGCTCGTACGAGCAACGCGTGCGCTCCTACGTGCGGCAACTGCGCGGCCTGGCCGAGCGGTTGCGGGCCGCGAGTGCCGAGTACGGGGCCAGCGAGGAAGAGAAGGCCGCCGCCTTCGGTGACCGCCGTGGCTTCGACGGCTAGCAGCGCCGCACCGGCCCGGCTCCCACCGGTCACCGCGGCCTTGGCATTCACCGGATTGGTCGCCGTGCTGGTTTCGAGCTGTACGGCCACCCGTACCGGCTCCGCGAGCTCGGGTCCGGCGGCAAGCGCCGAGTCCGCGCGGCCCACCCTCGACCGTCCCCACGAGCTGGCGCTGACCGGTCTGGACCCGTGCTCGCTGTTCACCGAGGAACAGTTGGACGAGCTGAAGGTGAACAGCACGCCGCATTCGGAACACTCAGGCAGACAGGGCCCGACGTGCTCACTGGATGTGGACCGGTCGTCGCCGTACTACAGCTATTACGTCGAACTCGTCACCGAAGCCGATCTCACCGAATGGACGCAGGGCCCACGCGCCGAAGAGGTCATGGTCAATGAGCGGATCGACGTGGAGTCCTATCCGGCGCTGCTGCACTACGCGAGAGGCTCCAGCGCAAGCGACTGCGAGACGCTCGTCGGGGTGGCGCGTGGGCAGACGTTGCGGGTGCAGTTCTACCCGACCGACCCCGGCGAGTTCAGCCAGGCACGGATGTGCGAGCTGGCGCGGCACGCGGCCACGCTCGCGGTGAAAACCCTGCAGGGCAGGAGGTAGGAACCGACATGGACAACCTCGACATCACCGCGCTGGCCGACCGGATCAGCAGCCACCGCTTCGACGGCTACACCGACAACATGCTGGCCGACGAGATCGACAGGTTCCGCTCCGGCGCGAGCACCAGTGGGATCGCCGACGCCGTCGACGCGTTGAAGGCGGTCGCGGCCACGCTCGCCGAGACCGAAGCCACCCTCAGAACCGAGCTCGGCAAGTTGGGTGTGCGGTGGCAGAGCCAGGCGGGCGCGGAGGCCGGCTCGGCGGTCGCGGCGCAGGCGTCGTTCTCCGAGCAGGCGGTCGAGAAGGTCAACGACTCCGCCGAGCGGATCTTCGCCCAGGGTGATGCCTTCAGCCGTACCCTGCATCAACTCCCCGATTCACAGACCCTGCGAGAAGGTTCCGGCGGCTACACCACGCTCGACTCCATGATCAGCCTGCTCGGCTTCGAGACCGACAACGTCGTCAAGGTCGCGCGGGCGCGGGAGGCGCGGGAACAGGCGACCAGGGCGTTGAACGACTACGCGGCGCTCAGCGGGGAGAACTTGGCAGGGGTTCGCAGGTTGGAGGCCGAGCCGAGGCCGTTGCGGGTCGAGACCTCGCCGCGCGTGCCCAGTTCGATCGACGCGGGCGGTGGTCCCGGCGACGTCACGGTCGCGGCCGGAGCGGGCGGCACCGCGCCGTACCCGTCGAAGCCGGCCGCTCCGACGGCCGTCACCGGGGGCGCGGGAACGCCGTGCCCGCCGTCGGTGGCGGCAGCACCAGTACCGCCTGCGTCGGCTCCGGCGAAGGGCAGCGGGGCTTCCTCGGTCCCCTCGCCGGTTTCACCCGCGACCACCGCACCGAGCAGCGCGCCGCCCGCTGCTGCCTCGGCACAGCCTTCGGGCTTGCCGGGGCCCGTCGGCGCCACGCCCGGCAAGCAGCCGGAACAGCTTCGCGGCGCACCGCCGGGAAGCGGGGCGGGGGTTCCGATCGGCCCCGGCTCGGGCGCGAGCGTGCCCGTCGAACGCGCGGACGGACAGCTCAGCGCGGGTATTTCCGGTGCCGGACAGCAGCCAGGGCGCGTGGGCGCTGCGCAGGGCGCGGTTCCGCCCGCTGCGGGGATCGTCGGCAAGCCGGGCGCTCCCGGCGCCGGGTCACCCGGTGATCAGCAGCCGGAGCCGCTGCCCAAGGGCAAGTCGTTCGGTGCGGCACCACAACCGCCCGGCCTGCAGCAGGGTGGGCTGAGTGGCGCCACGACGGCGGGCTCGGTCCCACGGCCCGGTGTGTCGGCGAACGACATCGGCGCGGGCGCCGCCGCGATCGGCGCCGGTGGTGTGGCGGGGGCGCTGAGCGGGGATGGTGAACGCAGGGGACGTGGTGTGGGGCGCAGCGCGCCGGGCGCGGCGCGTTCGCCGCACCAGCTGGCCATCGGTGACCTCCCGGAAGAGGAGTCCAGGGCGCAGCGCCACTCCGAGCGGCTCAACCCCGGTCACGGCGAGCGCACGACGGGGTTCCTGGAGCGCGCGGGAGCGGCGCAGGGGGAGGCCGACGACGCGCACGTGCGGCGGTACGGCGTGGACGACAGCGACCTGTTCGGTGACGACCGCATGGTGGCTCCCGACCTGATCGGCGACGACGACGCGGACGGCCGCCTGTGAGCACACCGGGGGGTGGCAGCCTCGTGCTGTCGGCCCTGGAGTTCGACGTGTTGTGGCAGGCGCAGCGGTTGCCACGGCGACACGTGGCGCTCGATGTTCCCAGCCCCGGGGTCACCCACGCCGAACGCGCGCGGCTGGTCGAGCAGGCATGGGAGTCGCTCGCGCGGCGCGGGTTGGCACGGGGTCGCGAACCGTCGGTGGAGCTGGTCGACATGCTCGGTCTGCTCGCCAACCCGAAGGTCAGCGTCGATGTCTGGGTGTGGGTCGAGCGGCAGATCTCAGGACTGGCGGCGGGCTCGGGTCGAGAGGCGCTGCTCGGCGTTGTCGACGGCGACGAGGTGTGGCTCATTCCGGTGAGTGACAGCGCGCTCGCGGAGGCGGCGGTGTCCGTGGCGGGTGAGCCGGCGCCCGGTGTCGGCCGTTCGGTGAGCGTGCCGCACGACGTGCTGGTCGCGGCCGACGCCGAGGCCAAAGGTAATGCGAAGGCACTGGTCACAGCCCTCGAGGATCGCGGTGTCGCGCTGTGGGAGGCGCAGGAACTGGCGGGAATGCTGCTGGGCACCCTCACCCGAGGTCAGTTCGGTGCGCAACGGCTTGGCAGGGACGGCCGCACCAGGCGTGCCGGCAGGGTGATCGCCTTCCACGACACCGACGCCGGGCGGTACCTGTTCCAGGTTCGGCCCGGTGAAGACGGCAGGGACTGGGCGACGGTGACGCCGTCGGACAACGCGTTGCTTGCCGAGCGCGTAAGGGAACTGCTCGACGAGGTCTGAACATGCCGGCCAGGGATGAAGGAACCACCGGGGTGGGGTGGACGTCGTATCGGCGCCAGCCGAAGTGATGCGAAGGAGAGGGCGAGACGGTGCCGGTGTACGACGCCGAGTCGATGAACATCACGGCGGGCCAGGTCGATCGCATCGCCGAGGACTTCCGCAGGTCGAAGGCGGCGATGCGGGGCGTGGAGGGGGTAAGCCCGTTCGGTGAGGTGGAGGACCCCGACAACCCGGAGCAGGTTTCGGCGACGCTTCACTCGTTCACCACGGGAATGCGGGCCGAGTTCGACGCGGCGGCTTCCCTGGTGTCCGCCGCGGGCACGGCGCTGCGCGACGCCGTGCGTGCCATGACCGAGACCGACACGGTCGCGGCCGACAACCTGACCCTTCGGGACGTGCGATGACCGGCGCGGGGATGCCGCCCGAGTGGGCCGATGTGGAACGTGCGGCGGCCAGGGTGGACAAAGTGGACCCTGGCCGGATTCAGGAGGTCGCGCGGCAGTTCGACGAGGCGTCGAGGAACACCGGTGATCACACGGCGGCGCTCACCGGCGCGGCGGCACCGCTTAGGGACGGTGGCGTGTGGGAAGGTCCTGCCGCCGACGCGTTCTTCGACTACGTCGCCAAGGTGGCGAACGCGGGGAACAAGGTCAGGGACAAGCTGGACGAGGTGGCGGTGGAGCTGACCTCGTTGCAGGAGACGCTGGCGAACACCAAACGCCAGATCGAGAGCATCAAGCACGACGCGAGGAGCGGCATCGACGACCGCAACAACGAGGCGCAGCGGCGGGCCGACGCCGCCGAAGCCGAAATGCGTGCCTATCGCGAAGGCGACCGGGACGCGCCACCTTCGCCGACGGCGGAGGAGATCATCCGCGCCGCGGGCGAGGCCAACAGCGCCACGGCGGCCCAGGCCGCTCGCCGCATCGACGACCTGCTGGGTCAATCAGGCGACGCGATCCGGCGGGCGCAGGAGCTGATGAAGACCCAGGTGTCCGGCGGCTTCTCCAGCGTTCCGCCTCCCGGTTCCGCCGGCTCGCGGCTGGGGTCCACGTCGGGTGCCGGTGGTGGCGGCGACGGTTCCGGGGGTGGTGGTTCCGGGGGTGGCGGCGGGCTCGCAGGGCTGGGCCCCAGCGGCGGTCCCCCCTCGAGTGGCCCCCCGCCCGGCAATGTCGAGCAGTGGATTCGCGAGGCGATCGAGATCCTGCGGGCAAGCGGCATTCCGGTCACCGAGGACAACATCGACGAGATCTGGACGATCATCGAGAAGGAGTCGGGCGGAAACCCGCACGCGCTCAACGACTGGGATTCCAACGCTGCGAAGGGAACCCCCTCCAAGGGATTGATGCAGTGCATCGACCCCACTTTCGACGCCTACAAGCTGCCAGGACACAGCGACATCTGGAACCCCGTGGACAACATCATCGCGGGCGTGCGCTACACCTTCGACCGCTACGGTGGTTTCGAGGGACACCCCGGGTTGAAGTCGATGGCGGCGGGCGGCGGTTACCAGGGCTACTGACCAGCCCGGCTACCGGTGCGGCACCTAAGGTGGCGTGCATGGTCGAGTTCGCCCCGTTCCCTGGCCCTTCCCACCGCAGCGACGTGGCTCCCTTCCACGTCATGGAGGTCCTTTCCGCCGCGCAGGCGCGGCAACGCAGCCACGGTGACGTCGTCTCGCTGTGCGCGGGACAGCCGACCGCGGGCGCGCCCGCCCCGGTCATCGAGGCCGCGCAGCGGGCACTGCGCGAAGGCGACCTCGGCTACACGGTCCAGTTGGGAATCCCCCGGCTGCGCGAGGCGATCGCCGGACACTACGAACGGTCCTACTCGCTGGAGGTAAGTGAGGCCGACGTCATCGTCACCACCGGCTCCTCCGGTGGTTTCCTGCTGGCGTTCCTGGCCGCGTTCGACGCGGGTGACCGGGTGGCGATGGCCCGACCAGGCTACCCGGCCTACCGCAACCTGCTGTCCGCGCTCGGCTGCGAGGTGGTCGAGTTCGCCGTCGACGAGAGCACGCGGTTCCAGCCCACAACCGAGCTGCTCGACGAACTCGGCGACATCAAAGGCCTGGTCGTGGCGAGCCCGAGCAACCCGACCGGCACGGTACTGCCACCCGGTGAGCTGGCCGCCATCGCGGGTTGGTGTTCGGCGCGAGGTGTGCAGCTGATCAGCGACGAGATCTATCACGGCATCTCCTACGAGTCGGAGGTCGGCTGCGCGTGGCAGACCTCGAACGAGGCGGTGGTGCTCGGCTCGTTCTCCAAGTACTTCGCGATGACGGGCTGGCGGCTCGGTTGGATGCTCGTGCCGCAGCGCCTGCACCGGGCGGTGGACGTGCTCACCGGCAACTTCAACATCTGCCCTCCCGCGCTCGCCCAGCACGCGGCGATCGCGGCGTTCACGCGGGAGTCCTACGCCGAACTCGACGCGAACGTCGCCCGCTACCGCGGCAACCGTGACGTGTTGCTCAGCGGGCTCGCCGGGATCGGTCTCGACCGGGTGGCACCGGTCGACGGCGCGTTCTACGCCTATGTCGACGTTTCGGCGCACACCGACGACAGCCTCAGCTGGTGCCAGCGACTGCTCGCGGACACGGGTGTGGCGATTACGCCGGGGATCGACTTCGACCCGGTGAACGGTGGACGTTTCGTGCGGTTCTCCTTCGCCGGGTCGCGGGCCGAGGTGGCCGAGGGGGTTCGCAGGCTGGGCGGCTGGCTGTGACCGGCTCAGGGGGAACCCCGAGTTGTCCCTGAACGTTGGTCTGGTATGGCGCCAGCCGCGCCAAGCCGTGCCACTCTGGGGTCAGCGAAGGGTTACACGCGACAGCAGCGGAGGAAGCACATGTTCTGGAAGATCGTCGGGGGCCTGCTCCTGGCCTGGGTCGCGTTCATGGTGATCGGTTCTGTCATCGGCTTCCTCGTGGAGGCGGTGTTCTGGATCGCGTTGATCGCGGGGGCCGCGTTCCTCGGTACGGCGGCGTACGGCGCTATCAAGGGTGGCGGCAAGAACAAGCAGATCCGCTCCTGATCGACCGGCGAGCATGTCGATCGTCGTCGGGGTGCTTTCGCTGCTGCTGACGATCGCTTTCGTTGGCGCGGGCGGCGCGCGGCTCGCCGGGGCGAAGCCGATGCGGGCATACTCCGAGCATCTCGGTCTGTCGGCAGGCGTGAGCAGGACGATCGGCGCGCTCGAACTCGCGGCCGCAGCTGGGCTGATCGCGGGCCTGTGGGTGCGTCCGGCCGGCCTGGTCGCTTCCATCGGACTGGTATTTCTGCTGGTGGCAACCGTGGCAAGGCACGTGAGCGCAGGTGATCCCCCGGCGTTGGCCGCGCCACCCGCCGCGCTCGGGGTGCTCGCGGTCGCCAACGCGGTGCTGCTCGGGCTGGTCTGAGCCGGCCGCGACGCTACAGCAGCGCGCGCGCGGCTTCGGCGCCCCGCCAGATGTGGGCGCGCAGTCCGGCCGCGCGGGCCGCCGCCACGTTGGTTTCCCGGTCGTCGAGGAACACGCACTCGCCGGGGTCACAGTCGAGCCGGGACAGCAACAGCTCGAAGATCTCGGCGTCGGGCTTGGCCATTCGCAACTCGCCTGAGAACAGCCGCAGCCGGAAGTGCTGTGCCCAAGGTTGCCGCCCCGCGAAGCTGGCGAACGAGGCGGGCGCGTTGGACAGCAGGGCCAGCGGTGAGCCGGCCCCCGACAGTGTCCGCAGCAGCCGCACACTGCTCGGCTCGATCCTTGACCAGCCGTGGATGTCGATGCGGGTCAGCTCCGTGACCGTCGCATCATCGACGTCCACACCCACGGTGTCGCCGACCGCCTGCCAGTAGTCGGTGTCGGAGGCGCCTCGATCGTAGGCGTCGCGGTGGGCCCAGTACGCGCGCCGGAAGTCCTCCTCCGGCACGTTCAGCCGCCGCGCAAGCACCGGCAACGCCGTGGTACGCGAGCACAGCACCTCCCCGTAGTCGAACACCACCCATCGACCGGTCACCGGCCGCCCTCCTTGATCCGCCGCAGTGCCTCGTCCACGTCTTCTCCTGTCACGTCCCGGTGCAGCACGAACCGCACCTTGCCCGCCATCGGCAGCGCGAGCACTCCGAGCTCGCGCAGCGACTCGAGCGTGAGCCGCACGTCGGGCACGGCGGCGAGCACGATGTTGGTCTGCGGCTTACTGACACTCCAGCCGAGCTCGGCGAGTCCGGTGGCCAGGGTGGTGGCTTTCTCGTGGTCCTCGGTGAGCTCGCCGACGCGGTCCAGCGCCACGAGGCAGGCGGCGGCGAGTACGCCGCCCTGCCTGACCCCGCCACCGAGCATCTGTCGCACCCGCCTTGCTTCGTCCACGAACTCGGCACTGCCCGCCACGACCGAGCCGACGGGGGCGCCGAGGCCCTTGGAGAAACAGGCGGACACGGTGTCCACACCTACGGTGAGGGCGGCGGGCGGCAAGCCGAGCGCCGCCGCCGCGTTCCACAGCCGCGCTCCGTCGAGGTGCACGTTCAGCCCCACGTCCCTGGCCGCCGCCACCAGTTGCGCGTGCTCGTCCGGCGGTGTGATGGCGCCGCCCGCGGCGTTGTGGGTGTTCTCAAGGCACAGCAGCGTTGTTCGCAGCACGTAGTAGGGCCCCGATCTGGTGCCCGCTGCCGCCCGTACCGTCGCGGGAGTGGGTCTGCCCGGTCCCGCGTCGTGTTCGAGCGGCTCGGGCATCCCGCCCGCGAGCCAGGCTGCCGAGCCCAGTTCGTTCGTCAACACGTGAGCGCCGCGCGTGGCGAGGAAACGGTCGCCCCGGCGCAGGTGCACGCTGAGCGCGATGAGGTTGGCCATCGTGCCGCTGGGTGTCCACAGTGCCGAGGCCGTCGCGAGTACGTCCGCTGCGCGGTCCTCCAACTCGCGAATGGTGGGATCGGTGTCGATGACGTTGTCGCCGACTTCCGCCCGCGCCATCGCCGAACGCATCGCGTCATCGGGCTGCGTGATGGTGTCCGAACGGAGGTCGATGGGCGGAAACGTTCCGAAGGTCACAGCTCGATCACATCACACGGTTAGTTGATCTCACAACAGGCACCGGGCAGGCGCCGCGGCGTGAACTCGTGCAACCTGTGGGCGGGGTCGCTCCGTCCTTGAAGCAGACAACACAACCGACCGGAGACCATCGCGTGGACCACCGCGACGAGCAGGAGTTCGCGGAGTACTTCGCTGCCAAGCGGGACTCCGTGCGCCGGACCGCGTACATGCTCTGTGGCGACTGGCACCGCGCCGACGATCTCGCGCAGACGGCGTTCGTCGCGCTGCACCGGCGGTGGCGCAAGATCCGCGACCGGGCGGCGACCGACGCCTACCTGCGCACAACGCTGGTGCGGGCGGCCATCGACGAGTCGCGCCGTCCCTGGCGCAGGGAGCGGCAGGCCGAGCAGCTTCCCGAACCGCCGGATGTGGACGACGCGCTCGCCGACCGCGTCGCGACCCGTGAGGACCTGCTCGCGGGCCTGCGGAAGGTGCCGTCCAGGCAGCGGGCGGTGCTCGTGCTGCGGTACTTCGAGGGACTCGACGTCGCCGGGGTGGCCAGGGTTCTCGGATGCAGCGAAGGAAACGTGAAGAGCCAGACCGCGCGGGGACTGGCGAACCTGCGTGAGGCGCTTGGAGAGGAGGTGGACACCCGTGGATGAGGGTGAGCTGCGGCAACTGTTCCGCGAAGCGCCGGGCGAGCCGCCCGAACCGACCTTCACCGCGCAGGACGTGGTCACCGCCTCGCGCAGGACGACCGCCAGGCGGCGCGCGGCCGTCGCGGGAGTGGCCGCCGCCGTCGTGCTGGTCGCCGGGGTGGGGGGCACCGTGGGTGTGCTGCTCGGCGACGGCTCGGGGTCGGAGACCGGGACTCTCTCGCCCGCGCTCGCGCCGGAACAGGGGCAACCGGGTGAGGGCCGGGCACGTCCCCCCAGCATCGAAGGCTTCCCCGGTGTCTCGCCGAAGCAGGGCGGCGAGGCAGGGGAGGACGGCCCTCGGGCCGACAGCACCGGACGGTGCGAAAAGGTCGATCGGGAGCTCGCCGCCGCCCTCGCTGGCGAGCTCCCGATCGGCGCCGCTGAGCAGGCCTCGACTAGCCCGGTGTGCCCCGCCGGTTCCCGCGCCGCGGCCTACCGCGTCGAGGAGGGGACGGTTTCCGTGGTGCTGGTGGCACCCGGGGTGGCGCCGCAGCTGCCGCGACAGCCGAGGGGCACTGCGATCGCCGAGCGCGACTCGCCGCAGGGTGGCACATTGCTCGTGGTCAGCATCCCCGCCCAGGAGTCGACCGTGGCCCCGTTCGCCGACCAGCTGGAACGCGTCGCCGCCGCGCTGGCCGCCCGGTTCTGAACCACCGGCCGCGGCGGGGAGTCAGCCGGTGGTTGGCGCACCCGGCTGGCAGACTAGCCGGCCATGACGTCAGCAGCGAGCACGCCGAAGGGCGAGCGGCGGCGGGCCGCGCTTGTCGCCGCCGCGGCAGAGCTGCTCGTGGAGGGTGGCTTCGACGCGATCCGGCACCGCGCCGTCGCTGATCGCGCGGGCCTCCCACTGGCCTCGACCACCTACTACTTCGACTCGCTCGACGACCTGGTGTATGCCGCCATGGAGCACTACGGCCGCTCCGAACTCGCGCGTGGCCGGGAACGGCTCGCCGGGCTGAGCGTCGAGCAGCGTGGCGTGGACACCCTGGTTGAACTCGTCCTGGACCAGTTACTCGGCGCCGACCCCGATTACGACGCGGTGCTGCTGCGATACGAGCGGCTGGTAGGTACCGGCCGTAGGCCGTACCTGCGTCCGCTGATGCGTACTCTGGCCGCCGAGTTGCGGGAACTGCTGACCGAAAGCTTCGTCAGGTCCGGTGTCGATGTGGACGCGCGGCGGCTGGAACAGCTCATCGCCTTGGTGGACGGTGCCGTGGTCAACGCGCTCATCGAGGTGGACCCCGACCCAAGGGCGGTGGCGGCGCGGATGCTGCGCGATGCGCTCAGCGATTGAGCACTGCGCCGAGTGGCAGGCCGAGGACACGTTCTTCGTTGCCGATGGCTTCGACGCTCGAGTACGACCAGCGCCTTGGTGGCATGCTGACAAGTGGTGGTTGTACCGGCGGATCACCTCGCGTGGCGCACCGAACACGGCACTGATCATCGCGAACTCCCCGCCGAGGTGGGCACCAAGTTGTGACCACCCCGGTGCCGCGAATGTGACCAGGCAGGCCGGATAGCCTGACGGGCGTGACCGAAAAGCCTCGGATCCCGAACGTCCTCGCGGGCCGCTACGCCTCGCCCGAGCTGGTGGTGCTGTGGTCGCCGGAGCACAAGGTCAGGCTGGAGCGGCAGTTGTGGCTGGCCGTGTTGCGTGCGCAGGCCGAACTGGGCGTGGCTGTGCCCGACGGCGTGCTCGCCGACTACGAGCGCGTGCTCGACCGCGTCGACCTCGGTTCCATCGCCGGGCGGGAACGGGTGACGCGTCACGACGTGAAGGCCCGCATCGAGGAGTTCAACGCGCTCGCCGGGCACGAGCACATCCACAAGGGCATGACCTCGCGCGATCTCACCGAGAACGTCGAGCAATTGCAGGTGCGCCGCTCGCTGGAGCTGGTGCGCGACCGGGTGGTGGCGGTGCTCGCCAGGCTCGGCTCGCTCGCGACCGAACACGCCGACCTGGTGCTGGCAGGCCGATCGCACAACGTCGCCGCACAGGCCACCACCCTCGGCAAGCGGTTCGCGACCGCGGCCGACGAGCTGCTGGTGGGCTTCGAGCGGCTGGAGGAGTTGCTCGCCCGCTACCCGCTGCGTGGTGTCAAGGGGCCGGTCGGCACCGCGCAGGACATGCTCGACCTGCTCGGCGGTGACGCCGCCGTGCTCGCTGAGCTGGAGCGGCGCGTTGCCGCGCACCTTGGTTTCGAGCGGGTGCTGACCAGCGTCGGCCAGGTCTACCCCCGGTCGCTGGACTTCGAGGTGGTTTCGGCACTGGCGCAGCTGGCGGCCGCCCCTTCCAATCTGGCCACCACCATCCGACTCATGGCGGGCCATGAGCTGGTCACCGAGGGATTCCAGCCCGGCCAGGTCGGTTCGTCCGCTATGCCGCACAAGATGAACACCCGCTCCTGCGAGCGGGTCAACGGCCTTGCCGTTGTGCTTCGCGGCCACCTCGCCATGGTGGGTGAGTTGGCGGGCGACCAGTGGAACGAGGGCGACGTGTCCGACTCGGTGGTGCGCAGGGTCGCGCTGCCGGACGCGTTCTTCGCTATCGACGGCCTGCTGGAGACCTTCCTGACCGTGCTCGGCGAGTTCGGGGCCTTCCCGGCCGTCGTCGAGACCGAGCTGGCCCGCTACCTGCCGTTTCTTGCCACCACGAGGGTGCTCATGGCGGCGGTTCGCGCCGGGGTGGGCAGGGAGACCGCTCACGAGGCGATCAAGGAACACGCCGTGGCGGTCGCGTTGGCGATGCGCGAGCGAGGGCAGGCCGAAAACGACCTGCTCGACCGGCTGGCGGCCGACGATCGAATCCCGCTGGACCGGGCCGAACTGGCCGAACTGCTCGCCGATCGGCTCTCGTTCACGGGGACGGCACGCACACAGCTCGACACGGTCGTCGGCAGGGTCGAGGAGATCCTGAAGCGCTACCCCGACGCTGCGGCGTACCGGCCTCGGCCGATCCTGTAGGCAGCGCGGCATGGGGGCGCTCCTGCTGTTCGGTTTGGCCGGGTTTCTCGCCCAGTTCGTCGCGGGCGTGCTCGGCATGGGCTACGGGATGACGTCGACGACCATGCTCGTGGCGTTCGGCACCGCTCCCGCGCTCGCGTCGGCCTCGGCTCACTTCGCGCAGGTGGGTACGTCACTGGCCGCTGGGCTCTCGCACTGGCGGTTTCGCAACGTCGATTGGCGGACGGTGGGAATCCTCGCCGTGCCCGGCGCGGTCGGTGCCGTGGTGGGTGCCTTCTTGCTGGCCTCATTCTCCGGAGACTTCGCGACCGGATGGATCAGCGTGATCCTGTTCGCGTTGGGGCTCTACGTGCTGGTCAGGTTCGCCTTCCTGCGGCTGGGCAAACTGATCACGAACAGGCGGCCGGGTGCGCGGTTCCTTGCCCCGCTCGGCTTCGTCGCCGGGTTCATCGACGCCACGGGAGGGGGCGGCTGGGGGCCGGTCGCCACTACGACGCTGCTGTCCAGCGGGCGATTGGCACCGCGCATGGTGGTGGGTTCGGTCGGCGCGGCGGAATTCGTGGTGACGGTCGCGGCCAGCCTGGCGTTCCTCGTGGCGCTCTCGCTGCACGAGATGAACTTCGTCGTCGTGATCGGCCTGCTGGTCGGCGGTGTGCTCGCGGCGCCCATCGCGGCGTGGCTGGTACACCGGATGCCACCGAGGTTGCTCGGCACGGCGGCTGGTGGGCTGATCATCCTCACCAACGGCTGGCTGTTGCTCGGTGTGCTCGGCTTATCCCAGCCCGCTGTCACGGTGGTGTACGCCGGTCTCACGCTGCTGATCGCGGCGGCGTTCGTCGCGGCGGTGCGCTCGATGCGCGCGGAGAAGCGGATGAACGCCCTGATCGGCGAGGACGGTTCGGTGGCGAACGAGATCGCGGGTCGCTGAGGTTACCGCTGGTCTTCACCCGGGGCTTACCCGCGCTTCCGTGGGCGGCCACTCCAGCCGTGCCTAATCCAAGGCGTGGCAGGTTCACTGCTGGTGTCGCTGAGCGGTATCACGGCGCGGACGCTGGACGGGTGCTTGGACCTGGCGACCGCGTTGGACGAGCGAGGAGTGCCGCTGTCGCTGCTCGTGACACCGAACGCGGAGGAAGGGCACCGGTCGGTGTCGGACTGGGTGCGCGAAAGGGTCGTGCAGGGCGACGCGGTGCTGCTGCACGGCTACGACCGGCGGGTGCGCGACGAGTTCGCCGACCTGCCCGCGCACGAGGCACGGCTGAGGCTGATCGCGGCGACCGCGGCGCTGGAGGACACCGGCCTGCGCACGAACGCCTTCGCCGCGCCGGGAAGGCGCGTCTCGGCAGGCACGCTGAAGGCGTTGCGGCTGCACGGGTTCGCGGTTTACTCAGACGGCTCGACCGTGCGTGACCTGCGTGGGGATCGCCTCCTCAGGGCGAGGCTGCACGGCTTCGGTGGGCGTGGCGGCGCGGGCGAGACCGCCCGGCGCAACGCCTTCGTGCTCGCTGCCGCGCGGCTGGTGAGGCGAGGCGAGTTGCTGCGCATCGGCTTGCGGGGAGCTGACCTGGACCGCCCGGGGCGGTGGAGCGCCCTGCTCGACGCCGTTGACACGGCACTGGAGTGTGGGGTGGTCGCGGCCACCTACGTCGGGCCCGCTCCCAGAGTGACCTGCTCGCCACGGGGGAGCACCCTGACCTCGGTGCCCTCCGGTGCGAGGTTGGTGAACAGGCCGTAGTGCATCTGCGGCCGGGACAGCACGGCCTCGTGGACGGGAACCGCGAGCCTCGGCGCGACGGCACGCAGGAAGTCCACCGCCTCGCCCGCCTTCAGCCAGGGCGCCGCGGTCGGCAGCGCAAGCACGGCCACGTGCTGCTCCGGCACGAAGAAGGCATCGCCAGGGTGGTAGAAGGCGCCGTGGTCGAACAGATAGCCGACGTTGGGCACGACCGGGATGTCGGCGTGGATCCTGGCGTGTTGGCCACCGACGACGGTCACCGAGGTGCCGTCGAGTTCGAAAGCGTCCCCGGATCGTGCCGTTACGGCGTTCAGTCCGAGCTTCTCCACCAGCTGCACCGTGCCGGGATCGACGACCAGTCTGGCGCCCGGGTTGGCCTTGAGCAGGTCGGGCAGGCGCTCGGTGTCGATGTGGTCGTAGTGCTGGTGGGTGATGAGTACGGCGGTCAGGTCGCGGACCGACTCGAATCCCGAGGAGAACGCGCCGGGGTCGAGCAGGATGCGGGCGTCCCCGGTGTCCAGTAGCAGACAGGAGTGTCCGTAGTGGGTTACCTGCACGGTGACTCACTCCTTGTTGACGCATTGCCAGTAACGTGGAGTCGTCGTAGGCTGTCAAGATGACCAGCACCGCGCGCGCCGTCGAGACCTTCGACTCCCTCAACCCGGCGACGGACGAGGTGGTCGGCACATACCCGGTGCACACAGACCAGGATGTCACCGAAGCCGTCGAGCGTGCCCGCGCTGCGGCCGCCTGGTGGAACTCCCTCGGTTTCGCTGGTCGCGCCGATAGGCTGCGCCAGTGGAAGAGTGTCGTCGCACGACGCATGGAGTCGTTGTGCCAGGTGGTCAGCGAGGAAACCGGTAAGCCGTTCGGCGACGCCCAACTGGAGACCGTGCTAGCCATCGAGCACATCGCCTGGGCGGCCCGCAACGCCCGCAAGGTGCTCGGCCCGCATCGCCGCTCCCCAGGCCTGCTGCTGTCCAACCAGGCCGCCACGGTCGAGTACCACCCGCTCGGCGTGGTCGGTGTGATCGGGCCGTGGAACTACCCGGTGTTCACGCCGCTCGGTTCGGTCAGCTACGCGCTGGCGGCGGGCAACGCCGTGGTGTTCAAGCCAAGCGAGTACACCCCCGGGGTCGGCAAGTGGCTTGTGGACGCCTTCGCCGAGGTCGTTCCCGAGTACCCCGTGCTGCAACTGATCACGGGCTTCGGCGCCACCGGTGCCGCGCTGACACGGGCGGACATCGACAAGATCGCGTTCACCGGCTCGGCCGCGACCGGCAAGAAGATCATGGCGACCGCCGCTGAGCGGCTCACCCCCGTGATCATCGAGGCGGGCGGCAAGGACCCGCTGCTCGTGGACTCCGACGCCGACCTCGACGCCGCCGCGGAGGCCGCCGTCTGGGGCGCCTTCTCCAACGCGGGGCAGACCTGCGTCGGTGTGGAACGCGTCTACGTGCACCAGCAGGTGTACGACACCTTCGTCTCCAAGGTCGTGCAGCGTGCCCAGCAGGTCCGCCCCGGCAGTGACTACGGCCCGATGACCATGCCGGCGCAGTTGGACGTGGTGCGCAGGCACATCGCCGACGCGCTCGGTAAGGGTGGGCGAGCGCTGGTCGGCGGTAAGGATGCCGTCGGTGACCGCTACGTGCAGCCGACCGTGCTGGTGGACGTGCCGGAGGACTCGCAGGCCGTGCGCGAGGAGACGTTCGGTCCCACGATCACCATCGCCAAGGTGGCCGACATGGACGAGGCTGTCGAGAAGGCCAACGACTCCAGTTACGGCCTTGGTTCGACGGTGTTCTCCAAGCGGCGTGGCATGGAGTTGGCGCGCAAGCTGCGGACCGGTCAGACGGCCATCAACGCGCCGCTGTCCTTCGCCGGTATCGCCTCGTTGCCGTTCGGCGGCATCGGCGACTCCGGTTTCGGCCGCATCCACGGGCCGGAAGGGCTGCGCGAGTTCGCCCGCCCGAAGGCGATCGCCAGGCAACGGTTCACCACCCCGCTGGCGCTGACCACCTTCGCGCGTACCGCCCGCACCGAGGCCCTTGTGAGCAAGCTGGTCAAGCGGCTGCACGGCAAACCCTGATCGCGGCGGCGCCTGCCGAGGCGTCCCGGGCGTGGACAAGCATTCGCGAGCGGCGGGGTTTCGTTGAGAACCTGGAGAACCCTTGAGAATCTCTGCCGCGCGGGTGCATCGCGTGCTATGAACGAGCCCAGCGTCCGCGCGCGTGGCGGGCGGCGGGGTCGTCCGCGGCACAAGGGGGAACGATGAACCAGCCCAACCCCGGGTGGTACCAGCAGCCCTACCAGCAGCAGCCCTACGGTCAGGCCGCGCCGTACGGTCAGCAACCGGGGTATCCGCAGCACCAGCAGCACGGCTATCCCATGCCGCCCGGCTACGGCCCGCCGCAGCGGCAGAGCAAGGCGATGGCCTACATCGCCACGGTGTTCTTCCTACCGGCGGTGATCTACTCCTACATAGCCGCTTTCGTGTCGTGGGACGGCGTAACCAGCGCCAACGCCGACGTCATCGACATCGCTGTGTCGACCATCGGTTTCGTCTTCGCCGACGACATCACCGGCAACATCGACTTCGCGATCTCGGTGACCCTGTCGGTGGCATCGACCGTCGCGGCCCTGCTCGTTCTGCTCGCTTGCAGGCTCGGCTTCTCGCGCTGGATACTCGCCGTGATCGCCGGGCTGATGGTGGGTTACTACGTCTACGCGATCATCTACCTGCTCTCCAACGAGGCGGGAGATTTCGTCGCGCTGCCGATCGTGGCGCTGTTGCTGTGGGTAGTGCCACTCGTGGCGGTCGTGCTGCCGCCGGTCGGCAGGGCCATGCGGGGCTACCGCCCGTCGCCTTCCGTCGCCCAGGGTCACTGGCGCTGAGCCGAACCGGCGATTTCGGCCCCCTCGGGCAACGGGCGGGAATGGTTGACCGTCTTTGGTGTGTAGGGACCCGGTGAAGCCGGGTCTGATGGGGCCGAGGGGTGTCGGGGGCCTCTCGGCCCCTTGGGTTACGCTGATAGGGCATCGACCTGCGAAAATCTAGGAGCAGCCAGTCGTGGCCCGAGTAGTCGTCGACGTCATGCCCAAGCCCGAGATCCTCGACCCGCAAGGCCAGGCTGTTGCCGGTGCGCTGCCGCGGCTCGGTTTCAACGGGGTCACCGAGGTCCGGCAAGGCAAGCATTTCGAGCTGGAGGTCGACGACTCCGTCGACGACGAGACGCTTGCCAAGATCGCGGAGGGTTTTCTCGCCAACCCGGTGATCGAGGAGTGGACGGTCCGGAGGATCGAGCAGTGAGCGCCCGTATCGGAGTCATCACCTTTCCCGGCACGCTCGACGATGTCGACGCCGCCCGTGCCGCCGCCCGCTCGGGAGCCGAAGCCGTGCCGCTCTGGCACGGCGACGCGGACCTCAAGGGTGTCGACGCGGTGATCGTGCCCGGCGGCTTCTCCTATGGCGACTACCTGCGCTGTGGTGCCATCGCCAGGTTTGCCCCCGTGATGAGTTCCGTGATCGACGCCGCCCGAGGCGGACTTCCAGTGCTGGGCATCTGCAACGGCTTCCAGATTCTGTGCGAGGCAGGCCTGTTGCCGGGCGCGCTGGTACGCAACGACAAGCTCCACTTCGTGTGCAAGGACCAGTGGCTGCGAGTGGAGAACAACAGCACCACCTGGACCACCCGCTACGAGCATGGTGCGGAGGTGCTGATCCCACTGAAGTCGGGTGAGGGTGGCTACGTCGCCGACCAGGACACGCTGGACCGGCTGGAGGGCGATGGCAGGGTTGTCTTCCGCTACGTCGGTGAGAACCCCAACGGCTCGCGCAATGACATCGCGGGTATCAGCAGCGCGGACGGCAGGATCGTCGGGCTCATGCCGCACCCCGAGCATGCCATCGACGCGCTGACTGGCCCCTCCGACGACGGCCTCGGGATGTTCTACTCGGCCGTCGACGCGTTGACTCCACTCGTCACCCCCGCCTGACGCAGCACACAGGGACTGCCGAAGCCTCCCGCCGCTGACGGCATACACCTGCCGGTTCGATCGCCGCCAGGTGCCTGGTTACGCGATTCTCGAATTCCTCAACCGATCGGTTGACTACGCGTGCGGTGATACTCTACGCTCGACTTATTCAACCGATTAGTTGAGGACGTAAGGGTGGACGAGAGCACGGAGCAGTTGAATCGGGTATTCGCGGCACTGGCCGACCCGACGCGGCGTGCGCTGGTGGCCAGGCTTGCCGGCGCGGACGCGACCGTTGGCGAGTTGGCGCAGCCGCACAACATGAGCCTCCAGGCGATCTCCAAGCACGTGAAGGTGCTCGAGGAGGCGGGACTGGTGAGGCGGAGCAAGGACGCGCAGCGTCGGCCCGTGCACCTGGACGCGGAGGTGTTCGACCTGATGACCAAGTGGATCGAGCGCTATCGCCAAGAGGCCGAGCAGCGCTACCGGCGCCTCGACGCCCTGCTGGACCGGATGGCTGACGACGACAGCCCACGAACCGACCTGGAGGACGCATCATGACAACGACCAAGCACCAGACCCAGATCCTGGCGGACAGCAACGTCCCGACCATCGAGATCGTCCGGGAGTTCGATGCGCCTGCCGAGCAGGTATTTCGGGCCCACGTAGACCCGGACCTCTACGCGCGATGGGTCGGGCCACGTTCGGTGACCACCAGGATCACCAGATGGGATGCCCGTACGGGCGGCGAGTGGGCGTTCGCCAACGATCGCGACGGCGAGGAGATCGCCACGTTCTACGGCAGCTTTCACGAGGTCCGCCCGCACGAGCGCATCGTGTGGACCTTCACCTACGAAGGCGTCCCGGATGGGGTCGCTCTGGAGACGCTGACCTTCGAGAAGCTGGAAGGCGGCAGGACGCGGCTCAGGGTGTTGAGCGTCGTCGAGGATTTCCAGACCCGTGACGGCATACTGGCCAGCGGCATGGACACCGGGGTGAACGAGGGCTACGACAAGCTCGACGAGCTACTCGCCGAAGAGTCCTGAGCCGACGGCCGCGCCCCGGACGCTGCGGGGCGCGGTCCGATTGGCCGTGCGAGCAGGTGTGGGAAGCGACCCGGCCGTGAGAATGGACACCACGAGCGCGCTCATCGGAGGCGAAAACCCGCATAAGCGGCCACGAGAGCCCGCCACAACCCACCTGCGCCGGGGGTGATCGAGTCCGGCCCGGCTAACCTGGATTCCGTGGCAGCACCTCACGCCGAACCCCCCGCCGACATCCACCCGGTCGACACCACAGCGAACGCGGAGCGGACCGCCAACCTCGACCAACCCTTCGCAGAGTTGGGCCTCGCCGAGGACGAGTACGCCCGCATCAGGGACATCCTCGGCCGCAGGCCCACCGAGGCCGAGCTGGCCATGTACGCGGTGATGTGGAGCGAACACTGCTCCTACAAGTCGTCCAAGAAGCACCTCGCCTACTTCGGACAGACCACGACGCCGGGTATGAAGGCCAAGATGCTCGCCGGGATCGGCGAGAACGCCGGTGTGGTGGGCATCGGGGACGGCTGGGCCGTGACCTTCAAGGTCGAGAGCCACAACCACCCCTCCTACGTCGAGCCGTACCAGGGCGCCGCGACCGGCGTCGGCGGCATCGTTCGCGACATCCTCGCGATGGGCGCGCGTCCGCTCGCCGTGGCCGACCCGCTGCGGTTCGGCCCCGCCGACGCACCCGACACCCGCAGGGTGCTGCCGGGCGTGGTGGCGGGTATCGCCGGGTACGGCAACTGCCTTGGCCTGCCCAACATCGGTGGTGAGGTGGTCTTCGACGAGAGCTACGCGGGAAACCCGCTGGTCAACGCCATGTGCGTGGGCGCGATGAAGGCCGATGACCTGCACCTGGCGCACGCCTCCGGTAAGGGCAACAAGATCATCCTGTTCGGTGCGCGGACCGGGCTGGACGGTATCGGCGGCGTTTCGGTGCTGGCGAGTGAAACCTTCTCCGGGGACGAGGCAGAGGGCGGCCGCAAGAAGTTGCCGAGCGTGCAGGTCGGCGACCCGTTCACCGAGAAGGTGCTCATCGAGTGTTGCCTTGAGCTGTACAACCGCGAACTGGTGCTCGGTATCCAGGACCTCGGTGGTGCGGGGCTGGCGTGCGCCACCTCCGAACTGGCGGCCGCCGGTGACGGCGGCATGCACGTCGACCTTGACCGGGTTCCGTTGCGGGCGCTGGGCATGACCCCCGCCGAGGTGCTCGCGAGCGAATCACAGGAACGCATGTGCGCTGTGGTGCGGCCGGAGGACGTGGCCGAGTTCATGGCGGTGTGCCGCAAGTGGGACGTGCTCGCCACCGAGATCGGCGAGGTCACCGATGGCGATCACCTCGTCATCGACTGGCACGGCGAGCGGGTCGTTGACGTGCCGCCGAGGACGGTCGCCCTCGAGGGGCCCGTCTACGACCGGCCGTACGCGCGCCCCGGCTACCAGGACGCGTTGCAGGCCGACACCCCCGACTCGCTGCCCCGCCCTTCCACCCCGGAGGAGCTGAGGGACACGCTGCTGCGGTTGATCTCCTCGCCGAACCTGGCCTCCAAGGAATGGGTCACCCAGCAGTACGACCGCTACGTGCGCGGCAACACGGTGCTCGCGCAGCCGTCCGACTCCGGTGTGGTCCGCATCGACGAGTCAACGGGGCGCGGCGTGGCGATCGCGACCGACTGCAACAGCCGCTTCGTCTACCTCGACCCGTATGCGGGCACGCAGCTGGCGCTGGCGGAGGCCTACCGCAACGTCGCCACCAGTGGTGCGATGCCGATCGCGGTCACCAACTGCCTCAACTTCGGCTCCCCTGAGGACCCGGATGTGATGTGGCAGTTCGAGCGCGCCGTGCACGGCCTCGCTGACGGCTGCGCCACGCTCGAGGTGCCGGTCACCGGCGGTAACGTCAGCTTCTACAACCAGACCGGCGAGCAGGCCATCCAGCCGACCCCGGTGGTGGGCGTGCTCGGCGTGCTGGACGACGTGCGGCGCCGCATCCCCACCGGCATCGGCGCGGAGGCGGGCGAGAGCCTGCTGCTGCTTGGCGAGACCCGCGACGAGTTCGGCGGCTCGGCATGGGCGCACGTCATCCACGGTCACCTCGGTGGGCTCCCGCCCGTCGTGGACCTGGAACGCGAGCGCCTGCTGGCCGAGGTGCTGGTGGCGGGCTCGCGCGACGGGATGATCTCGGCGGCGCACGACCTCGCAGACGGCGGGTTCGCGCAGGCCGTTGTGGAGATGGCCCTCATCGGCCAGTGTGGCGCCCGCGTCGTGCTCGACCCGGATGCTGACCCGTTCGTTCAGCTTTTCTCCGAGTCGGCGGGCCGGGTGCTGGTGGCCGTGCCGCGAACGGAGGAGCTGCGGTTCACGGAAATGTGTACCGCACGGGGACTGCCGTGGCGCAAGACGGGCGTGGTCGACCCCGAGTCGGGTGCGCTGGAGATCCAGGACGTGGCGACGCTGCCGCTCGACGAGCTTCGAACGGCGTGGGAGGGCACGTTGCCCGGGTTGTTCGGGCAGTGACATGTTCGGGCAGTGACCCGTTCTCCGGCAGGCGCTCAGCTCAGGTACGCGGTGAGGGCTTCCACAAGGCCCTGTTTGGCCTCTTCCAGGTCGATGTAGGTGCTCAGCCTGGCCTCGCTGTGTAGTCCGCGCATCGCGCCGGGCAGCAGCGCGCGGACGCGGCGCAGCCTGTCACGGTCAACCTCCAGGCCCTGGAACGCCTTCTCATAGGCTTCGGTCCAGCTGGCGTCCCATGCCCAGATCGCTGCCGCGGTGAGCGGGTAGTCGGCTTCGAGTTGCTCGCGATGTCGGGGTAGTGCCTGCCGCAGATTCTGAATGGCCAGTGCGCCGGGCGAGTCCAGCGCTCGCCACAGTCGTTCCACGATGCCGCCGACGCGCTGCTGCACCGATGACACCGTGCTGGGCACGGCGACGATAGGGCCTGCCGTGTCACAGATGTGGTGCAGCACGGCGGCCCACAACCCGTCGACATCGCCGAACTGGTGCTGAACGGTTCCCCACGTGACACCGGCGTCCCTGGCGATCCGGTTGGCGCTGGCCGCCTCCGGTCCCCCCGCCGCCAGCCTGCGCACTGCCGCGTCGAGCAGTGCCTGTCTGGTCTGAATTCCCTTGCGGTTGAGGCGAGTGCCTTTCGCGCTGTGCGTCATGCCTCCGCCGACTCCAATTCTCATAGAGGCCTTGCTGAGAGATTACTCGCTTGGCTACTGTCTGTCCCTGTTGGCTCGCGCGGCGAATCAGGCGGTGGCTCGGAATGGCAAGCAGGTACCGGACGCTGGAGCGGGCACGGCTGGCCAAGCTGCTTCCGGAGTTGTTGCTGGCAGGCCAGCTCATCGACCGTTCGGCCATGGCCTGGTGTATCTCGGCCTTCGGTCGCGACGAGATGGCCGCGATCGCCATCGAGGAGTGGATGGCGGCCAGTCCCATCTACACCCGCAGGATGCAGCGGGCGCTCGGTTACGAGGGCGACGACGTCATCACGATCTTCAAAGGGTTGCAGCTCGACATCGGTGCGCCGCCGCAGTTCATGGACTTCCGCTACACCGTCCACGACCGCAGGCACGGTGAGTTCCACCTCGACCACTGCGGTGCGCTGATGGATGTGGAACCGCTTGGCGAGGCCTATGTGCGCGCGATGTGCCACGACATCGAAGACCCCACCTTCGATGCCACCGCCGTGGCGACCAACCCGAGGGCGCAGGTACGGCCGATCCACCGCCCGCCGCGCACTCCGCCGGACCGGCAGCCGCACTGCGCGTGGACCGTCGTGATCGACGACTCCCATCCCCCGGTCTCCGAGTCGACGGGCTGCACGCGGTTGCGCCGGTCGAAAGCCGCGACGCTGGACCTGGAACCGATCGACCGCGGCGACGACGGGATGGCCGACTACTCCGGGCCGCTGCTGGCCGACCTGGACTTCGGCACCTTCTCCAGGTCGGCACTCGCACGCATGGCCGACGAGGTGTGCGTGCAGATGCACCTGCTCCACCTCGGCTTTCGCGACGCGGTGCGCGACCGCGTCGACGCCGAACAGTCGAGGAAGCTGTGCACCAAACAGCTGGTCGGCATCGCCGGTATCGCGGCGGAGCGGATTCACGCCGGGCTCGGCCTGCCCTGCGGCATCGAGGGCGCCCTGCGCACCCTTGAGCTCCACCCGCTGCTCAACCCGGCCGCGTACGTCGATGCGGAGCTCAGTGGCGACGCCGTCCGGGTGCGCCACTCGCCCGCACACGCCGACGGCTCGTGGATCACTCTGTGCGGCCCCGGCGACGTCGCCGCCTTGCAGGCCATCGTGCGTGCGGTAGACCCACACCTCGACGTGCGGGTGGAAGGGGACGCAACTGACTGGTCCGCCCGGGTGTTCCGCCGGGACGAGCCTGCGAAGGAGTTCGACGAGGTCGCGGTGACCAGGGTCAGCACGGGTGCCGCCTTCGTCTTCCAGCCCCGCCGTTCACTTCCGATCACGCCCGTCACCTCGACGACGCGAACAGGAGGGCAGCGCCCGTGAGCAAGGCGAACAAGCGACCGTCGCAACTGGACTCTCCGGTGGTCGGCCAGATCATCAAGTACGTCTCGCGGGCACACGCCTGGATCTACCGCAAAACTTCAGGCGCGGTCGGCATCAACTGGCGGATCGGGTCCGCGTTGCGCAAGCCGGTGCGCACGCTGCTGCTGCACCACCGTGGCAGAAGGAGCGGCAAGAGTTTCATCGCTCCGCTGCTCTACCTGCCAGACGGCGACAACATCGTCGTGGTCGCCTCGCAGGGTGGGCTTGCCAACCATCCACAGTGGTACTTCAACCTCCGTCACAATCCGGATACCACCGTCCAGATCGGCAAGCAGGTGCTGCCGGTCCGCGCGCGCGTGGCGCAGCAGCAGGAACGTGCGGCGCTCTGGCCGAAACTGGTCGAGCTCTATGCCGACTTCGACACTTACCAGGCATGGACCGACCGCGAGATCCCCGTCGTCATTCTCGAGCCTCGCGGATAGCGAGGCCGCCTCGCGGGCGAGAAAGGATTGGCCATGCGTCACGGCATCGTGCTGTTCACAAGCGGTCGCGGCATCACGCCCGCCGACGCGGCGGCTGCCGCGGAGCGGGCCGGGTTCGACACCTTCTACGTTCCCGAACACAGCCACATCCCGGTCAAGCGGCAGGCCGCCCACCCCGGCACCGGTGACGAGAGCCTGCCCGACGACCGCTACCTGCGCACGCTCGATCCGTGGGTCAGCCTTGCGACCGCGGCCACGGTGACCTCCCGCATCCGGCTCGCCACGGCGGTGGCGCTGCCCGTGGAGTCCGACCCGATCACGCTGGCCAAGACCATCGCCACGCTTGACCTGCTTTCCGGCGGCAGGGTGACGCTTGGCGCGGGGTTCGGGTGGAACACCGACGAGCTGACCGACCACGGCGTGCCTCCCGCGAAGCGGCGCACCGTGCTGCGCGAGTACATCGAGGCGATGCGGGCACTGTGGACCCAGGAGGAGGCCGCCTACGAGGGTCGGTTCGTCAGCTTCGCCGCCTCGTGGGCCTACCCCAAACCGGTGCAGCGGCACATCCCGGTGGTGATCGGTGCGGGAGCGGGCCCCAAGACGTTCGCCTGGATCGCGGCGAACGCCGACGGCTGGATGACCACGCCGATCGAGTCGGACATCACCGGCAAGGCGGACGCGCTGCGCCAGGCATGGGAGAAGGCAGGCAGGGCGGGGCAGCCGCGGATCGAGGTTCTCGCCACCACGAAGCCGACTCCGGAGCTGCTCGCCGCGTGGGAGCGGGCCGGTGTCACCGACGCGATCTGGGGTTTGCCGGACCGGCCGAAGCCCGAGGTGGAGGCGTTTCTGGAGCGGCACGCGGCCAGGCTCGGCATCGGTACCCGCAGCTGACGACCGCCGCGCTCCGGGGGCGGATGAACGTGTTCTTGATTCGCCACGCGGGCTGCCCCACGGCCCGTACGTGGCGCTGCCGGTCTTGTTGACCGCTTCCGTGTGCGTTGCACCGGTTGCGCTGGTAGCCGCCGCCGGCCGGTAGGCCGCCACCTTGTCGAGGCGCATCCGTTCGCTTCGCCGGCCGTTGGTATGAGGCGAGACGGTGTCCGGTGTGCCGGTGTAGAACTGGTTCTAACTATGGTCGCGATGGCGAATCGCCAGGCCAGCCGTGGTTCGAGACGGCGACGACACTGCGAACAAAAGTAGAACATGTACTTGTTTATTTGGCGGTAGGTGGTGTTGTCGCGGCAGCGAGCAGCGGATACTCAGAGGTATCGGTGTTGATCGTAGAGAGAATAAGTTCTACTCTTGGCCGGAGTTGGCGGGCCGACGGTGTCCGGCGCCGGTGAGCCGTTGGAGGCGAGGTCATGACCCTGACGATGCTGCCCCACCGTCAAGCGGCGGGGCTGAGATCCGGCAAGCTCCACATCGACGGCGAGTGGGTGGCTGCCGAGGGCGGCGCGACGTGGACCCACCACCACCCGGCGACCGGCGAGGAGATCGGTGAGGTCGCGGTGGCCTCACCCTCCGACGTCGATGCGGCCGTAGCCGCCGCACGGCGAGCGTTCGAATCGGGCGAATGGTCCCGGGCGAACGCGCAGACGAGGATCGCCGTGCTGCACCGGTTCGCCGACCTGCTTCGCGAGAACGCGGACCAACTGCGTGCGTTGCAGGCGCTGGACAACTCCGTGCCGGTGTCGTTCGGCAGCATCTACGCGGTCTCGGTGGCCGCGGCCGCCGATGCTTTCGACCACCATGCGGGTTGGATCGACAAGATCGGCGGGCAGACGCTGCCGCCCTACCAGGGCGGCGATCACCTGGCGATGTCGTTTCGGGAACCGATCGGAGTCGTCGCCGCCATCCTGCCGTGGAACGTACCGTTTCTGCTTTTCGCGCAGAAGGTCGCTCCCGCGCTGGCCGCGGGCTGCACCGTGGTGCTCAAGCCGAGCGAGTACGCCACGTTCTCGGTGCTTCGGATGGTCGAGTTGCTGATCGAGGCGGGGCTGCCCAAGGGCACCCTCAACGTCGTCACCGGCCCCGGCGATCCCACAGGGGAACGGCTGATCACCCACCCGGACATCGACAAGATCAGCTTCACCGGCAGCAGGGAGGTCGGCAAGCGGATCGTCGAGGCCTCCGCCGCGACACTGAAGCGGGTCTCGCTGGAACTCGGTGGCAAGAGCCCGGCGGTGGTGTTCGGCGACGCGCCCGACGTCGGCGTCGCGGCGGCGACCACGGTGGGAGCCGTGACCATGGGGCTCTCCGGGCAGGCCTGCGTGGCCAACACCCGCGCGCTGGTGCACCGCGACGTCTACGAGGAGTTCATCGCCGCCGCTCAAGGTGTCGCGGCGGCCGTGACCTACGGCGACCCCTTCGACCCCTCGGTGATATCCGCTCCGCTCATCAACGGCCGCCAACTCGACCGAGTGCTCGGCTACATAGAGAAGGGCAAGGCAGAGGGCGCGCGGTTGGTGACCGGCGGCGAGCGGCTGTCGGGCGAGTACGCGGCGGGCAACTTCGTGGCGCCGACGATCTTCGCTGACGTGGACAACTCCTCCACGATCGCGCAGGAGGAGATCTTCGGCCCGGTGCTGTCCGTCGTGCCGTTCTCCCAAGAGGACGAGGCGATCAGGCTGGCCAACGACACCGAGTACGGATTGGGCGCCAGCGTATTCACCTCCGACGCGCAGCGAGCGTTCCGCGTGGCACGCGGACTTCGGGCGGGCACGGTCGGTATCAACGGCTTTCAGATCGAACCGCACCTCCCCTTCGGTGGCTTCAAGCAGTCGGGGCTCGGCCGGGAGGGCGGCCGAACCGCTTTCGAGGCCTACACCGAGCTCAAGACCGTGTTGATGCCGCTCGGCGACGAGCTGATGTAGCTGGGGCACTTCGGGCAGGGCAAGGCGGGTAGGCGAGACAGCACGGAAAGGCAGGTACGCAGATGGGCAGGCTGTCGGGCAAGGTCGCGCTCCTCACCGGCGCCGCACGGGGCCAGGGCGCGGCGGCCGCTCGGCGCTTCGTTGCCGAGGGGGCACGGGTGATGATCACTGACATCACCGACGCGGAGGGTAAGGAGCTGGCGGACTCGCTCGGTGAGGCCGCCGCGTACCACCACCTCGACGTGAGCGACGAAGACCAGTGGCGGGGCGCGGTCGCTCGCACCGTCGAGGAGTTCGGTTCGCTGAACGTTCTGGTGAACAACGCAGGCCTGCTGCATTTCGCCGCGCTCACCGACACCACGCTCGCCGACTACGAGCGCGTGATCCGGGTGAATCAGGTCGGCACGTTTCTGGGGATGCGCTCGGTCGTTGAACCGATGACATCCGCAGGAGGCGGGTCCATCGTCAACATGTCGTCCGTCGAGGGGCTGGCTGGTATGCCGCTGGTGAGTGCCTATACCGCGAGCAAGTTCGCGATCAGGGGCATGACCAAGGTCGCCGCGCTGGAGCTCGGGGAACACGGAATCCGGGTCAATTCCGTACACCCCGGACTTATCGACACCGACATGGTGCGCAATTTCGTGGGAGCCGAAACGGACCTTTCGCCCGCGGGGCGCAAGGTGGCGCTTGGCAGGGTCGGGCAACCGGAGGAGATCGCGGGTGTGGTGGCGTTCCTGGCCAGCGACGACAGTTCGTACTGCACGGGAGCGGAGTTCGTCGCCGACGGAGGTTCGACGGCGACACATGCGTTGAAGGTCTGAGGCGGCACGGCGGCAAGGCGGCAACGCCGCCGGAGCTGGTCACTTCACGTTCAAGGGTGAGCGTTACGGAGGTTGCATGGGTGCGGCAACGGGTTCTCCACCTGTGCCGGGCGTTCGAGCGCTGACCCAGGTCGGTCGACTCTCGACACTCGGGTGGGAGGTGCTGCGGGCGATCCCGCGCAGGCCCTTCCAGTGGCGCGAATGGATCCAGCAGTGCTGGTTCTTCGCCAGCGTCACCATCCTGCCTACCGCACTCGTGGCGATTCCGTTCGGCGCCGTGATCGCGCTGCAACTTGGCTCGCTGACACAGCAGATCGGCGCTCAGTCGTTCACCGGTGCGGCCAGCGCGCTCGCCATCGTGCAACAGGCGAGCCCGCTTATCACCGCGCTGCTCGTGGCGGGAGCGGGTGGGAGTGCGGTCTGCGCCGACATCGGAGCACGCAAGATCCGCGAGGAGATCGATGCCATGCAGGTGCTCGGCGTCGATCCCATCCAGCGGCTCATCGTGCCGAGGGTGCTGGCCGCGATCGTGGTATCCGTGCTGCTCAACGGCCTTGTCAGCGTGGTCGGCGTGCTGGGAGGCTACTTCTTCAACGTCGTGCTGCAGGGCGGTACGCCGGGTGCCTACCTGGCGAGCTTCAACGCGTTGGCTCAGCTTCCCGACCTGTGGATCAGCGAGCTCAAGGCCTTCATCTACGGGTTCGTCGCCGGTGTGGTGGCGGCGTTTCGCGGGCTCAACCCCTCGGGCGGGCCCAAGGGCGTTGGTGACGCAGTGAACCAGGCGGTGGTCATCACGTTCCTGCTGCTGTTCCTGATCAATGTCGTGCTCACCGCGATCTACCTCAAGATCGTGCCACCGAAGGCCTTGTGAGGCCGATGTCGAACACGCGGCAGAGCGGGTCAGGACCAACCGACCGTACGCTGGAGATCATCGCGCGCCCCGGCGCGTCACTGGAGGGGCTCGGCGCCCAGCTGTTGTTCTACGTTCGCGCCCTGGTCTGGGTGCCGAGGACGCTGCGCAGGTACGGCAAGGAGACGCTGCGGCTGCTCACGGAGGTCATCTTCGGCACGGGCGGACTCGCGGTCATCGGCGGCACCCTCGGCGTGATGATCGGTATGACCCTGTTCACCGGCCTCATCGTCGGCATTCAGGGCTATGCCGCGCTGGACCAGCTCGGCACGGCGGCGCTCACCGGCTTTATCTCGGCGTACTTCAACACGAGGGAGGTGGCGCCGCTCTCGGCGGGATTGGCGCTTTCGGCCACGGTCGGCTGCGGTTTCACCGCACAGCTCGGTGCGATGCGGATCTCCGAGGAGATCGACGCGCTCGAGGTGATGGGCGTGCCGAGCCTGCCGTACCTGGTCACCACCCGTGTCATCGCGGGCGTTGTCGCCGTCATCCCGCTGTACGCCGTCGGGTTGCTTTCGTCCTACCTGGCGTCGCGGCAGATCACCATCTGGATGTACGGCCAGTCGGCGGGAACCTACGACCACTACTTCAACCTGTTTCTGCCACCGGAGGATGTGCTGTGGTCCTTCGGTAAGGTGCTGATCTTCAGCACGATCGTCATCATGTCCCACTGCTACTACGGTTTCACCGCCAGCGGCGGTCCCGCGGGAGTGGGTGTGGCCGTGGGCCGCGCGGTACGGACCTCCATCGTGCTGGTGGCCGTGCTCGACTTCTTCCTGAGCCTGGCGATCTGGGGGGCGACCACGACCGTGAGGATCTCCGGATGAGCACGACGAGGCGGCTGCTGCTGCGCAGGCTGTGGCACCAACTGCTGGGCCTGGTGTTCCTGGTCGTCGTCGCACTGTTCATCACGACGACGGTCGCGGTGTACAACAAGGCTTTCGCCGACGTCGTGATGGTGCAGCTCAAGACCGACCGCATCGGCACGCAACTGCGGGACGGTGCCGACGTCAAGATCAGGGGCGTGCGCGTCGGTGAGGTCCGCACCGTGTCGTCCTCCGGCAGCGGCGCGACGTTGCGGTTGGCGCTTGACCCGCGCAAGGTCGAGGTGATTCCGGCGGCGGTGTCGGCGCGGTTGGTGCCGAAGACACTGTTCGGGGAACGCTACGTGGCGTTGCAGCCGCCGAGCGGGGGCGGCGACGGGCACATCCAGGCGGGTGACGTGATCCGGCAGGACCGCAGCGCCGAGGCGGTGGAGGTCGAACAGGTACTTTCCGAGGTGCTGCCGCTGCTGCGCAGCGTGCGCCCTGAGAAGCTGTCCAGCACTCTGAACGCGGTGTCCACGGCGCTGGACGGGCAAGGGGAACGGCTCGGCGAGACGCTGGTACGGCTGTCGCACTACCTCGGTGAGCTGAACCCTGCGCTGCCGGACATCAAGGCGGACATCACCGGCCTCGCCGATGTGTCCGATGTGTACAACGAAGCCGCCCCCGAATTCCTGGAGGCGATGTCCGACCTCACCACCACAACACGGACCCTGCTCGAGAAGCGCGAGCGGCTGAACACGCTCTACACGAGCGTGTCGAGCGCTTCGGTCAACCTGGCGAGCTTCCTCGACGCCAACGAGAACAACCTCATCAGGCTGACCGCCACCGCGCAGCCGGTGCTGGACATCCTCGAGAAGTACGCCCCGCAGTACCCGTGCATGTTCGGACAGTTCGCGGCCAGCATCCCCGCTGCGAAGGCCGCGTTCGGGTACAAGGGCGACCAGATGAACCACGTCGTCATCAAGATCATCGCTTCCAATCGTGGCAAGTACCTTCCCGGGGTCGACGAGCCGAAGTACCTCGACAAGCGAGGCCCCCGCTGCTACCCGCAGGTACCCCCACCGGGCAAGTGGCCGCAGTACCCGCCCGACGGCCCCGTGCGTGACGGCTCGACGCACCCGGGCACCCAGTTCGACGACCCGTTGCCGGGGCCGGTTCAGGGGCTGGACGTGCCGTTCTCCTCAGGCGGAGGGTCCACGTCGGCGGGTGTTCCGCTGGTAGCCAACTCCCGCGCCGAGCAGGAACTGATCGCGCTGCTGCAGTCGCCGGGAACCGGTATCGCGCCCGGCGACGCGCCAGGGTGGTCGTCGTTGCTGCTAGGACCCCTCTACCGGGGCGCCACCGTGGAGGTCCGATGAGGAGCTTCGTTCCGGCGCTGCTCAAGATGGGCGTGTTCACGGTGGTCACCATGCTGCTGACCGCGGTGCTCGCGGCGACGATCGCCAACGCGAACTTCGGCAACGCCTCCGGCTACACCGCACGGTTCAGCAGTGCCTCGGGCCTGCACGTCGGTGACGACGTGCGAATCGCGGGGGTGAAGGTCGGTCAGGTCACCGGTATCGATGCCGTCGAAGGTGACGACGGGAGGGGCACCGTGGCCAAGGTGACCTTCCAGGTCGAGCAGGGGCGTGAACTGCCGGCACTGGTTACAGCGACGGTGAAGTTCCGCAACCTGGTCGGCCAGCGCTACCTCTCACTCGGCACCAACGTCGCCGGTGACTCCGTGCTGTCTGCCGGCGGCACGATCCCGCTGGAGCGAACCCAACCCGCGCTCGATCTCACCACGCTGTTCAACGGGTTCCGCCCGCTGCTGCGCGCGCTGGAACCCGAGCAGGTCAACCAGCTTTCCTACCAGCTCATCCGTGTCCTGCAGGGCGAAGGTGGCACGGTGCGCAGCCTGCTGACACACATCGCGTCGGTCACCACGACCGTGGCCGATCGCGACGAGGTCATCGGAAAGGTCATCGACAACCTCAACTCCGTGCTCGACACCGTCAACCAGCGCTCACCGCAGCTCGGGCAACTCGTAGACACGACGCAGCAGCTGGTGTCCGGCCTCGCGCGGCAACGCGAACCCATCGGCGAAGCGGTTTCCGGCCTGGCAGAGCTCACCGATGTCACCGCAGGCCTGCTCGAAGACGCTCGACCGCCGCTGAAGCGCGACATCGACGGACTGAACAGGCTGGCGGGAAACCTGCGCGACGCCGAGGACCTGCTCGCCACGATCCTGAACGATCTCCCGTCCAGCATGCGGAAGTTCACCAGGGTGACCAGCTACGGGAGCTGGTTCAACTACTACCTGTGCGGGCTGTCGGGCACGATCGGAATCGAGTCGCTCAACGTCACCGTGCCGGTGCTGCCGCTGCCCGGCACGCAGCAGCCAGAGAGGTGCAAGGTCTGATGAAACCTCTCAAGGAGCGAAACCAAGCTACCGTCGGGCTCGTCAGCCTGGTGTTGATCGTGCTCTCCGTGGTGGTCGCCTACCAGCTCGACGAGATCCCGCTGCTCAACAACTCGTCCACCTACTCCGCTCACTTCGCGGAGTCGGCGGGACTGCAGCCCGGTGACGAGGTTCAGGTCGCGGGTGTCAAGATCGGCGAGGTCGACGAGGTGGTTCTGGACGGCACGAGGGTGCTCGCCACCTTCTCGATCGACTCGTTCGACACCAGCAGGATCGGCGACCGCACCACGGCCTCCATCGAGATCAAGACGTTGCTGGGCGACAAGTACCTGGCACTTGTGCCGAGGGGCGACTCGCCGCAGGACCCGAACGAGCCGATCCCGGTGGAACGAACCAGGACCCCGTTCCAGCTCCAGGACGCCTTCGACGAGCTGTCAACCGCTGTCGAGGACATCGACACCCAGCAGCTCGCGAAGAGCTTCGACGTCGTGGCCGACACACTGCAAGGCACGTCGAAGCCGATGACCGACGCGCTCAACGGCCTCTCGGCGCTTTCGGAGACGGTGTCGTCGAGGGACCAGGAGCTGGCCAAGTTGCTGTCCAACACCAGCCGGGTCACGCGGACACTGAGTTCGCGCAACGAGCAGCTACGCGACATCGTCGAGTTCGGTAATCAGTTGCTGGCCGAGGTGCAACGCAGGGAGCAGGCCATCGACGCGCTGCTGCGGGGTGCCGAGCGGGTGTCGGCCGAGCTGACCGGTCTGGTTCGCGACAACGAGAAGGCGATCCGTCCCGCGCTGGACAAACTGGACTCGGTCACCGACATGTTGCAGCGCAACCGGGACAACCTGCGGCAGACGCTGCACCTGCTGGGGCCGTTCACAAGGACCGGCGTGAACGTGACCGGCAACGGCAGGTGGTTCGAGGGCTACATCTGCGGAATGCTCCCGCCGACCATCAATTCGGGCGGCGCCGAGTACAACCCACAGGGCTGCGACCCGACGATCGCCGCGCCGGACCAGGGTGTGAGGAGCGGCCGATGGTGATCGACAGCAGGGCTTCCCGGCGGACCTACCGATGGGTCGCCACGGCCGCCGTCGTGGTGCTGGTGCTCACCGGTGCGCTGTGGTGGGCCTTTGGCGACGGTGCCGGTACGAGGCTGTCCGCCTACTTCACCAAGGCGGTCGGCCTCTACCCGGGATCGTCGGTTCGGGTGCTCGGTATCGAGGTCGGTGAGATCACCGCTGTAGTTCCCGAGGGGCAGCGGGTCAGGGTGGACATGACCGTGGCCGACGACGTGCCGCTGCCTAGGAGCGCGGGCGCGGTGATCGTCGCGCCCAGCCTCGTCAGCGACCGCTACGTCCAGCTGACGCCACCCTACGACGGTGGGCCTCGGCTGCGCTCGGGAGACACGATCGCCCTCGACCGTACGGCCACGCCGATGGAGATCGACGACCTGTACCGCACGCTTGACGAGTTGTCGACCACGCTGGGCCCGAAGGGCGCCAACTCCGACGGCTCGCTTTCGCGGGTGCTCGATGCGGCGGCCGAATCCCTTGAGGGCAACGGAAAGAACCTCAACACCACGATCACGCACATGTCCGAACTGGCCGAGACGCTGAACAGTTCAAAGGGCGACCTGTTCTCGACGGTGCGCAACCTCAGTTCCTTCACCGAGGTCCTCGCGCGAAGCGAGGCCCAGCTGGAGGAGTTCTACGCCCGCCTCGACCAGGTCAGCGGGTTCCTCGCCGGTGAGTCCGACGAGGTTTCGGCCGCGCTGTCGTCGCTGGGGTCCGCGCTCGGGGACGTGAAACGCTTCGTCACCGACAACCGTGACCAACTCACTTCCAATGTGGACAAGCTGGCGAGTCTCACCCAGGTGCTCGTGGATGAACGCGCCTCGCTGGCCGAGACTCTCGATGTCGGGCCGACCGGTCTGACCAACTTCATCAACACCTACGACGCCAACTCCGGCAGCATCGCGATCAGGTACAACGCCAACGAGCTGACGAATCCGCTGGTAACCACGGCATGCAGGCTCGTGAAGCTGGCGTCGTCGCAACAGGTGCCGGAGTCGCTGAACAAGCTCTGCGAGGTGCTCGCGCCGGTCGTGGACGGCACCACCAAGATCCCGCCGGTTTCACAGCTGCTGCACGCGATCCAGACCGGTGAGCTGCCACCGTTGCCGCTACCACTGATTACCGCGGGGGCGCCGTGACCGTGACCAGCAGACTCAGGACAAAACTGGCCGCGCTGCTCGGGGTGGCGCTGCTGCTGGCGGGGTGCACCGACGGCGGGTTCACCGGGCTGTACAACGCACCGCTGCCGGGTGGGGCCGACGTCGGAGACGACCCGGTGCGAGTGCGGGTCGAGTTCACCGATGTGCTCGACCTCGTACCGCAGTCCTCGGTCAAAGTGGACGACGTGACCGTGGGGACGGTGCAGCGGATCGACCTGGCCCAGGATTCCAAGTCGGCCGTCGTGGAACTCACCATGCGCGGCGACGTCCAGCTTCCGGCCAACGCCCGTGCCGAGCTGAGGCAGTCGAGCCTGCTGGGCGAGAAGTTCGTCGAACTCAGCGCCCCCACCGGCGAGCAGCCGACTGGCAGGCTCAGCGACGGTGCCACGATCCCGTTACAGCGCACCAGCCGCAACCCCGAGGTGGAGGAGGTTCTCGGCGCGCTTTCGCTGCTGCTCAACGGCGGCGGCGTCGAGCAACTGCGCGAGATCGTCCGGGAGCTGAACAAGGCACTCGCGGGCAACGACGCCGAGTTCCGTGCCCTGCTCACCAGGGCCGACCGGCTTGCCGCCGAACTTGACTCGCAGCGTGGCGAGATCGTGCGCGCCATCGACGGGATGAACCGGCTCTCCGAGACGCTCGTCGCGCAGGAGGGCAATCTGGTCACCGCGCTGGAGCAGCTTGAGCCGGGACTGGGGGTGGTCAGCGAGCAGCGTGAGCAGCTCGTCGGCATGCTCTCCTCACTGGAGGAGCTGTCCAGGGTGGGCGCGCGCGTCGTCAACCGCAGCAGCGAGCAACTCGTCGCGAATCTCGAGTCGCTCGGCCCGGTGCTCGACAAGCTCGCCGAGTCGGGCTCCGACCTGCCCGAGGCACTACGAATCCTGCCCACCTACCCGTTGCCGCACTTCGCCGGGTCGATCGTGCGAGGCGACTACGCCAACGTGAAGGTTCGGCTGGACATGAATCTCGACACCATGCTGCGCAACATCCTCAACGCGGGGATGCCCATGGAGTTCCTCGGCAACGGCAGCGAGCCCGACACCGGCGGCGACGACGCCGCGCGGCAGCGCAGTGGCGACTCTGGCGAAGGGCCTTTCCTGCCACTGCCCCCATCCGGGGGCTCGCCGGGCGGGACAGCGAGCGGAGCCGGTGGCTTCGGCGATCTCCTCGGCAGCCTTCTCGGAGGGACGCCATGACACTGACCGGCAAGAACAAGCTGCTCCTGGTCGCCTTCGCGATCATCTCCGTGCTGGCGGTCGGCTACGCGGGCGCGCAGTACGCCGGCCTCGATCGCCTCGTGGACAGCCGGGGGTACCTGGTGCGGGTGGAACTGGCGTCGTCCGGCGGCATCTTCGCCAACGCGGAGGTGACCTACCGTGGTGTGACGGTAGGCAAGGTCAGGCAGCTGCACCTCACCGACGACGGTGTGACGCTGGATCTGGACATCGATGAGGACAGCCCGCAGATACCGGCGGACACCGACGCGGTCGTGGCCAACCGCTCCGCGGTCGGCGAGCAGTATGTCGACTTGCGGCCGCGCACCGGCAGCGGCCCCTACCTGCGGGAAGGCTCGGTGATCAGCCAGGACCGCACCCAGACCCCGGTCATGCCGGAGCAGTTGCTTGCCAACCTGTACGACCTGGTGTCCAGTGTGGACTCCGAATCGCTCGGCACCGTGGTGGACGAGACCTACGACGCCTTCGCCGATGTCGGACCCGACCTTCGGCGGTTACTCGACTCCGGCAGCGCGTTCACAGCGACGGCACAGCGGAACCTGCCACAAACGAAGAGTCTGCTCGCGAACGGCCGAGTCGTGCTGGACACCCAGCGAGACAACGGCGGTCGAATCCGTTCGATCGCCGAGGGCCTGAACGACATCGCGGCCGAGTTGAAACAGGCCGACCCGGACTTGCGGAAGGTGATCGACGAGGCCCCGCTGCTCGCGGCCGAGGTCGACAAGTTCCTCGCTGACTCCGGTACGAGCGCGAGCGTGGTGCTGGCGAACCTGCTGACGACAACCCAGATCGCCACCGTCCGGACGGACTCCGTCGAGCAGATGATGGTCGCGCTCCCCGTGGTGAGCGCGTTCTCGAAGTCGGTTTCGTCCAACGGAGAAGGTCACATCGGGTTCGTGGTGAACTTCTTCAACCCGCCCTCGTGCACCAAGGGCTACGAAGGCACGCATCGCAGGCCCGCCAACGAAACCGCCGAGATCCCAGCCAACACCGAGGCTTACTGCGCGGAGCCACCGGGCAGCCCGATCTCGGTGCGTGGCTCGCAGAACGCGCCCTACGGCGGGAAACCGGTCGAGGTTCCCCAGCCGGACCAGGAATCGGGCAACGACCGGCGTGCCGACTCCCGGCGGTCGCTTCCCGGCCTGCTCGAAGCGGCGCCAGGGTCGAGCGAGCGCGTCGGGCTCGACACGTTGCTCGGAACCGGAGGGTGAGCGTGCCGGGCGGCAACCGGTGGCGCGCCGCACTCGCGGCACTGGCGGTGGTGGCTGTATTGGCGTGTGCCTGGTTCGGCTGGTCGTGGTGGAGTGCCGAACACAGCGACTTTGCCCGCAGGGCCGACGACCGCGACGCCGCGTTGCAGGCGGGTACTGAGGGCCTCGCCAGGCTCTACACCATCGACCACGGCACCGCCGGGTCCGATGTGGACGCGTGGATCAACGTAACGGAGGGCTCACTGAGCGAGGAGTTCCGCAAGGATCGTCGATCGCACATCGAGCGCGCGCGCGAGCGCCGGATCAGCTCTACGGCGCAGGTCCGACACGGAGCGCTCTCGGCGCTCGACATCCAGGCTGGCAGGGCTTCTATGCTGGCCGTGCTCAACGTCGAGGTCGCCACGGACGGCGGCGAGCGCACCAACAAGCGCAGCACGCTGCTCGCCGAGCTACGGCGAACCGAGGGCGGCTGGAAGATCTCGTCGGTGCAGGCACAGCGATGAAGGGGAAGGAGAACCGCGACCACGCCAGGGCGGCGACCTGGCTCGCCGTTCTCGCCGCGATCACCGTGCTGGCGGGCGCAGGCGCCGTCTGGTCCGCGCTGCGGGCCGAAGCGGTGCGCGAGGGCAACGCCGCGCTAGCCGACGAGGCGGCCACCGCCGAGGTGTCGCGCCAGGTGGGCGAATCGGTGAAGGCCATCTTCTCGTACAGCTTCCGAGATCTAGGGCGCACCGAAAGAGCCGCGCGGGACGCCCTTGTCGACGCGGCCGTCGAGCAGTATCGCTCCCGTTTCGCCGAGGCGAGCAAGCAGGCGCTTCAGCAGCGGCTCGTACGCTCCAGCACCATCCGCGCTGTCGGGGTACGCAGCCTTTCGCCCGACCGCGCCCACCTGCTCGTCTTCGTCGACCAGCAGACCATCGCCGACGACGGCAAGCCAAGGCGGTCCACGTCGGCGTGCCTTGATGTCGTCGCACGCAGGGTCGACGGGGTATGGAAGCTCTCCCGACTCGCCGCCGTATGAGCTGGAATTGTTTTTCGTCACATCGAGGTCGTTATGCTCGACCGATGGTTGTGCCAGGCGAGAACGAATTCTAGCCTGGCAGGGTCGCCTTTTCGGAAAGGAGTGTATTTTAACGCCCTGAGGGGGTATGGGAAACAATTTATTTTTCGGCGAAAGCGCCAGAGAGGTACATCGTGCGAATCGCGCTGCTTTCCTACCGGAGCAAACCGCACTGCGGCGGGCAGGGAGTCTACGTCCGGCAGCTCAGCAGGGGTCTTGCCGAGTTGGGACACGAGGTGGAGGTCCTCTCCGGCCAGCCCTATCCCGAGCTCGATTCAGCGGTGAAGCTCACCGAGGTGCCGAGCCTGGATCTCTATCGCGAAACCGATCCGTTCCGCACCCCACGCCCCAGCGAGTTTCGCGACTGGCTTGATGTGCTGGAGGTTGCCACTATGTGGACGGCGGGTTTTCCGGAGCCGCTGACCTTCAGCATTCGCGCGGCACGATTGCTCGGTAAGCGCGCGCGGGACTTCGACATCGTGCACGACAATCAGAGCCTTGGCTACGGGCTGCTCCGGTTGCGTGCGGCGGGCCTGCCGTTGGTGGCGACCGTGCACCACCCGATCACCAGGGACCGCGTCGCCGATCTCGCCGCGGCGAAGTGGTGGCGCAAGCTCGCTGTGCGGCGCTGGTACGGCTTCGTCCGGATGCAGGCGCGGGTCGCGCGAAGGATCCCCGAGTTGATCACCGTGTCCTCGGCGTCCAGTGCCGACATCAGCGAGGACTTTCGCGTGCCGCCCGAGCGGATTCGCACCATTCCGCTTGGCGTGGACACCGAACTGTTCAAACCCACCGTGTCCCCCAGGGTCGACGGCCGCATCGTGGCGGTGGCAAGCGCCGACGTGCCGTTGAAGGGCGTGCGGCACCTGCTGGAGGCCACCGCGAAGCTGCGCACCGAGCGCAAGGTCGAGCTGGTCCTCGTTACAAGGTTGACAGCTGGCGGGCCGACGGAACGGTTGATCGAGCAACTCGGTATCGGGGACATCGTGCGCACCGTCACCGGAATCGACGACGCCGAACTTGCCGCACTGCTGGCCTCCGCGCAGGCGGCCTGCGTCCCCTCGCTTTACGAGGGCTTCTCGCTGCCGACGGTGGAAGCGATGGCCTGCGCCACGCCGCTCGTGGTGAGCAGGGCAGGCGCGTTGCCCGAGGTGGTCGGGCAGGAAGGGCAGTGCGCCCACCTGGTGCCGCCAGGAGACGCTCAGGCGCTGGCGGAGCGACTCGCGGGGCTGCTCGACGACGCGGGGCAGCGCCGCAGGCTCGGCGAGGCGGGCCGGAGGCGAGCGGTCGAACGCTACAGTTGGAGATCGGTCGCCGAGTCTACTGTGGACTGTTATGCCGATTCGATCGAGCGGACGCGACGAGAGGGTGCGGTGAACTGAATGCTGACGATTGACTTCGACCGGATCGGGGTTGGGCCGGGCAGCAAGGTGATCGACGTGGGCTGCGGCGCGGGGCGGCACTCCTTCGAGGCCTACCGCCGTGGGGCTGACGTCGTCGCGTTCGACCAGGACGAGCCGGAACTGGCCAACGTGGCGAGCATGTTCGAGGCAATGGCGAGTGAGGGCCAGGCGCCCGATGGTGCCGCCGCGCGAACAGTGCCCGGCGACGCGCTGGAACTGCCGTTCGCCGACGAGTCGTTCGACTGCGTCATCGCCTCGGAGATCCTCGAGCACATCCCGGAGGACGACAAGGCGATCTGGCAGCTCGCCAGGGTGGTGCGGCCGGGAGGGACGGTCGCGGTCACGGTTCCGCGCTGGTTGCCAGAGCGGGTCTGCTGGCTGCTTTCCGACGCCTACCACGAGGTCGAGGGTGGGCATGTGCGGATCTACCGGGAACGTGAACTGCTCGGCAAGCTGGCGGCGGCGGGCCTGCGCCGGGTCGGCAGGGATCACGCGCACGCGCTGCACTCGCCCTACTGGTGGCTCAAGTGCGCCGTCGGGGTGGATCGAGAGGATCACCCGCTGCCGAAGGCGTATCACCGAATGCTGGTGTGGGACATGATGCGGGCGCCGCTGGTCACCCGCACCGCGGAACGGCTCCTCAACCCGTTGCTCGGCAAGAGCCTGGTGCTCTACCTGGTCAAGCAGGAGGCTACGGTTGTCGGCCGCTGAGCCTCCCGCCGTCGCGGGGGTGCTCTCCGCCGACGAGGTCGTCGCCACGGCACGGTCGATCGCTCGCGAGCAGGAGCCAACTGGGGCGATCCCGTGGTTCAGCGGCGGGCACGTCGATCCGTGGGATCACGTCGAGTCGGCGATGGCGCTGGCGAGTGCGGGCCTGCTCGCGGAGGCGGAGGCAGCGTACGAGTGGTCGCGACGGACCCAGCGGCAGGACGGTTCGTGGCCGGCGAAGATCGTGCGTGGTCGCGTGGTGGATGCCGCCGCCGAAACCAACTTCTGCGCCTACCTCGCCGTCGGTGTGTGGCACCACGTGCTGCTCACCGGGGACGAGTCGTTCGCGAGGCGGATGTGGCCGTCGGTGCGTGCCGGGATCGATTTCGTGCTGCGGTTCCAGGGCGAGACCGGGCAGATCGGTTGGCTCGGCGGTGAGCGGGAGGCGCTGCTCACCGGGTGTTCGAGCATTCACCACAGCATGCGCTGCGCGTTGGCGCTGGCCGCGTATGTCGGTGTGGAACAGCCGGAGTGGGAACTGGCGCTCGGCAGGCTCGGGCACGCGTTGCGCCGCCACCCCGAGGTGTTCCTCGACAAGGGTCGCTACTCGATGGACTGGTACTACCCGGTGCTCGGTGGTGCCGTGCGCGGCGAGCAGGCGCGTGGTCGGCTGCGCGAGCGGTGGGGTGACTTCGTCGTCGACGGTCTCGGTGCCCGCTGCGTCGACGACCGGCCGTGGGTCACCGGAGCCGAGACGTGCGAGCTGGTGCTGAGCCTTGACGCGATCGGTGAGACCGATCGTGCGCACGAGTTGTTCGCCGCGATGCAGCACCTGCGGGAGGAGGACGGCTCCTACTGGACCGGCCTGGTCTACACCGACGGCAAACGCTGGCCGGTGGAGCGAACCACCTGGACCGGAGCCGCCGTGATCCTGGCCGCCGACGCGCTCTCGGCCACGACACCCGCCTGCCGCATCTTCCGCGCGGACGACCTGCCGAAGGGCATGGCCGTCGACGCCGAGGGCTGCCGTTGCAGGGGCGAGGCCTACGCGACGGGTGTTCCCGGCTGACCGGCGGGGCTTGCTCGAAAAGGCAGCGGGTGTTTCCTTGAGTCGAACAGCTCCGGCCACTACGGGTGGCCGGAAGCCCGGACCGGGGCGCCGATCACCACGGCCATGGCTGGACTGCTCACACAGCCAACGGGACGCCCATGACCAGCATGACCACGAACCTCGATTGGGAAGCACTTGCCGCACGGCTCGCCAATGAGCTGGCCGCGGCGGGCAGCTCACCGACCCCCGTCTCGCCGAGGCGGTCCGGACTGTTCCTCGGCACGTGTTCGTCCCCAACTTTCACCAGCAGACCCCGGACGGCGGCTGGGTCGAACGCGCCTGCGCCGACGACCTTTCAGTGGTCTACACCAATGCCGCGCTGATCACCACTCTCGCTTCGACCGCGGAGGGTTCTACGGCGGTGCTGCCGTCGTCGATCCAGCCAGGGCTGACGCCCCGCATGATCGAAGCCCTGCAACCCGTCGACGGGGCGCGGGTGCTGGAGATCGACAGGTGCCGAAGGCGGACCACGGCGGCTCTGGCACCTGGTTGAACACGCGCATCGCACCTGGGCCGACCTCGGCCGACCCGGCTGGGAATCCTTCGGGCTCACCGTGACACCCGACGCGCACACCGTCTGGTTCGACCAGCCCGGCATCGACCACACCTGGCAGCTCGCCGCCCGCTGACTGCTTCGAACCCGCATCTGGGGCGAGGATTACGCCAGCGGTGTGCCCGGCTGACCGGCGACTCGGCGTAGCACGCGTAGCGAGCCGGTGGCCGACACCTCGGTGAACTGACCGCCTGCCAGCGCGCGGCGGTAGATGTTGTACGGCGGTCTTCCTCCGTCGCGTGGATCGGGGAACACGTCGTGGATCGCCAGCGCCCCGCCTTCGGTGACCCAGGGGGCCCAGCCGTCGAGGTCGGCGTCGGCCGCAGCTTGGCTGTGGCCGCCGTCGATGAACAGCATCGAAAGCGGGGTTCGCCAGAAGTCCGCGACGGCAGGTGAACTCCCGACGACGGCCACGACGTGGTCCTCCAACCCGGCGTCGGCGATCGTGCGCCGGAAGGCGCCGAGGGTGTCCAGGCGCCCGGTGTGCGGGTCTACCAGCGTGGGGTCGTGGTACTCCCAGCCCGGCTGGTGTTCCTCGGAGCCGCGATGGTGATCGACGGTGACGATCCGGCCACCGCACTCGCGTGCGGCCGCGCCGAGGAAGACAGTTGACTTGCCGCAGTAGCTCCCGATCTCGACGGCGACTCCGCCCGCGAGGTGCTCGACGGCCGCCTCGTACAGCGCCAGCCCTTCCTCGGTGGGCATGAAGCCAGCGGCGCGAACGGCGTGTGCCAGCAGTTCCTCGGGCATTCGAGCGGTCGGGGCGCTCATGAGCCGGACTTCTCGTGCTCGCCGACGCGCTTCTCCACCGTCATGTTGAACTTGGTGCCCAGCGGCCAGCCGACGTAGTGGGTGAGAAACAGCGCGGCTTCCTTCAGTTCCTCTCCGGTGAGTTCCTCGTTGCGCAGCGCGGCCTGGACCTGGATGTCGGCGACGTCGTCGAGGCCCTGCGCGGCGAGTGCTCCCAGTAGCAGCAGGCGGCGGTCGCGCAGGGAGAGGCCGGGCCGCGACCAGATGTCGGCGAAGAGGTGGTCGACGGTGGCCGCGAAGAAGTCACCGGGACCGTCCTTGAATTCCCAGCCGTAGACCTTGCGCATCATGTCCAGCCCACGGCTGCGCTTGTCGCTCATCGGGTGCCTTCCTCCGTCCGTTCGGCCACGCCGAGACCTTCCGCGAAGTGTTCCAGTGCGTACCCGGCGAGCGGAAGCTCGACGCCCAGCCGCGTTCCCAGGTCCAGCGCCAGCCGCAGGTCCTTCTCGCCGAGGTCGCGTACATGCGTCAGGATCGGGTACCAGTCGTCGTCGGGGGCCAGCGCAGCGGTGGAGGAGCGAAGCATGATGGCGCCGGGGCCCCCGGTCACCGAGTCGGAGTGCCGGACCACCTTGCCCAGGTCCACCAGATCGATCCCGGCCGCCTCAGCCAGCCGTTGCGCTTCGGCCGCGGCCGTGAACGCGACGAAGTGCAGCAGGTTGCGGGCGAGCTTGGCGCGGGTTCCCGATCCCGGCTCTCCGGTGTGGACGACCAGCTCGGCCCACCGGCGGAATGGTTCCTCGCAGCGCGCGAAGGCGGCTTCGGAGGCTCCGACCATCGTCGCGAGCCTGCCCTGTGCGGCCCCGCCCGCGCCTCCGCTGACCGGCGCGTCGACGATCTCCACTCCGGTGCCCTTGGCGGTCTCGGCAAGGCGCTGCGCGGTGGTGTCGCTGATCGTGGAGTGCACCGCGATCACGGTGCCAGGCGCCGCGGTATCCAGCAGCCCTCGCGGGCCCGCCACGAGCTGTTCTACCTGCTGATCGTCCAGCACCATGATCGAGATAACCTCGGCGGACCGCGCCACCTCCTCGGCGGTGCCCGCGGCCTTCGCGCCCTGTTCTGTGAACGGCAGCATCGCTTCCTGGCGGCTGTCGTGCACGACGAGGCCGCCAGGCCAGTCGAGCAGCGTGCGTGCCATCGGGGCGCCCATCTGACCCAGCCCGATAAAGCCGACGGGTTTCATTTGCTGGCTCCCTTCCTCGGTCAGGACCGCACGACCTGGCCGCCGTCGACGTTGAAGATCTGGCCGGTGATCCAGCTCGCCTCCTCGGACAGCAGGAACAGGCACATTCCCACCAGGTCGCCTGGCGTGCCCATGCGCTTCAACGCGAAGCCCTTCACCATGTCGGCGACAAGCTTGCTCGGCGTGACGGTCCTGGTCGCCTCGGTGTCGATGGGGCCTGGTGCGATGGCGTTGATCCGGATGTTCGAACCGCCGAGTTCGTGCGCGAGTTGCTGGGTCAGCCCGTTGATGCCGACCTTCGCGAGCCCGTAGAAGCCGGAGTAGACCCACGCTGCCGTGGACGACTGGTTCACGATCGCGCCGCCGCCGCGTGCGGTGAGGTGGGGTGCGACCGCCCGCGTGCAGGCGAGCGCGCCGTCGAGGTTCACGCTCATGAACTTCTTGTAGTAGTCCCAGTCCACGGTGAGCAGCAGGTCCAGCTTCATGTCGCCGTAGATGGCGGCGTTGTTCACCAGGTAGTCGATGCCGCCGAATCGCTCGACCGCGAAGGCGGCCATGGCCGCCGCCGACTCCGGCTGAGAAACGTCCACTTCGGTGCAGGCGGCGGTTCCGCCGTCCGCCACGATCTGCTTGGCGACTCGATTGCCTGCCTCGGTGTTGCGGTCGGCGACCACCACGCTCGCGCCTTCCCGCGCCAGCGCGCGGGCGTAGGCCTCGCCGATCCCCTGTGCGGCTCCGGTAACGATCGCGACCTTGCCTTCGAAGCGGCTCATCCCTGCTTTTCCTTTCCCGCGGGCTCGGCGACGAGCTTGGTCTCCAGGTATTCCTCGAACCCGGCCACGCCCATTTCCCTGCCGATTCCGGACTGCTTGTAACCGCCGAACGGCGCGTCGACCGAGTACCAGACACCGCCGTTGATGCTCAGCGTTCCGGTGCGGATACGCGTGCCGACCTCGCGCGCCCGGTCAAGGTCACCGCCGTAAACGGAACCGGACAGCCCGTAAGGCGAGTCGTTGGCGATGCGCACGGCGTCGTCGTCGCCGTCGTGCGGCAGGATCGTCAGCACCGGCCCGAAGATCTCCTCCCTCACAACCCTTGACGTGTTGGGCAGGCCCGCGATCAGCGTCGGCTCGACGTAGAAGCCGTTGTCGAGTCCGGAAGGTCGGTCGCCGCCGCAGACGATCTCGCCGCCCTCGGCGCGGGCGAGCCGCAGGTAGCCCTCCACCCGATCCCGTTGCTTCGCGGAGATGACAGGACCACAGATGGTGCCCGGGTCATCGGGAGGGCCGGGCTTGATGCCGTTCAACGCCGACGCCGTTGCCTCAAGCGCTTCGGCGTAGCGGGTCCTCGGCACGAGCAGCCGGGTGGTGATCGCGCACCCCTGCCCGGCGTGTGTCGCCACGGTGAACGCGGCCAACGCGCAGGCGGAGGCGATATCGGCGTCGTCGAGCACGACGAACGCGGACTTGCCGCCGAGTTCGAGGAAGACCTTCTTGATGGTCTGCGCCGCGGTTGTCATCACCGATCGACCGGTGGCGGTTGACCCGGTGAACGAGATGAGGTCCACCCTGGGGTCCTCGGCGAGTTGCGCGCCGAGCGCGTGGTCCCGCGAGGTGACGATGTTGACCACGCCGGGCGGGATGTCGGTGTGTTCGGCGATCAGCCCACCGACTGCGGCGGCACACCAAGGGGTGTCGGGAGCGGGCTTGAGCACCACGGTGTTGCCGGCGGCCAGTGCGGGCCCGAGCTTGGCGAAGTTGATCTGGTGCGGGAAGTTCCACGGCGTGATGGCGCCGACCACTCCGGTGGGTTCCCGCAGCATCCTTCGGTGGGTCGGGATGCCCATCGGTTCGGCTCTGCCGAGGTCGCTGACCCACTCGTAGGAGGTCGCCAAGTCGGCGAACCACGCCAGATCGGCCACCGGGATGTCCAACTGGGGTCCGTGGGTCAGCGCGACCGGCACGCCCGCTTCGGCGACCGTGATCTCGCGAAGCCGTTCGTTGTGCTCGGTGAGTACCCTGCTCAGTTGGCGCAGACAGTGCGCGCGAAACTCGGTGTCGCGCGCCCAGCCGGACTCGTCGAAGGCCCGCCGCGCCGCCGTGATCGCCCGGTCCAGGTCGGAACTGTCCGCGTTCGCCGCAGTGCCAAGAACCTCCTCGGTGGCAGGGTTGATCGTCTCGAACGATCCCGCGTTGCCGGGTTCCAGTGAGCCGTCGACGAGAAGTGGTGACGCGCTTGTGGGCCAGAGGCTCATGGCAGTCTCCTCATCGTGTTGGACATGTGTCCAGACTCTAGTCTGGCCATTCGCGCCCCGCAAGGGTCCTAGTCGGTAGAACGAGTTCTTCGAGGCTAGGGCATTGCGTCGCTTGTCACGCAAGATATTCTCGCCTGACGATGTGAAACCTGTTCTAGTTGATGGAGTGGTCGGGCAATGACGACACAGCAGGCTCTGCTGGCGGAGGAGATTCGGCGACTCATCGAGGTAGCTGTGTGCACCGGTGCCGACGAGCAGCAGCTGGCAGTGGCCACCGAGCGGATCAGGTCGGTGACGGCTTCCCTCAACGCGCAACGGACGAGTGGTCCTGGCTCGGACGTGCGGTCACTCACCTTTCACAATCCCGTCCAGGGGGCGGGTAACCCGCTCGCGCCGCCGCTGACGCCGTTCGGCGGCGGGGACGGTGTCGTGACCGCGCGGGTGCGGTTCGGCGTCGTTCACCAGGGCGCGCCCGGTCGGGTCCACGGCGGCTGGCTCGCCGCGGTGCTCGACCACGCCGTCGGCCATGCGGTCGCCAGTGCGGGCTGGCCTGCCATGACGGTTTCGCTTTCTGTCGAGTACCACCACGGAACCCCGTTCGACAAGGACCTTGACGTCGAGGCCGCCTTCGTGGGCAAGGACGGCAGGAAGGTCTACGCCACGGCGAAGCTGCGCGCCGAGGGCTCCGTCACTGTCACGGCTTCGGCGGTGATGGTGACCGTCGAGGGACTGCTGGACGGAGGCAATGGAGCAGCCGAGAACGCGGCTCAGGCGTAGCTGATCCGCACGACGTCCGTCACCGGGACCGCCTGGCAGGCGAGCATGTAGCCCTGTTCGAGATCGTCGGCCTCGAGCACCCGGTTGTCGACCATCCGCACCTCGCCTGCCACCACCCTGCACTCGCAGGCGGCGCAGACACCCTCGCCGCAGGACGACGGTGCGTTCAGGCCCGCGGCGCGCAACACGTCGAGCAGTCGAGCGCCCTGCGGCCAGCACAGCTCTCGCGTGCGGCCTTCCAGCTCAACCTCGACAAGCGCGGTGCGCGCCCGGTCTCCGTGCGGCAGGGTATCGCTGCCCGCGAAGGGATTGCCGGACAACGAGGTGAATCGTTCGAGGTGGATGCGGTCGCGGGCCAGACCGCGGTCGGCCATGGCCGTTCTCGCGGCCAGCATGAACGGCTCGGGTCCGCACGCGAAGCACTCGGTCGCGGGCGCGTGGTCGACCAACTCACGCAGGGCCGCCGCGTCGGGCAACCCTCGCTTCGATTCGAGCCAGTGCACGACGGACAGCCTGGGTGCGAACCGGGCACGCAACTCGTCGAGTTCGGCCGCGAAGATGACCGACTGCTCGTCGCGGTTGGCATAGCAGAGGGTGACGTTGCCCGAACCGGCGAACAGCACCGATTTCAGAATCGAAAGCAACGGAGTTATCCCACTGCCGCCAGCGAAGAGTACGAGATCCCCTTCGAGCCGCTCCGGGGTGAACCTGCCCGCCGGTGGCAACACCTCCAGCTCCATGCCCGCTCGGGCGTTGTCGCACAACCAGTTCGAGCCTGTGCCGCCGCTCACCCGCTTCACGGTCACCTTGGGGTCCGCATCGACGTGCGGTGAGCTCGGCCAGCGAGTAGCAGCGTGCTATCGAGCCGGTCTCGGCAGGTACGCACAAGGTGAGGAACTGGCCGGGGCGGTAGAAGAACCACTCCTTGTCTTCCTCCGTCAGGTCGAACACCAGCGAGCACGCGTCGGCGGTCTCGGTGATCACCCGCGCTACCCGCAGGCGGCGAACCGAATCAGTCATGGCGAGACACCTCCGGTTTCGCGGTTGTCCGCGCTTCGTCAGAGATCGAGAAATGAACTGAAACGTGTTACAGTTTTGCCGCGAAATGGTTCGGTGACGAAGGCGGCCAGGGGCTTTCGAAGACCCTGCTGGACTATAGACCAGACAGGTGTCCAGATCGCTGGCAAGGGCTCAGGCGACTGCCCTGTCGCCAGAAGCGGAGCGGTTCATGGTTGAGCAGTGGGATGCCGAGGCGGACATCGTGATCGTCGGTTTCGGCGGCGCGGGAGCCTGTGCGGCGATCGAAGCCACCGATCGTGGCGCGGAGGTGCTGGTCGTCGACCGGTTCCGAGGTGGAGGAGCCACCGAGATCAGCGGTGGCATCGTGTACGCGGGCGGCGGCACCGAGCACCAGGTGCGGGCCGGCTACTCCGACACCACGCAGGCCATGCTCGACTACCTGCGGCTGGAGGTCGAGGACGTGGTCTCGGAGGAGACACTCGCCCGCTTCTGCGAGCAGAGCGTGGAGAATCTGCGCTGGTTGGAGTCCAACGGGGTGCCGTTCGAGGGCAGCATGTCCCCGCGCAAAACCTCCTACCCGACCAACGACTACTACCTCTACTACTCGGGCAACGAACTCGCTCCGCCCTTCCGCGACAAGGCGACGCCCGCGCCGCGCGGTCACCGCACCAAGGGGCGGGGAACGTCGGGGAAGGTGCTGTTCAAGGCATTGCGCTCGGCTGTGGCCAAGCGGGATATCGCCGTGCGGTTCCAGACCAGGGTCACCGAGTTGGTGACCGACGAGTCCGGCCACGTCGTCGGCATCGAATGCCGGGAACTCGCCAACGGCCTGCCCAGGCTGTTTCACCGGCTGCTTTCGCAGTCGAACCGCAAGCTCAACATCTACTACCGTCCGCTCGGCAAACTGCTGGACAAGCCGATCAGGCGGATCGAGCGCAGGCACGGGAAGGTGCGACGGTTCCGCGCCCGCAGGGGCGTGGTGCTCGCCGCGGGCGGGTTCGTGTTCAACAGGAAACTGGTTTCCGAGCACGCACCCGCCTACCGAGGCGGATCGTCGCTGGGCACGATCGGTGACGACGGCAGTGGGATCGAACTGGGCCGTTCGGTCGGTGGCAGGACCGACTGCATGAACCGGGTTTCCGCGTGGCGCTTCTACAACCCGCCGTTGGCGCTGGTGGAGGGCGTGCTGGTCAACACGGCCGGTGAGCGCATCTGCAACGAGCTGTACTACGGCGCCAGAATCGGCGACCACATCGCGCGGCAGGAGGGGGCGAAGGCTTACCTGGTCGTCGACAGCCGGGTGCTGGAGGAGGCGAAGCGCCAACTGCCGAGCCAGACGCTGTGGTTCCAGCGGTTACAGGCGACCTACCTGTTCACCATCGGACACCACAAGGGTGGCCAACTCGAGGAGGCCGCGCGGCGTGCCGGGATCGACCCCGAGGGACTGCGGCGCACGATCGAGGACTACAACGCCGACGCGTGCGCGGGGGCGCCAGACCGGATGGGGAAGGACGGCGACCACGTGCGTCCGCTGGAGCGCGGGCCGTACTACGTGTTCGACTGTTCGCTTCGCGCTCAGCGGGGCTACCCCTGCCCGATGATCACTCTGGGCGGGCTGGCCGTTGACGAGCGCACCGGCGCCGTGCTCGCCACCGATGGTTCGACGGTGCCGGGGTTGTACGCCGCGGGGCGTAATGCCGTGGGTGTGTGCTCACACTCCTACGTCAGCGGGCTCTCCATCGCCGACTGCGTGTTCTCCGGTCGCCGGGTGGGTGCCGCGCTCGCCGGGGCCGACTGACCGTACTCCTCGCTGGACTTTCATCTGGACAGTTGTCCAGCAACGCGAGAACGTGTTACATTTTTCGCGTCGAGGACGACAACTGATGGGATTTCAGTGATGAGTGTTCCCTCGGTTCGGCTCTATGATCCGGACGTCTATCAGCAATCCGTTCCGCACGAATTCTTCTCCGAACTGCGCCGCTGCTCGCCCGTGTACTGGCAGGAGGAGGAGCCGCCGAGCAAGGGCTTCTGGGCGGTAACCCGGCACGCGGATGTCGTAGCGGTGTCCAGGGACGCGCAGACCTTCTCCTCGTACGTGGGAACCACGTCGTTGACGGACTTCTTCGACGAGGAAGTCCTTGCCAAGCAGCAGGCCATGATGGTCAATATGGACGCGCCGGAGCACACCAGGCAGCGAAACCTGGTGAACCGGGGGTTCACACCGCGCATGGTGGACAAGCTGGAGCCACGCATCAGGTCGGTGTGCTCGTCCATGATGGACAGTCTTGAGAGCCGAACCGAGGTGGATTTCGTCCACGACATCGCGGCCCAGTTGCCGCTCGCTGTGATCGCGGAACTGATGGGCGCTCCGCAGCAGGACCGGGAGAAGCTGTACGACTGGTCCAACCGCATGATCGGCTTCGACGACCCCGAGTTCCAGACCACCGAGGCCGACGGCGAGCAGGCCGCCTTCGAGATCTTCGCCTATGCCAACGAGTTGGCCGAACAGCGGCGGTCCTGCCCCCGCGACGACATCGTGACGAAGTTGCTGCAACCCGACTCCGAAGGCGACGTGCTCTCGGAGATGGAGTTCAACATGTTCTTCGTCCTGCTCGTGGTTGCGGGAAACGAGACCACTCGAAACGCCGCGACCGGCGGGATGCACGCGTTACTGGAGAACCCCGATCAGTACCGCAAACTGGTCGCCGACCCCGGCCTCGCGCCGAGCGCGGTGGAGGAGATGCTGCGCTGGGTCAGTCCCGTCATGGACTTTCGCCGCACCGCGACGAGGGACACCGAGATCGGCGGTCAGCCGATCAAGAAGGGCGACAAGGTCGTCATCTTCTATCCCTCGGCGAACCGGGACGAGACCGTCTTCGACGATCCGCACACCTTCGACCTCGAGCGTGACCCCAATCCCCACATCGCCTTCGGTGGTGGCGGGCCGCACTACTGCCTCGGCTCGCACCTGGCCAGGCTGGAGCTTCGCGTGCTGTTCGAGACCATCGCGCAGCGGCTGCCCTACATCGAACTCCTCGCACCGCCGCGCAGGCTGCGTTCCAACTTCATCAACGGGATCAAGGAAATGCGGGTGAAGCTGCGGTGAGCACGACGGGACTCCCAGAGATCGTCGTCGACTACGACATGTGCGAAGCCAACGGTGTGTGCGAGGCGATCGCACCGGAGGTGTTCGAACTGGACGACGACGAGCAGTTGCACATCAGGGCGAGGCCGGACCGGGACAACGAGCACCGGGTGCGGCAGGCGGTCGCCTCGTGTCCAAAGGTCGCGCTGTCGCTGCGTGAGTAGCCACTCGCGACAGTCCAGCGAGCCGACCTTCGAACAGGTGGAGTCATGTCGCGTGCGAATGTCAGTGGAGGCCGGGGAGCCGACGCGGACGAGGTGGAAGGCGACCTTGTCGGCGAGGCCACCCGGCGGCGGCTGAGCAAACGCCAGGCCGACATGGTGCGGCGACTGACCACTGCCGCGCTCGAGGAACTGCGGGAGACCGGGTACTCGAACCTGACCGTACGAGGGGTCGCCGCGCGGGCCGAGGTCGCGCCCGCCACCGCGTACACCTACTTCGCCTCGAAGAACCATCTGATCACCGAGTTGCTGTGGCGGCGGTTGCGGTCGTCGCCACCGGCCGCCGAGGCGGGTCAGAGCACGAGCGAGCGGGTGGTGGGGGTGTTGCGTGAGCTCGCGCTGCTCATGGTGGACGAGCCGGAACTCGCCGCCGCCTGCACCAGCGCCATGCTCGGCGACGACTCCGACGTGGCGCACCTGCGGCTGCGGATCGGGATGGAGATAAGGCAGCGGCTGGAGGCCGCACTCGGGCCGGGGTACGACCCGGCGGTGCTGCTGGCACTGGAGTTCGCCTACGCGGGCGCACTCGTGCACGCGGGCATGGGAGCCGCTTCCTACGAGGCGATCGCCGACGGGCTGGCGGCTACCGCGGAACTGATAACGGAGGGCAGGTCATGAGCAATGTGGCGCGGGCAGAGGCGGTGTCCAACCGGGAGTCGAACCGGGTGTTCAACCCCTACGACTACGCCTTCCACGAGGACCCGTACCCGACCTACCGGTGGCTGCGGGACGAGGCGCCGCTGTACCACAACAGCGAGGTCGGCTTCTACGCCCTGGCCCGCTACGACGACGTCGTCGCGGGATTCCGGGACAACCGGGGGCTCTCGAGCGCCAACGGTGTGTCGCTCGACCCGGCCGCCTACGGTCCGCACGCGTCGAAGACCATGTCGTTTCTGGCCATGGACGACCCGAGGCACCAGCGGATGCGCTCGCTCGTCTCGCGAGGGTTCACCCCGCGCCGGGTGCGCGAGCTGGAACAGCGCATCGTCGAACTCACCAGGCAGCACCTCGACTCCGCGCTGGAGACCGAGGAGTTCGACTTCATCGCCGAGTTCGCGGGCAAGTTGCCGATGGACGTCGTCTCCGAACTGGTCGGTGTCCCGGAGGCCGACCGAGCGCAGACCCGCCGCCTCGCCGACGCCGTGATGCATCGCGAGGAGGGTGTGCAGGACGTGCCGCACTCGGCGATGGACGCGGCGCTGCGGTTGGTGCAGTACTACTCCGACATGGTGGCCGCCCGACGCGCGGAGCGCACCGAGGACCTGACCTCGGCACTGCTGGAAGCCGAGATCGACGGGGACCGGCTGGCCGACGACGAGATCATCGGTTTCCTGTTCCTGATGGTGGTGGCGGGCAACGAGACCACGACGAAACTGCTCGGCAACGCCCTGTACTGGGGCTGGCGAAACCCCGGGGAACTGGCCAAACCGATGGCCGACCCGGGACGGATCGAAGACTGGGTCGAGGAGACGCTGCGCTACGACACTTCCAGCCAGATCATCGCAAGGACCACGACGCGGGAGCTGCGCTACCACGGCGAGGACGTGCCGGAGGGGTCGTTGCTGTTGCTGCTGCCCGGTTCGGCAAACCGCGACGAGCGGGCATTCGACCGGGCCGACGCCTTCGACCTGGACCGCGACAGGTCCAAGCAGCTCACCAGCTTCGGCGGTGGCAGCCACTTCTGTCTCGGCGCGCACCTCGCGCGGCTGGAGGCGCGGATCGCGCTGAGCGAGTTCACCAGGCGGGTGCGCGCCTACGACATCGACGAGCGGAACGCGCAGCGAGTGCACTCCACCAACGTGCGGGGGTTCGCGACGCTGCCGGTGCGGGTGGAGGTGCGCTGACATGCCAAGGTTCGAGCCACATCCGGAGCGCAGGCCCGCCATCGTGAGCGGCGCGTCCTCCGGGATCGGTGCCGCGACGGCAAGGGTGCTTGCCGAGGCGGGCTTCCCGGTGGCGCTCGGGGCGCGCAGGGTGAACGTGTGCGAGAAGCTCGCGGCCGAGATCGTGGAACAGGGCGGCGAGGCGATCGCGCTGCCGCTGGACGTCGGCGACGCTGACTCGGTCAACGAGTTCGTCGCGGGCGCCACGCGCGAACTCGGGGACATCGAAGTCGTCGTGTCGGGGGCGGGCGATCTCGACGCGGCGCTGATCCACGAACTCGACTCCGACACCTTCGCTCACCAGTTGCAGGTGCACCTCGTCGGCGCGCACCGGCTCGTCTCGGCCGTCGTGCCGGGAATGGTGCGCCGCCGCAGGGGCGACGTCGTGTTCATCGGGTCCGATGTGGTCCGTTCGCCCCGGCCGAGGGTCGGCGCGTACGTGCCCGCCAAGTCCGGGGTGGAAGCCATGGCGAGGACCATGCAGATGGAACTGGAGGGCACCGGCGTCCGGGCCTCCGTGGTGCGGCCGGGCCCGACGCAGACCGCGATGGGCATGGACTTCGACGAGTCGAAGGTGGGTCCGCTGCTTGAGGACTGGGTGAAGTGGGGATTCGCCCGCCACCCCTACTTCCTGCGTGCCAGCGACATCGCGAACACGGTGTCGACGATCGTGACGGCGCCTCGCGGCGTGAACATCGCGCTTGTTGAGGTTCAGCCGGAGGCACCCCTTGGGGAGGAGAAATGAACCTTCGTGAACCCGTCGAGGTATCCGGTTCGTCCGGCGAGCACGGCCACCTGGAGGAACTGCGCAACGACCCGATCGGGCTGATGAATCGGGTTCGCTCGGAATGCGGCGACGTTGGCCGCTTCCGCCTCGCCGACAAGGACGTGGTCCTACTGTCCGGTGCGAGCGCCAACGAGTTCTTCTTCCGCTCGCCGGACGAGGAACTGGACCAGGCCGAGGCCTACCCCTTCATGAAGCCGATCTTCGGCGAGGGCGTGGTGTTCGACGCCAGCCCGGAGCGGCGCAAGGAGATGCTGCACAACCAGGCCCTGCGGGGTGAGCACATGAAGGGCCACGCCGCGACGATCGCCGAGGAAGTCGAGCGGATGGTGGCGTTGTGGGGAGATGAGGGACAGATCGACCTGCTCGACACCTTCGCCGAGCTCACCATCTACACGTCCTCGGCGTGCCTTGTCGGCAAGAAGTTCCGTGAGGAACTGGACGAGCGGTTCGCGAACCTCTACCACGATCTGGAGCGTGGCACGGACGCGCTGGCCTACGTTGACCCGTACGCGCCGATCGAGAGCTTCCGCAAGCGCGACGAGGCGCGCAAGGGCCTGGTCGCGCTCGTCAGCGAGATCATGACCAAGCGGGCGGCCGGACCGGCGCCCACCAAGCAAGACCGCGACATGCTCGACGTCCTGATGTCGGTGAAGGACGAGGACGGCAACCTCCGGTTCGACGCCAGCGAGATCACCGGGATCTTCATCTCGATGATGTTCGCCGGTCACCACACCAGTTCCGGCACGGCGGCGTGGACGCTGATCGAGTTGCTGCGCCACCCCGACATCCTCGCCGAGGTGGTGGCCGAACTCGACGAACTCTACGCCGACGGCTCGCAGGTGAGCTTCCGCGCGTTGCGCCAGATACCGCGGTTGGAGTCGGTGATCAAGGAGGCGCTGCGGCTGCACCCGCCGCTGATCCTGCTGCTGCGGATGGCCAAGGACGACCTGGAGGTCAACGGGTACCGGATCCCGAAGGGTTCGCTGGTCGGCGCGACGCCCGCCGTGTCCAACCGGATTCCCGAGGACTTCCCCAATCCGGATGCCTTCGACCCGGACCGCTACGTCGAGCCCCGCCAGGAGGACATCGTCAACCGGTGGACCTGGATCCCGTTCGGTGCCGGGCGGCACCGCTGTGTTGGCGCGATGTTCGCGACCATCCAGCTCAAGGCGATCTTCTCGGTGTTGTTGCGCCAGTTCGAGTTCTCCTTCGCGCAGCCGCGGGAGACCTACCGCAACGACCACAGCAAGATGGTCGTGCAGCTCGCCCAGCCGTGCCTTGTCTCCTACCGGCGCAGGAGCCGCCGATGAGGATCAGCGCGGAGTTGGACCTGTGCCAGGGGCACGCGATGTGCGAGCTGGAGGCACCGGAGGTGTTCACGGTGCCGAAGAAGGGAAAGGTCGAGGTTCTCGACCACGAACCACCCGAGGAACTGCACGCGGACGTGCGCCGAGCCGTGCGGTACTGCCCCACCCAGGCGTTGCGGATCGACTCGTGACCGAGCACCCCGCCCCACCACACCCAGGAGGATGCGATGCCCGCGTTTCCCCGTGCTGAACTCGACGAGATGGTCAGCCGCTGGCTGGCGGAGAACGAACGCTGCGAACAGGCGGGTGACTGGCGCCCGCTGGCGCTGATGTACACGGAGGACGCCACCTACGGCTGGAACGTCGGGCCGGAGCAGGACTTCATGGCTGTCGGTCGGGACGAGATCCGCGACATCGCGCTGGGTCAGGAAATGGAGGGCCTGCAAGGGTGGCGCTACCCGTACCAGAAGATCATCGTCGATGACCGGCAGGGCGAGGTCATCGGCCTGTGGAAGCAGATCGCCGAGGCCACGAGACCGGACGGCACCGCCTACGAGGTGCCCGGCATCGGGGGAAGCTGGTTTCGCTACGGCGGCGACGGGATGTGGTCCTGGCAGCGCGACTTCTTCGACTTCGGCAACGTGTCGGCGATCTACCTGGAAATGATGAAGAACGACGCGCTTTCGGACGGCATGAAGAAGCGCATCGAACGAGCGACGTCCGGCCAGCGTATCCCCGGCTACTTCCGCAGGGGACAGGCGCCGGTCGCGATCTGGTGAGGGCCGATGAGCTTCAACATCGCCGACCTGTTCGAGCACGCCGTTGATCTGATGCCCGACCGGCTCGCCGTGATCGACGGCGAGCGCAGGTTCACCTTCGCCGAACTGGATCGGCGGGCGAACCGGCTTGCCCACCATTTCGCCGCGCAGGGTCTCGGCTGTGGTTCACATATCGGCTTTCAGCTGCGAAACTCGGCCGAGGCGATGGAGACCATGCTGGCCGCCTACAAGCTGCGAGCGGTCGCCATCAACGTCAACTACCGCTACGTCAGCGACGAGTTGCGCTACCTGTTCGACAACGCCGACCTGTCGGCACTCGTGCACGAGCGCCGGTTCAGCGATGCGGTAGCCCCGGTGCTGCAGGATGTGCCAGGGCTGCGTCACGTCGTGGTGGTGGACGACGAGTCCGGCCACGACTACGAGCCCTACGGCGGCGTGGAGTACGAATCCGCGCTCGCGGGCGCGAGTGCCGAGCGCGATTTCGAGGAACGCAGCAGCGGCGATCGCTACATCCTCTACACCGGTGGCACCACGGGTGCTCCCAAGGGGGTGCTGTGGCGGCACGAGGACATCTGGCGGGTGCTCGGCGGCGGGTTCGACTTCCACACCGGCGCGGCGATCGAGGACGAGTGGGAACAGGCCCGCAACGGGGCGGCAGGCGATGGCGCCACCTGGCTGCCGATGCCACCGCTGATCCACGCCGCCGCGCAGTGGCCGTCGCTTTCGGCGCTGTTCACCGGCGGCACGCTGGTGTTCACACCACGGTTCGACCCGGACGAGGTGTGGCGGCTGGTGCAGCGGCAGCGGGTGAACATCGTGGTGATCACGGGTGACGCGATGGCTCGGCCGCTGGCGGATGCGTTGGCCAACGGCGGCTACGACACCTCGTCGCTGGTGGCGATCGGCAGCGGGGCGGCGCTGTTCTCGCCGAGCGTCAAGCGGCAACTGCTCGACGCGCTGCCGAACGTGATGATCAGCGACTCGATCGGCGCGTCGGAGACCGGCTTCGGCGGCATTTCCGTCGCGACCCGGGACGATCTCGACGACGGCGGGCCCAAGGTGCGGCCAGGCAGGGAGACGGTCGTGCTGGACGACGAGGACCGGCCGATCGCGCCCGGCTCGGGGATCGTTGGCAGGCTCGCCCGAGGGGGCCACCTGCCGATCGGGTACTACAAGGACCCGGAGAAGACGAAGTCGATGTTCGTCGAGGTCGACGGCAAGCGGTATGTGACGCCGGGCGACTACGCCACGGTGGAGGCCGACGGCGCGATCCGGTTACTCGGGCGCGGGAACATGTGCGTCAACACCGGCGGGGAGAAGGTCTTTCCCGAAGAGGTGGAGGCCGTGCTCAAATCCCATGCCGATGTCTTCGACGCCGTGGTCATCGGCGTTGCCGACGAACGCTTCGGGCAGCGGGTCGCGGCGGTGATCCAGCCAAGAGACGGCAGGCAGCCCGAATTCGCCTCGCTGGCCGATCACGTGCGGGAGCGGCTCTCGGGCTACAAGGTGCCGCGCACGGTGTGGTTCACCGAGTGCGTCGTTCGCTCCCCGACGGGCAAACCCGACTACCGCTGGGCGCACGGGTACGCCGACAACCACCCCCCGGCACACCGGGAATGACCGCTACTCGCGGACCCGCAACTGGGCGCGGCCGTCCGGCAGCGGCTCTGTGGTCCAGCCCGCCGGTAACTGCACGTCCCGCTCGGGGTTGACAAGCGTGTTGAACAGCGAGACCCCCGCAGGCGCGGTGCGCCAGCGAAGGTCGACGAAGCTGTCGAAGGTGGCCCGCCGAAGATCCAGCCCCGCGGCGAAGGAGGTGTCACGCAGTACGGCGTCACCGAGGAACGTGGCATCGGCGAACCCGGTCTCGCCTTCGAAGCTCGTGCCCGTGAAGTCGGCGAGCGAGTTGAACGTGGTCTTGCTGAACCACGCCCGTTCACGGAAAACGGTGTCGCGGCAGCGGAACCGGCCGGACAGCCTGCCGTCGCCGGTGGTCGTCGAGGTGAACCAGGCGGGTCCGGTGAACTCGCACTCGCTGAGATTGGTGCTGCTGTGCAGGTAGGCGTAGCGCAGCACCACGGTGCCGAGCCTGCGACGGGAAAGGTCGAGGTATTCCAGGGCGGCGCCGGTCAGGTCAAGGTCGTAGGCAGGTGCGTCATCCGATCCCGCCGCCGGCAGCAGGTCGTAGATGAGCCGCTGTGCGGTCAGCCGCACCTGCAACTCGCGTTCGGCTTCGGCATCAGGTGGAGCCTGCGAACCGGTGAAGCGGGGGTGGGAGTAGGGCCTTCGTAGGTAGGAACACAGCACGTCGAGCACGGTCTGGGTGTAGTCCGGTCTGCCGCGAGCGAGGCCGGCGAGCGCGTGCAGCGCGCCGACGCGTACCTGATCGGTCTCGTGGCCGAGCAGTTCGATGGCGCGGGCGAACCGTTCGTCGGCGACCCGGTGACTCTCCAACTCGTGCCTGCTGCGCTCGACTTCCTGGCGTGCCTCCTCGACGCGGCGGCGCCGGTCGTTCAGCCACAACGCGTACAGCGCGACCACGGCCCCACCGGCGAGGCCACCCGTGCGCAGCGCCTCGCTGCGGCTGGTGCCGCTGTCGGTCAGCAGCCATCCGCTGATGGCGACGAGCAGCAGGATCGAGGACAGCACCGTGGCGTACAGCGGGGAGAACCAGCGCCGGGCCAGCCTGCGGAACACCCTCACGCCTGCCCAGTGAGTGTTCGCTGTAGCAGCACGGTGTCCAGCCACCGGCCGTGTTTGAACCCCACCTCGCGCAGCCGTCCCACCTCCGCGAAGCCGCGGCCGGTGTGCAGCGCGGGCGAAGCCGGGTCGCCGGAGTCGGCGATCACCGCCAGCACCTGCCTGACGCCCGCCTCCACGCAACCGGCCAGCAACCGGTCCAGCAGCGCGCCACCTATGCCTCGCCCTCGCGCGTGCGGGTCGAGGTAGACGGAGTCCTCCGCGGTGTGGCGGTAGGCGGGCCTCGCCTTCCACGGTGAGCAATAGGCATAGCCCGCCGGCCCGGGAGGTAGGTCGGGGTGTTCGGCCACGAGGAACGGCAGACCGGCGGTGGTCACGGCGCGGTAGCGACGCAGCCAATCGGCGTGGTCCGGGGGTTCGAGTTCGAACGTGGCGACGCTGTTGGTGACGTAGTACGCGTAGATGTCGGCGATCGTCGGTATATCGTCGCCCGTGGCGGCACGCACGGTGGGACCGGACACCGTTTCCTCTATAGGGGAAGGAATCACTATCATAGTGTAGATGGATCTGGCTGCTCTTGGTCAACGCATTCAGCGCCTGCGGTTGGAGCGCGCTCTGACGCTGCAACGGCTCGCCGAACTGTCGTCGGTGAGTGTCAGCATGCTGTCGGCGGTGGAGCGCGGCGACAAGGCCGCGACGGTGGTGGTGCTCGATCGCATCGCTGCGGGCCTCGATGTCCGGTTGACGGAACTGCTCACTGAGCCGGAGGCCGAGCGGATCATCGTTCGCCGCGCCGCGGAGCAGGACACCGTCGCCGAGCCGGGCGGATGGCACCGCACGATCCTTACGCCCGTGGTGCCGGGCGTGAACTTCGAGTGGGTCCGCTCCACGCTTCCGCCGGGTTGCGTTCCCGCCGACTACCCGCCCTACGCACCCGGGTCACACGAGTTCATCTTCGTGGAGAGCGGGACCGTGACGTTGACCATCGACGGCGACCGCACGGTGGAACTGACCCGCGGCGACTCGGTCTACCTCGCCGCGGACGTCACCCTGCGCTACGCCAACCACACGGCTGAACCGTGCACCTACTACGTTGCCGCGCTCGTGATGCGACCGAGGCGCGCCCGGCAGGCCGCGAGGAGGCCACCTGCTCCGGTGGCCTCCTCGCGAAAGGCGGCTGGAGAAGGTCAGGAGACGTAGAGCGCCGCCACACACAACTCGCCGCTGATCTCGACCACGGCAACCGCGCCGTATGCCTGCTGTCCGTCCACAGTGCCCTCGATGGTCGAGGTGTAGGTGGAGCCTGAAGCGCTCCCCTCCTCGTTCACGGGGTCCGCGCTCAGCTGGGCGGAACCGGTGAAGACCTTGTCCAGCGAGCTCTTGCTCATCTCTCCCGCACCCGAGCACAGCATGCCGGTCGCGGTCGCCTCGTCGCCGTTGTTGATGGCGTCGATGAACTCCTGGATCAGTGTTTCGGCGTCGGCTGCACCCCCGCTACCACCTGAGGTGTCGTCGCCGGTTCCGGCTGGCTCACTCGGATTCGTGGTGGGTCCTGCGGCCGTGCCACCCATGCTCAGGTTCTGCCAGCACCAGTTGCCGCCGTTCTTGGCCAGTTCGCTGACCACGTCGTACTCGTCGCCGGATACAACGACTTTGGCCTTCGCGGTCGCGGTGTTCCCCGACTCCTTGACCTCTCCCAGGGTCGCCTTCTCGATGTCGTTGACCGAACCGATGGCTTCCGAGACGTCCTCGTCGGCGCCGGAACAGGTCAGCTGGTTGAGCGAGGCGGTGTCCTTGTTGTTGAGACCGTCGATGATCTGTTGCGCGACCGCGGCCGCGCCGCTACCGCCCGCGCCCCCACCATCCTCCTTGTCGGACAGCAGGAAGCCGGGCGCCACGAACGCGGTGATCACGAACGCGATGACCACAACAGCACCCGCCGAAAGCCCGACCCACAGGCCCGTCTTCTTCTTCTTCGGTGGTGGCGGGCCGAACCCGCCACCCTGCGGGTAGCCGAACTGCCCGCCCTGCTGGTAGTAACCTTGCTGGTACTGGCCCTGCTGTGGGTAGCCCGCCGTCGGGGGGTACTGGGCACCTTGCTGGGGGAACCCTCCGGATTGGGGATAGCCACCCTGGCCGTAGGGGCCCGGCTGTTGCCCGTAGGGCGGCTGGCCGGGTTGCGGTGGATACGTCATGGTTATGCCTTCCGTGGATCGCGGCGCCCCCAGAGGTGCGCTCTCCCGCCAGTTCCGACGCGCGCACTACGGGTGCTGGTTCCCCAGACGCGATGTCGACCTGGAATTCTGCCTCGCGATCAACACGGCACGGCGATGGGCTCCCACCCGGCCACCACCTGAACGGCCGGGTGAGAGCCCGCATACGCTCAGCTCAGCCTGCGGCGAGGACCCGCAGCCGGTCGTAGCTTCCGTTGAAGGAGTTCTGGTCGATCGGACTGGAGGTGTACTGCCAGAAGGTGTGGTAGTTCCAGCCGTTCGGCAGCGTGCCCACCGATGACGCGTATCGAGCCACCCAAAGCGGGACCGTGCTGCCGAAGCTCTGCGCCGTGCCGACGCACTGGTTCCACCAGCTCGTGGAGGTGTAGATCACCGGCCAACGGCCGGTCCTGGCTTGGTAGGTGTCGTGGAAGTCCCTGATCCAGGCGGCCATGGCGGATTGGCTCTTGCCGTAGCAGGTGTCGCCGTAGGGGTTGTACTCCATGTCGAGCGCACCGGGCAGCGTCTTGCCGTCCGGCGACCAGCCACCACCGTTGTCGACGAAGAAGTTGGCCTGCGCGGCACCGGAGGAGCGGTCGGGTAGTGCGAAATGGTAGGCGCCACGAATCATTCCGACGTCGTACGAGCCGTTGTACTGCTGGGCGAAATACGGGTTCTCGTATCCGGTGCCCTCCGTCGCCTTGACGTAGGCGAACCGCTTACCCTGGTTCCACCAGTCGGTCCAGTCGACATTTCCCTGCCACCCACTGACGTCGATACCGGGTACCGTGGCCATCGCCCGCATCCCATCCGAATCGCGCCCCTGCGGTAGCAGCGCCATCCGCTTGCTCTCGTCGGTGGAGTGGTCACCTTCCACTCTGGCAATCTGTGACCCCATGGGGTGATCGTTTGTTCTGATGTACTCGTGCAGCCGGTCGTCGCCCTCGGCTGCCGCGGTCACCGGGGACAGCGCGCCGAGCAGGAGCGCGCTGGCCGAGCCGAGCGCCGCGGCGGCGATCAGCCGTTTCCACATTCTTCGTCCGGTGGACATTTGCAGTTATCCCTTCACGATCAACAATGTGCCCTCGCTGTGAACGGCTTCATGGGGAAGCCATTCGGGCGCGTTTTCTATCGCAGGACGGCGGAGTTTGTCACTACTTGTCGTGAAATAACTGATATGAGTGGGTGATTCACGACCGAAACCATTCGCTGGATGTGGCCCGAATGGCGCATCCGACATCAGCCGGTTGCCAACGTGGCCAGTTGCTCGACCGCACCGTTGAAATAGTTCTGATCACCAGGAAGGCGCCCGGAGTCGGAGAACTGCCAGATGGTGTGAGTGCCCCAGCCGGGCGGCAGTGGACCGATCTCAGGGGCGTAGCGTGCGAGCCACAGCGGATTGGTGTCCCCGAAAGCGGCGCTGCCCCCGGTGCAGCGTTGCCACCAACTCGTGCTGGTGTAGATCACCGGAGCCGTTCCGGTGCTGCGCGTGTAGGTGTCGGAAAAGGCCTTGATCCAGGCGACGAGTTGGGCAGGCGACTTGCCGTAGCAGGCGTCGCCGTGGGGGTTGTACTCCATGTCGAGCGCACCGGGAAGGGTCCTGCCGTCCGGGCTCCAACCGCCACCGCCTGCGACGAAGTACTCGGCCTGTTCGCCTCCACCGGAGACATCGGGGCGCGCGAAGTGGTACGCACCGCGCAGCATGCCGACCTCGTAGGAGCCGTTGTACTGCTGAGTGAAGTGTTCGTTGCGGTAGCCGGTACCTTCGGTGGCCTTGACGTAGACGAACCGCGCGCCACCTTCGCGTGCCGAAGGCCAGTCCACATCGCCCTGCCAGCCGCTGACGTCGTGACCGAGTACCTGTTCGCCCGCCATCCTCGCGGCGGGCCGGGGTTGTCCGTGGACCCCCTCGTGCAGGGCGATCTGGGATCCAGCATGTCTGTCTGCCGCGCCCGCGTACTCGTCGGCCGCCGATGCCTGCGCGCCCGTGGCGACGAGACTCGCCGAGGCGAGCACCGTGCAGGCGAGCCAGGCGAAAGGTCTGCGAACTGTCACGTTGACTCCCGCTTCGTTGGCGTCCCCACAGGCACCATGCCTGTGGGGGCTACCGCCCGCGAACCGGGTGTCACACGGCAGAGTCGGAAATGGTGCGCGGTCAGCCTCGCCCGCGCAGCGCCTCCTCCAGGTCCTGCGCAGGCACGACGGCCGAGACGAGGTCGTGAGGGTTCAGCACGACCGGGTGACCGCCGAGCAGCTCGACGAGCTCGCGGCCCAACACCGCTCGCGCATGCGGCCAGTCGGCCGGGACCAGAGATTTGGTCGTGTACGCGGGCACCGCCACATCGCCATCGGCGCCGTGGAAACCGACCACCGTCCGCTGCGCGGGTGACCACGCGTAGACGAACAGCGTCGAGTCGAGCACGGCGCGCGGCAGGTCCTCGGCGGGGCGGTGCCGGGCATACACGAGTTGCAGCAGCCGCTCCAGGTCGTTGCGCGGCTCTGGCAGGCCGAGCGCCTTCGGGGAGGGGCGGTAACGGTCGTTGGGATGAAAGTCCTCGATGATCTCACCGTCGGAGTTGACCGGGTATGCGCCGACGACCGCCCAGGAAGGGACACGCCCACTGGGATCGAAAGCCTCGTCGATGACGTAGAGCCAACTACCGGGGTTCGCCCTCGCGTTGGCCCGCATCTCAGGCGTGATCTCCGGCGTCCTGATGACCGCGGTCCCGTCGGGCACCAGGCGGTCTGCGTCATCCCGCTGCGCCATGTGCTTCCCCACGTCGTGCCGTGTGTTCGTACCTAGGTGGCCACTCTACTGTTGAGGCATGCCCACTTCGCGCCAGGTGGACCCCGGCGAGTTGAGAGCCGCGGTGGCGGCTGTTTCGTCCTGGCTGGACGGTGCGGACCCGGCTCCCTCGCGTGCCGAGCTGGCCTCGGCCGTACGGCTGAGTCTGCGCACGCTAGCCATGATTGCCCCCGGACGAAGCGTCGAGGTAAGGGTTCCGCCGTTCGCCGCCGTCCAATGTGTAGCCGGTCCTCGCCACACCAGGGGCACACCCGGCAACGTGGTCGAGACCGACGCCCGCACGTGGCTCGAACTCGCCACCGGCCGTCTGGAGTGGACCGAAGCTGAGCGGCAAGGACGGGTCAGCGCCTCCGGTACCCGCGCCGACCTGTCCCGCTGGCTTCCCATCGTGCGGGTGTAGCAGTCCGAGGCCCGCGTGCGGTCAGGGCTTGCGGCCGACCGCTCCGACGATGCAGTGCCCGGCGGCGGGAAGCGGCTTGATCCTCGGTCCGTCCGGCCACCAGTCGTCGTTGACGACAAGGCCCGGTTCGACCAGTTCCAGCCCCTCCAGCATCTTCATGATCTCGCCTCGGGTTCGGAAGAAGCCCTTGTTGATGCTGGAGTTGAGGATGCTCTGCACCCGGTGGGCCACCTCGCTGTGCTCGTCCTCCGGGTCGAAGAAGTGAGTGAAGGCGACGTAGGAGCCGGAAGGCAGCGCGTCGATGTAGTACCGCATCACTTCGGCGGGCGCGAGGCCGAAGTCGGCGCTGTGGTGGTGCAGGGTCGCGACCTGGAGCAGGCCGAGCGGTCGGGTTAGGTCCAGCAGGCGCCGCACGGGTTCGGCCTCGAGCACTTCCTGCGGGTTGAAGATGTTCGCGCCGAGGAAGGCGGTGTTCTCGTTCTCCTCGAGCAGCGCGCGGCCGTGGGCGAGGACGACGGGGTCGTTGTCCACGTACACCACACGCGCCTCCGGATTGAGACGCTGTGCGACTTGGTGGGTGTTCTCGGCAGTGGGCAGGCCAGAGCCACAGTCGAGGAACTGGTCGATGCCCGCCTGCATCGAGAGGAACCGGACGGCTCTGATCAAAAACGATCGGTTGGTGATCGCGATGCTGGCTACCTCGGGCACCGCGGCGTTCAGTTGCCTGAGCAGCTCGCGGTCGACCTCGTAGTTGTCCTTCCCTCCGAGGGCGTAGTCGTAGGCTCGTGCGATGCTCGGCATCGTGGTGTCGATCGCCGTCGAAGGGGGACGCTCGGATTCCGGAATCGTGGCGGGCATCGGTGGGGTACCTCGCAAGGCGTCGGATGATCGTTGTCGCCGGACACACGTAGCGTATGCGTTCGGTTCGCTCGGGTAAACGGCGGTATCTCCTTGACTGCTCGCGGCCTCGGTGTACTTTCGGTGATCGGGCGGTTTTGCTCCGGTACGATGTCCCGCCACGTGTCTTAGCTGGTAGTGCGTTACTGGTAGTGAGAGGGATGGACTGCGGACATGGCAGCGCATGAGGCGTCCGCCGGCGAGCACGCCACGGGCCCCACTGCCCGGCGGATGATCCTTGGCGCTCAGCTGCGCCGCCTCCGCGAGCAGGCCGCTGTCAGCAGGTCTGACGCTGGCTACCACATCCGCGCTTCGGAGTCCAAGATCAGTCGGCTCGAACTCGGTCGCGTCGGCTTCAAGGAGCGCGACGTCGCCGACCTGTTGACCCTCTACGGCGTCGGGGACCCCGCCGAGCGCGAGAGCTTCCTTCGCATGGTGAAGGAGTCCAATCAGCCGGGCTGGTGGCAGAAGTTCAACGACTACATGCCCAAGTGGTTCGACGACTATGTGGGTCTGGAAGAGGCGGCCTCGCGAATCCAGACCTACGAGCTGCAGTTCGTGCCGGGGCTGTTGCAGACCGAGGACTACGCCAGGGCAGTCGTAACCCATGGGCTGCCGGAGACGGCGAGTGACGCGGCCGAGGGCAGGGTGGCGTTGCGCATGCGGCGGCAGAAGGTGCTGTTCCGCCCGAACGCCCCCAAGCTGTGGGCGGTCATCGACGAGTCGGTGCTGCACAGGCCCATCGGCGGCAGGAAGGCGCACAGAGCGCAGCTGGACCGGTTGCTCGAGTTGACCTCGCTGCCGCACATCTCCGTGCAGGTCGTCCCCTACGAGCGCAGCGGCTACGCCGCCGAGGGGGCGTTCACGTTGCTGCGGTTCGCCGAGCCGGAGCTGCCGAACATCGGCTACATCGAGCACATCGCGGGCGGGCTGTACCTGGACCGTCCCGACGAGATCGAACTCATCGGCCGCTCGCTGGATCGGCTCGCCGTCGACGCCGAGACGCCCGACAGGTCTCGGCAGTTGCTGACGAAGGCTCGCGCCGAAAGCTGAGCTCATAGGGCCCGATCACCGAAGGCCTGTACCCCCGATCGGAGAGGTACCGCCTGTCCGATCGTGCGACGACGATCACATGATCGAGCATCTGCACGTGCATTCACACCTGCATGGGCACGTGCTACGGTCTGTGCACGATCGGTTGCACGTGCAGATGCATCCTCCAGCGGTTTGGTCGGGAAGGTGAGGATCATGGCGAAGCGGATTCCCAACGGGGTCTCTTCGGAACTGTTGACGGACGCGGCCTGGCGCAAGAGCACCTACAGCGGTGCGATGGGAAACTGCGTCGAGCTGGCGCCACTCGGTACCGGTGAGGTAGCCGTGCGCAACTCGCGTGATCCCCGAGGTCCCGCGCTGGTCTACACGCGCGCCGAGGTGGAGGCATTCCTCGCGGGAGCGAAGGACGGCGAGTTCGATGACATTGTCGCCTGAACTGACGGTCGAAGAGGTTTTGGGAACCCTGATTGCCAGGGGCTACCGGTTCGTACATCCGCGCGACGCCAACGGTGAGGTCGTCACCGTGGTCGGCATTCGGGCTCACGGCACGGTGATCGACGTGGTCCGCCTTGACGGCGAGGACGACGTGACCGCCATGCGGATGCCGCACGACGAGGACGACGTTCTCCAACCGGAGACGGTGCTGTGGAGCGCCTCCGGTGCGATGCATTCCGTCGTCGGCGACCTGCTCGCCCTCGGCGACCACGACTACGCGCAGCGCTACTCGCACCGCGGCGGCGGCTGCTGGGTGCGGGGTGAGTCGGGCCGGGCGAAGTGGTTGATGGCCACGGCGTGAGCCCTACGTCACCGGGTCGGGCCACTACCGTCGACCTACACTGGTAGTGGCCCGTTCTCTTGTTCAGGGGAGCCATTCGGTGAATCAGCTCGAGGCCGAGCCTCGCGAGGAGTGCGGCGTGTTCGGCGTCTGGGCGCCGGGCGAGGACGTCGCGAAACTCAGTTATTACGGCCTTTACGCCCTCCAGCATCGAGGGCAGGAGGCGGCGGGCATATCCGTTTCCGACGGCAGCCAGATCGTCGTGTTCAAGGACCTGGGCCTGGTCAGCCAGGTCTTCGACGAACAGGTGCTCTCGTCGTTGCAGGGTCACGTCTCGATCGGGCACTGCCGTTACTCCACCACCGGAGGCGGTAGTTGGGAGAACGCCCAGCCGACGTTTCGGACCACGGCGGCAGGCACCGGCCTCTCGCTGGGCCACAACGGCAATCTCGTCAACACCCACGAACTGCACGAGCGGGCCCGTGAACTCGGTGTAATGGACTCGGCAGGGGCTACGACGGATTCCGACCTGATCTGTGGCCTGCTTGCCGCTGCCGCCGCGGACAAGGGCATTGAGGCCGCGGCCGTCGAACTGCTGCCCACCATCCGCGGTGCCTTCTGCCTCACCTTCGCCGACGAGAACACGCTCTACGCCGCCCGCGATCCACATGGGGTGCGCCCGCTCGTGCTTGGCAGGTTGGAGCGGGGCTGGGTTGTCGCGAGTGAGACCGCCGCACTCGACATTGTCGGCGCCTCGTTCGTCCGCGAGGTGGAGCCGGGTGAGTTGATCGCCATCGACGCGGGTGGGCTGCGGTCCACGCGGTTCGCCAACCCGGAGCCGAAGGGCTGCGTGTTCGAGTACGTCTACCTTGCCAGGCCGGACACCACCATCGCCGGTCGCAGCGTGCACGCCACCAGGGTGGAGATCGGTCGCAAGCTGGCCGAGGAACATCCGGCCGATGCCGACCTCGTCATCCCGGTACCGGAGTCGGGAACTCCGGCGGCCATCGGCTACGCACAGGCCTCCGGCATCCCTTACGGCTCGGGACTGGTGAAGAACGCCTACGTCGGCCGCACCTTCATCCAGCCTTCGCAGACCATCCGGCAACTGGGCATCCGGCTCAAACTCAACCCGCTGCGCGAGGTGATCCGGGGCAAGCGACTCGTCGTGGTCGACGACTCCATCGTGCGCGGTAACACGCAGCGTGCGCTCGTGCGGATGCTGCGTGAGTCCGGCGCGTTGGAGGTTCATGTCCGGATCGCCTCACCGCCGGTGCGGTGGCCCTGCTTCTACGGCATCGACTTCGCGTCCAGGGCCGAGCTTGTCGCCAACGGAGCCGACCTCGACGGGATCAGGCGCTCCATCGGCGCGGACTCGCTCGGCTACCTCTCGCTCGACGGGCTCGTCGCCGCCTCCGAACAGCCGAGGTCGAGGCTGTGCACGGCGTGCTTCGACGGCAATTACCCCATCCCGCTGCCCGAGGACGCCTTGATCGGCAAGCACCTGCTGGAGAACCTGGGCAGTGGTGCGGCTGGCTCGGCGGGCAGCGGGTCCTGCTTGCCGCAGACCTCGGCCGGGTACGGTGCCGAGGATGCCGTCAGGCGTCCATAGCCGTCGCAGCCCCAGGATGGAGACCGCTTCGTGAGCGAGCCCACGAGCGCTACGTACGCCGCCGCCGGTGTCGACATCGACGCAGGTGATCACGCTGTCGAGTTGCTCAAACCTCACACCGCTCGGGCAGCAAGGCCCGAGGTGGTCGGCGGTGTCGGCGGGTTCGCCGGACTGTTCTCCCTGAAGGCGGGACGCTGGAAGGAGCCGCTGCTCGCGGCGTCCACCGACGGTGTCGGCACCAAGATCGCCGTGGCCAGGGCGCTGGACAAGCACGACACGGTGGGCATCGATCTCGTTGCCATGGTGGTGGACGACCTTGTCGTCACCGGTGCGGAGCCGCTGTTCCTGCAGGACTACATCGCCGTGGGCAAGGTCGTTCCTGAGCGGGTTTCCTCGATCGTCTCCGGGATCGCCGAGGGCTGTGTGCAGGCAGGCTGTGCGTTGCTCGGCGGGGAGACAGCCGAGCATCCGGGAATGATGGGTGAGCACGACTACGACATCTCGGCCACCGGGGTCGGTGTGGTGGATGCCGCCGACGTGCTCGGCCCGGCCAAGGTGCGCCCCGGTGATGTCGTCATCGCAATGGGTTCGACCGGGCTGCACTCCAACGGGTACTCGCTGGCTCGTCACGTGCTGCTCGACATCGCGCGGATGCCGCTGGACGGGCACGTCGAGGAGTTCGGACGCACGCTCGGCGAGGAGTTGCTCGAGCCGACCCGCATCTACGCCAAGGACTGCCTCGCGCTGGCGGCCGAGGCCGAGGTGCGCACGTTCGCGCACATCACCGGTGGCGGGCTGGTGGCCAACCTCGCCCGTGTGCTGCCGCGCGGCCTCGTTGCCCACCTCGACCGGCACACCTGGACACCCGCGCCCGTGTTCGCGCTGATCGCGCACCGGGGCAAGGTGGAATCACAGGAGATGGAACGTACCTTCAACATGGGCGTCGGGATGGTCGCCGTTGTCTCCCCGGAGGATGTCGACAGGGCGCTGGCCGTGCTCACCGCCCGGCACGTACCCGCATGGGTGCTCGGTGACGTTCGGCCAGCCGATGACCCCGACGGCCCGAAGGCCACGCTGACCGGTGACCACCCCCGGTTCTGACCTCCGAGTCAGCAAGCGGCTGGTCATCCCGGACGCTGAGCTGACAGAGCGGTTTTCCCGCGCCTCCGGGCCAGGCGGGCAGGGCGTCAACACCACCTCATCGCGGGTGGAACTCTCGTTCGACCTCGCCCGCTCGCCCGCCGTACCTGAGGACCTGCGGCCACGGCTGCTCGCGCGCCTCGGCAACCGGTTGAGCGGCGGAGTGCTCACCATCGCTGCGAGCGAGCACCGAGCACAGCTGGCCAACCGGCAGGCCGCCCGCGAGCGGCTCGTCGCGCTGCTGCGGGAAGCCGCGGCTCCACCCCCACGCAAGCGTCGCCCGACGAAACCCACAAGGGGTTCGCGGGAGCGGCGAATCTCGGCGAAGAAGCGGCGGGGAGAACTCAAGCGCGGGCGTCGCGGGAAGTTCGAGGACTGAGCCGAGGGTGCCGACGGTCGGTGTCGCCGTTACGGCAGCCGACGAAGGCAGTCGGCGATCACCCGTTGCAGGTGCACCCCTCGGCGCACGTCGCACGGGTGGTCCAGGGTGGCGCTGGCGACCATGGCGGCGAAGTCGTCGAGCAGTGAGGTGTAGGAGTCGGCCTGCGAGTGCGGCTTCCCGGCCAGCGATCGGAACCCAGGTTCCCCGTACACGGCGAACTCTACGACCGTCGGTCGTATCGGCAGCCGGTTGGTGAGGGTCACCGTGCTTGTCGCGCCACCCGAATGTTCGAGCAGCACATGCCACAGGTCGTTGCTGTCGCGCCTGGCGGCGAGCACGCAGGTGATCTCGCCGAGTGCGGCGTCGAGCAGGTCGAAGGCGTGCGGTCCGATGTCGGCGAGTGCGCCTTCGGCGTGCCGCCACGGCGAGTTGCCATACACCTCGCCCAGCAGCGCGCCGGAAAGCCAGCGCGCGCTACCGCCCGCCCAGCCGCCCACCTCGGCCAGACCGGCCAGCCAGTCACGAGTCTGTAGCGCGTAGCGCAGGGTGAGCATCATCAGCGCGACCACACCGTGCTCGCCGACCGAGTCGGCGATGCGGCGCGCGCCGTCGAGGTCGGTGGCGAGCGGCCTCTCCAGGATCAGGTGCTTGCCCGCTGCCGCCGCCTGCGGCGCGAGTTCGGCCTGTATCGAAGGCGGTACCGCGAAAGCGACGGCGTCCACCGAGTCGAGGAGTTCGGCGAAGGAGCCGAACACCCGCGTGCCGAACCGCTCCGCGAGTGCGGCTGCCGGGTCGGGTCGGCGGGTCCACACGCCGGTCAGTCGCATGCCGGGGTGGTCGGCGAGGCCAGGGGCGTGCACCGTCCGTCCCCATGCTCCCGCGCCGACGAGTCCGACTCCTAGCCGCGCCCGCACGCCGCGCAACCTAGTCGTAGCCGTAGAAGCCCCTACCGGTCTTCTTACCGAGCAGTCCGGCGTCGACCATGCGCAGCAGCAGCGGAGGCGAGGAGTACAGCGGCTCCTTGAACTCGGCGTACATCGAGTCCGCGATGGCCTTGATCGTGTCCAGCCCGATCAGGTCGGCCAGCCGCAGCGGACCCATGGGATGCGCCGTGCCCTTCTCCATGCCCTGGTCGATGTCCTCGGCCGAGGCGAAACCGGACTCGAACATCCGGATCGCGGACAGCAGGTACGGCACGAGCAGCGCGTTGACGATGAATCCGGCCCGGTCCTGCGACCTGATCACCGTCTTGCCCAGCGCGTCACAGATGTGCGCCTCGGCTCGGTCGGCCGTCTTGTCGCCGGTCAGCAGTGAAGGCACCAGTTCCACCAGCGGCAGTACCGGCACCGGGTTGAAGAAGTGGATGCCAACCACCTGTTGCGGCCGCTCGGTGGCCATCCCGAGCTTCATGATCGGGATTGAAGAGGTGTTCGACGCCAGTACCGCGTCCTCCCGCTCGACGATCTTGTCGAGCGACCTGAACACCTCCACCTTGGCCTGCTCCTGCTCGAGGACGGCCTCCACGACGAGGTCGCGGTCGGCGAACGCGGCGGTGTCCGTTGTGAACGTGATCCTGCCGAGCGCCGCGTCGGCCTTCGCCTCGGTGAGCTTGCCGCTGCGGACCGCGCGCCGCAGTGACTTCTCGACGCGGCCCTTACCCGCATCGAGCGCGGGTTGGCTGACCTCGGTGACCACCACGTCCAGCCCGGCCCGGGCGTGGACCTCGGCGATACCGGAGCCCATCAGGCCCGCGCCGACGACACCTACCCGCTGGATGTCAGGCATGACAGCTTCTCCTCACGTTCCGGGCCGATGCCGCGACGGGCACCTCCCGGTACGCGACATCAAACCGCCTGCGCGACGGCACCGACATGACCACAGGCGGAACGCGAGGGTGGAGTCGGGGCTGTTCGGCCCCACCCCACCCTCGCGTCACGCCTGTGTCAACGGCGGTAGTCGTCGTACCCGTCGTCGTACGGGTCCTCGTACCGGTCCTCGTTCTCGCGACTGTCATTGGATGAGTTACCCGACAGCTCGCGCTGTAGTGCATCGAAGTCCGTGGTGGGAACGCTGTACTTGAGCTCCCGGGCCACTTTCGTCTGCTTGGCCTTAGCTCGGCCGCGCCCCATGGCTCGACCCCCTTGCACAGGGGCGGGGCGGCCGGGGGAAACGGCGGCCCCGCGTCGTCTCGACAACTATTTCCTGCACACACCGTACCGTGCCGGTGGGCCTCTGTGCGACGTGGCACGGTGTGCGAACCGTGACAGTATCCCCATCGAGACACGCGACGGACCAGCCGGTGCGGGCACATCCGGAAGGCCGTGCCACGATTCATGAGTGCTTCGTCCGTTCGTGGCCTACCTGCGGGTGTACGAACCGCTTTCGGTGTTCGGCGACCCCCCAGATGAGCTGTTGGTCAAGGCCGTCGAGGCGGCGGAGTTGAGCCGTGCCGGCGCGGCCGAACGGGAGCACCTGCTGTGGCTCAAATCACAGATTTCAATACCGGTTCGGTTGCTGCCCGCTGAGCGCGCCGACCGCAGGCCGTCGCCGAGCGCGAAGACGGATGTGCTGGTGCTCGATCCGGCCGAGGTGCCAGGACGCGAGGGCTCCGACCGGGGCGCCGAGCCGCTCGTGTGCCCGCTCGAGCTGCGGGCGCGGTCGGCGGCCGCTCTCGTTGGCTTCCTCGACGAGGCGCATCCGGCACTACGGGCCGCCGTACTGGAGGCGTACGACCTGTCGGCTGAGACGGTCAAGGTGCGGGCCAACGGAGCGCTGCGCGACCTGCACGGCCCGACCATGCACGTGCTTTCGACCACCTGGACGGTGCCACTGCCCTGGTTCTCTCTGATCGAGCCGGACCAGCGAAGGCTCGTTCTCGGCTCCGGTCCCAGTGACCCGGCAAGGGAGCTTTCGTGGCGGGCGACCATGGAGGACGCCCGCAGCCGGATCGCCGAGGCGGAGGAGCTCGTTGAGGGCGCCCTCGGCGACGCGGGCCCGACCCGAATCCTGGCCGAGACCAGCAGGTGGCTTTCCAACTTCCACCCCGGCTCGGCTGTCGAACTGGACTACGGCGGTCTCGTGCAACTCATCGAGGACCCGGTGTTGGCGATGGACACCTCGGCCGACGAGGTACACGCCATCTTGAACGCACTCCGGCAGGAGGCGGTCGAGGAAGTGGCGGAGGCGTTCGAGACGCTGCGGGACTACTGGGGCGAGCTTGCCGCGCGGGAACGGTTCAACTGACAACCCGGTCAGCCGCTGCCCGGCGCGGTGGTGGGCTGAGCGGCCGACTCAACGGCGGCCTCGAGTGCGGCAAGGCAGTGTCGGGATACGCGCAACTCGCCGACCTCGCGCCCGCCACCGAGTACGGTGCCCGCTGCGTTGCCCAGTCCTTCGACTACCGCCCGTGCGGCCGGGTTCTCGGGCAGCCAGCCGAACGCCCGCAGCGCCGCGACCAACAGCGGAGCCCTGCCCCTGCCAGCGCCGTCGTCGATCTTGAGAGCCACGGCCGAGCCGTCGGGCAGTGCCATGGCGTGCACGCCCTCGGCGCCGCCCTTGGTTAGCAGGCCCGGTACCGCCAGCATGAGTAGGGTGTCCTCGCGGCCGGTGCCAGCGACGAGCCACGGGTAGGACCGCATGGCGTCACCCACCCGAGTACTGCTCGCCGAGGAGAAGGCCCGCGCCAGACCCGTCAGGGAGAACGCGAAGAGTGGGGCGCCACAACCGTCCACACCAGTTGCCGCGATGGGCTCTCCGGTGAGCTCCTCGATCGTCGCCGCGATGGTGCGCTGAAGTTCGTGCGCCGCCTTGGTGTAGCCGGCTGTGGCCCAGCCGCGTTGCACACAGGTGGTCAACATGCCCGCGTGCTTGCCGGAACAGTTCATCGCCGCGCGGCGCGGCTCCGGCGGGCAGCGCAGGTCCGCCTCACCAAGCCCCACCCGCTCCAGCATCGCCAGCGCACGGGCCACATGACCCGTCTCGCCGCTGTGTGATGCGCAGACCAGGGCCAGCGCGTCGTCGGTCACCCGCAGGCCCGCGTTCAGCATGCCGAGCGCTTGCAGTGGCTTGTTCGCCGAGCGCGGGAAGATCGGCCGGTCCACATCGCCGAGCGCCACGCGCACGGTGCCGTCCGGGGCGGTCACCACGAGCGCGCCGCGGTGCACGCTTTCGACGAACCCTGAACGGACGACCTCGACGAGAACCGGCGAGGGTCCGTCGTCAGCCATCGTCGGCTTCGTCCCCGCCTCGCTGGCTGGCCAGCAGCTCGTCCACCGATGCGGTGCCCTGCGCGTAGCGCTTGGCGATCTCGGCGTTGAACGCGTCCACGACGGCCTGCACCTGCCTGCGTCGCGACGAAACGGAAGACTCGTGGTCGCGTAGCGTCCGCAGCGTTACCCGCAGCCGCTCCTCGGTGAGCGAGGAGACGTCGGAAAGATCGGCGTCGCCGAGCAGTTCCTCGGCCTTGCGCCGGTACTCGCCCGCGCGCGAAGGCTCAAGCGTCTGGTGCCGTCCCGAGCCCATGGCGGGACCAAGCGCGTTCTCGGCGAGGATCGTGGTCAACTGCTCGACGATGCTGGTGGCGCCGCCCGACTGCCTGCGCTGCTGCTCGGCGCGCACGATGTCGATACGTGCGTGCAGCAGCCTGCGCAGGTACGACAGGTCCGTCTCCTCCTGTGCGGCCTCGTCGCGGCGCTCCCGCAGTGTCGGCAGCGGCATCGTCTCCAGGTCACGCGCATAGTCGGCGGCGAGGACACGGTCGATGCGACGGCGTCCGCCTGGCCGGACTTCGATCACGGGATCATCCTGCTCTACGACGGTCTGTGGCACCAGGGTGGGACACGATCATGTCATCTTCTCACCCGCGCAGGCGCTGGACCGCCTCACGTCCGGGCGCGGCGCGTTCCTCGGGGACCGAATCGGGGTCGATGGCGGCCTGCACGGCGCGATCGTCCTCGCCCGCGATCAGCTCCGCGTCCACCGGGGTGGACCGTTTGACCAGTGCCAGGGCGATCGGCCCCAGCTCGTGGTGTTGTGCCACGCTGCCCACCCTGCCGACATTGCGCTCACCCAGCAACACGGGGTCGCCGGGCTCGGGGTAGATCTCCGGTGATCCGTCCAGGTGCAGCAGCACCATGTGGCGGGGTGGCTTGCCCACGTTGTGAACTTTCGACACCGTCTCCTGGCCTCGGTAGCAGCCCTTGGCTACGTGCGCAGCCGTGCCGATCCAGTTCACCTCGTGCGGAATCGTGCGTTCGTCGGTGTCGACGCCGGTCCTTGGCCGCAGCGACTCCACCCGCAGCGCGTCGAACGCCCACGTGCCCGCGGGGCGAGCTCCCGCACCGGTGAGCTTCGCCCACACCTCGGCCAGCTTGGCCCTGGGAACGATCAGGTCCATGGCCGCCTTGCCTGGCCACGGCATCCTGCGCGCGAAGCCCCCTTCGAACGCGGTCACCGAGTACGGCTGCTCACCGACCTCGACATCGAGCACGGCGGGGATGTCCGGGCCGAGCAACGTCAGCACGGCCAGCTCCCCGGTCGCGTCGTGCAGGTCGACCTGTGACCAGAACTTCATGGCCTCGAAGTACGCGAGCAGACTCTGCTTGCCACCCTTCGGCAGCGCACTCGTGGCCTGCGCTCCCGGATCGGTGTCGAGGTACACGGTGCCGCCGGTGTAGCCGAGCACCATGTGGGCGTCGACGCGCCCGTAGCTGTCCAGCACCAACGCCTCCGTGCCGGACCCCTCGGACAACTCGGTGACGTGTTGCGAGATCACCAGGTGCAACCAGGAAAGCCGTTCCTGGCCGCTGACCGTGATGAGTTCCCGGTGTGACCTGTCCACCACGACCACACCGCGTACGGCGGCGCGCTGCTCAGCGAACGGATCGCCCCAGTGCCACGGCACCCCCGACTCGGGGTGACCTTCGGGTGGCGCTACCGCGCCCGGTCGGTGCAGCAGCGGAGACTCGTAACTCATGGCGTCGATCGTAGGTGAGTACGGTGGTGCCATGCGCGTGCTCGCTTTCCTGGACGGCACACTGGCCGACCCCGATGCCGCCCACGTCCGTGTCGACGACCTCGGTTTGCTGCGTGGCGACGGGATCTTCGAGACGATCCTCGTCGTCGACGGCAAGCCGAGGGAGTTGGAAGCGCACCTGGACCGGCTGGCCCGCTCGGCGGCGATGATGGACCTGCCGAGGCCGGACCGGTCGGCGTGGGAGCGCACGACCAGGCAGGTGATCGACAACTGGCCGGACCCCTCTGAGATCGCGATCAAGCTCGTCTACACCCGAGGCATCGAGGGCGACCCCGACTCCACTCCGACCGCGTTCGCCCTCGGCATGGAGATCGACGACAAGGTCAGGCGTGCGCGCGCGGACGGCATCGCGGCCGTCACGCTCGAGCGTGGCATCGACGCCGGGCTGGCCGATCGGGCGCCCTGGCTGCTGCTCGGGGCGAAGTCGCTCTCCTACGCCATCAACATGGCCGCCGTGAGGGAGGCCAACCGGCGTGGAGCCGCCGACGTGATCTTCACTGCGACCGACGGTTCGGTGCTCGAAGGACCCACCTCCAGCGTCGTGGTGGCAAGGGGGCGCACTCTCTACACGCCACCACCGGCACTGGGAATCCTTCCGGGCACGACGCAGGGCGCTGTGTTCCGCGCCGCCGAGAGTGCGGGTTGGACCACGAAGGTCGAGCCGGTGGATGCCGCCGAACTGCGTTCGGCCGACGGGGTGTTCCTAGCTTCATCTGTGCGCAAGCTCACCCGCGTGCACACCCTGGACGGCGAGCGACTGCCCGACTCGACTTCGCTGCACGCGGAGTTGGCGAGGGCCTACGACGCGTTGTACGAGTGAGCGTCGTCAGCCGACGACACGGTGCAGCAGCGCGGAGACGTGTGGGGTCATCGGCTGACCGACCATCGCACGCTCCTCGACGTAACCGAGGTCGCCGCCCGCGACGATGCCGTACAGCCGCTTCGCCGCGGTGACCTCCTTGGCCGTGGTGGAGCGCACCACCGCGTCGGTGCCGAGTTCCCATGCCGTCTGGCTCCTGGGCCTGCCATAGAACAGTTCCAGGATGCCGCTGGAGTGGCATAGCAACAGCTCGATGGTGTCGTCGGCCTGTGGCCGCCACCATCCGGTCTCGCGTGCGGCGGGACGGATGACGTTGCCTTCGGCGTCGAGCAGCCAGGAACGTGCTTCGTGGTGCAGGAACGGCCTGCCGTCGTGGGAGATGGTCAGTTGCTGGGCGAAGCGGTAGGGCCCGTCGATGGTCGGGTAGTTGACCTCGCCCTCCCCGCGCCAGACCCCGACGAGCGGTAGCAGCGCCAGGCAGGCGTCGTTGAGTTCGGGGCCCTCGCGCAGGTTCGCCGTGTCGCCGGGAATCGGCAGATCCGCCAGCTGCGGGATGTTGCGCTTCGCCGTGGTCTCGGCGCGTTCCGCCGCCGCCCGAATCGCCTCGTCACCACTCGTGGGCATCAGTGCTCAGCGGTTCCTCAGCGGTGGTCGGAGTACAGCCGGTAGACGACGTAGCCGCCGAACCACAGCACGCCCACCACGGCCAAGATCAGCAGCGTCGTAAACAGAATCTCCACGGCGAAAGGATAACCCCTGGCACGCGAACGCCCCCGAGGCCACCGGGTCGGCGGTGCCGGGGGCGTTCGTCGCGGTCGGCTCGCGTGCGTGGCGAGTGACTCACCCCACGGCGATCGGTACCCGGTGCACACCCGGGCCCTCCGCGATGATCGACGCCTCCCCGTTGCCGCTGCGGTGCAGCGCGCGCACCGTCCAGCTGCCGGGTGCGGCGTAGAACCGGAAGTCGCCCTCCGCGGAGGCCTGCACCTCACCGGCGAACTCGCCGTCGGCGTTGAGCAGCCGCACGTAGGCTCCGCCGAGTGGGCCGTCCCCGCCGGTGACCTTGCCAGCCAGCACCACCTGGCCGCCGGTGTCGGCGGCAGCGGGAGTCGCCTTCTGCTCCGGCGCGCCGCATCCGTCGGTCATCACTTCGCGCCCGTCTCGATCGGCACGCCGACCAGCGAGCCGTACTCGGTCCACGATCCGTCGTAGTTCTTCACGTCCGGCAGCCCGAGCAGCTCGTGCAGCGCGAACCAGGTGTGGCTGGAACGTTCCCCGATCCTGCAGTAGGCGATGGTGGGCTTGGAGGTGTCCAGGCCCGCGTCGCTGTAGAGCCGCTCCAGTTCCTCGTTGGACTTGAAGGTGCCGTCCTCGTTGGCCGCCTTGGACCACGGCACGTTCACCGCGCTGGGGATGTGGCCAGGGCGCTGCGCGGTCTCCTGCGGCAGGTGCGCGGGTGCGAGCAGCTTGCCGGAGAACTCGTCCGGTGAGCGCACGTCCACCAGGCTCCTGGTGTTGATGGCCTGCACGACCTCGTCGCGGAACGCCCGAAGCGAGCGGTCCTGTTCGGCCGCCTTGTAGTTGGTGCGCCCGCGCTCGACCTCGCCGGTGCTCAGCGTGCGGCCGTCGAGTTCCCACTTCTTCCGCCCGCCGTCGAGCAGCCTGACCTTGTCGTGGCCGTAGAGCTTGAAGTACCAGTAGGCGTAGGCGGCGAACCAGTTGTTGTTGCCGCCGTAGAGGATCACCAGGTCGCCGTTGCCGATGCCCTTGCTCGACATCAGGTTCTCGAAACCGGCCCTGTCGACGAAGTCGCGGCGGATGGGGTCCTGCAGCTCGTTCTTCCAGTCAATCTTCACCGCGCCGGGGATGTGCCCGCCGTCGTAGGCGGTGGTGTCCTCGTCCACCTCGGCGAACACCGCCCCTGGGGCGTTGAGATTCTGCTCCGCCCAGTCGGTGGTGACCAGAACATCTTCACGGCTCATGGAGCTGGCACTCACTTTCTTGTCGTGGGAAAGGAAGCTGGGAAAGAACGCGTCGTCGCCTTACGCGCGCTCGGCACGGCGGGTGGACCGGCGCAGCAGCAGGTACACCTCGCAGCCGAGGCAGAAGTTGAAGGCCGCGTTGAGGAGAGCGGCGAACAGGGCGAACGCCGTCGCGACGAGGGCGAGCGCGCCGACGCCCGTCGCGTAGCCGACCGTGCCCGCCAGGGCGAACGCGAAACCCACCGCCTGGGCGAACCGAAGCGGTGCCGCTTCCTCACGTTCGGCGGTCGGCTTCAGGCGTGGTGCGACGAGCAGGCGGTACAGCAACGAGTACGGGGCCGCGCGCGGCCCAACAAGCGCGCCTGCCGCGAAAACCACCGTCTGCGCTGCGAGCAGCGGCCACCATCCGGTGACCAGGACCAGCGCCAGCACGACAGTCGTGACTGCGGCCGCGAACCGGGGACCACGAGGGTCCACCGCAGCGCCTGCGGACATCCATCCTCCTGGGGTGATCGCCGGGCCGGGTTCAGCGGCTGGGCGAACACAGGCTGCTGCGCACCCTGCACAGGTCCACAGCGCGTCGCTGCGTCAGAAGGTGGGGAACGAGCCTGTCCACGGCGGCAAGGCTACTCAGGCCGATTCGGGGTGGGAACCGTGTTCATTCTGTGAGACAAGGTGTGTCCGCAGTGCGGTGAGCAGCTCATCGGTCTTCGGCACGCCGCTGACCCGCAGCAGTTCTTGCCCCGCCGCCGTGAACGCCACGGTGGTAGGTGTGCGCAGCACCCCGATGGCCCGTGCGACCTCCGGCTGGTCGGTCACATCCAGGTTCACGTACCGCAACCCGTCGGTTCGCTCGGCGAGTTCGGACAGCACCGTCTTGGCGTGCCTGCACGGCGCGCAGTAGCTGGTCGACACCTGCAGGAGGGTCACCGTGCCCTGCTCGCTGGGCAGGGCCGCCGCGACGGGAGCCGGCAGGTCTTGCCTTGACTTGTGCCCCGCCCGCGCGCGCTTGGCGAAGCGGTAGCGAATCCGACCTTCCCTGGTCGCCACCAGTACACCCACGAATAGGGCAGTGCCGATAGCACCCACCGTTAGCCATACGCCGGTCACCGCATCCGCTCCTTACTACCGCCCGGTCGCCGGTGTCCCCGTGGAGGAGAACCGCACGTTCTTGGCCTCGCCCTTCACCGTGATCGAGCCCGAGTCGACGTGCACCGCCGTCGGGGTCACCGTGAACGGAAGCTGGCCGGTGTTGATGTCTGCCTCGAAGTTCGGGAGCAGGGCGCGCTGCACGTCCTTGGGAACCACGGTCGTCTCCTGATCATTCCCGAACTGCAGCCGGTGTGGTGTGATGCGGATGGTGGTGCCGTCGAGCTCGATAATGGCGAAAGCGAAGATCTCCATCCGTTCGCCCGCGATCTGCACCTTCCCGGCCAGCCGCACGCCTGCCGTCGAGTCGTCCTGCTGCTGGCCGTCCTCACCTTCGGCTCCACTGCCGCCGTCGCCGTCCTCGGTGGCGTTGCCCGCATCGGGGTCGGTTCCCTCCCCGTTGCGCACGTAGGACTCGGTGGACGGATCGATGCGCAGATCCTCGATGTTCGTCAACGGAGGGACGCGGGCGATGTCGCTGGCCTTCAGGGTGACCTGGGCCTCCAGGTCTGCGATGGTGATGGCCTGCACGTTGCCGCCCGCGAGGTCGGAAAGCGGTGCCTTGACGTCTCGCAGCTCCGCGCTGAGCGAGACGTCCCTGAGCACGTCCTGCACCGGCACGCCGTCCGCGGAGACGCTGATGTGGTCGTACTCACCAGACAGCGCCTGGGTGGTGAACGGGAAGCCGTGGACGGTCACCGCGGGGTCCTGCGAAAGCCCGAGCTGCTCTCGAGCCTGCTGCGAAACCGTGTGTTCGGCGAACGCCGCCGCGGCGAAATCCGCGCCGACGAGCAGCCCGAGCAGCACCACGAGGACGATGACAATCCTTTTCCCGCGGCGTCCGCGCTTGCGCCCCTGCTGCGGTGTCACGGTTGTGCCCACGATTGCGTCCGTTCTGTTAACTGCATGTTTCCGGTGTTGCGACCTGGTGTGATGCGGGTTTCAGGACTAGGGCCGTCCGGTACCCAGCGGTTATCGTCGATTGGGTAGCGGCCCTGATTCTCCGTGAGGGCGAACCGAATACTTGAGGTGGTGGCGATGAGCCTGGATTTGCTGGTACTCACTGGAGAATCCGATGCCACCTCGGTGCTGCCCGCTCTTGATCTGCTGCCGCATACCGTACGCGTGCGCGCGCCGGAGGTCACAGCCCTCCTGGACGCGGGTCACCGCGATGTCATCCTGCTCGACGCCCGAAGCGACCTGGCCTCGGCCAAGAGCCTGTGCAGGCTGCTGAAGGGCGCGGGCGACGACGACGCGACGACGCCCGTGATCGCGGTGGTCGGCGAGGGCGGGCTCGTGGCCGTGAGCTCGGAGTGGCGCACCGACGACATTCTGTTGCCAACGGCCGGTCCTGCCGAGGTGGACGCCCGGCTGCGGCTGGCGACGACCAAGGACGGCGCCACTTCGCACGTTGATGCCGAGCTGCGGGTCGGCGACCTGGTGATCGACGAGGCGACCTACACCGCGCGGTTGCGCAAGCGCACCCTCGAGCTGACCTACAAGGAGTTCGAGCTGCTCAAGTATCTCGCACAGCATGCGGGCAGGGTCTTCACCCGGGCCCAACTGTTGCAGGAGGTGTGGGGTTACGACTTCTTCGGAGGCACCCGCACCGTCGACGTTCACGTGCGGCGGTTGCGTGCCAAGCTCGGCCCCGAGCACGAGCAGATGATCGGCACCGTACGCAACGTCGGCTACAAGTTCGAGCGGCCAAGCAAGTCGGCAGGCGCGGCCAAGACCGGCATGCCCTCGGCGATGCGGCCCCCGGAGTCCGAGGAGCTTTCCGCTCACTGAGCGGGCCCGCTGACGTAGCCTCGACGCATGCTGAAGCTGGTGTGGGTCGACGAGCTCGACCCCGCGCGTACCGACGACGTGCGCCGACTGCTGCTGGCGGCGCGCGAGTCCGACGGCAGGCCGCAGGTGCGGCCGACGGGGCCGTTGCCGGAGGAGTTCCACGGCGGACGGCACCTGCTCGGACAGCTCGACGCAGCCGAGGACGACCTTGTCGGCTACGCGCATCTGGACACCGCTGGTGACGCGTTCGGCAGGCAGGTGGCCGAACTGATCGTCCACCCATCTCACCGTGGCCGTGGCCACGGCGCCGCGCTGCTCGACGAGCTGCTCCGGACGGCGTCCCGCCCCCGGGTGTGGTCCCACGGCGACCACCCGGCCGCCGCCGCACTCGCCAAGCGCTTCGGGCTGGAAAGGGCGCGGGAACTGCTCGTGATGCGAGCCTTGACGACCGGCGCCGACTGGCCGGAGCCGAAACCGATGCGGGGCCTGAGGTTACGCACCTTCGTGCCCGGCGAAGACGAGCAGGGCGTCATCGACGTCAACGCGCGTGCCTTCGACTGGCACCCCGAGCAGAGTGCCTTCGGGGTCGAGGACCTGCGGCGAGCCGAGCAGGAGGACTGGTTTGATCCGGACGGGTTCTTCCTCGCCGAGAACGAAAGCGGGCGGATCGTGGGCTTTCACTGGACGAAGGTCCACGAGGCCAACCCCGACCGGTTCGGTGGTGAGCCGGTCGGTGAGGTGTACGTGGTCGGGGTGGACCCGAGCGCGCAGGGCGGTGGCCTTGGCAAGGCGTTGACGCTGGCCGGTCTGCGTCACCTGCGGGCACTGGGGCTGCGCCAGGTGATTCTCTACGTCGAGGGCGACAACGCGCCCGCGGTGGCGGTCTACCGTGGCCTTGGCTTCGAGACCGTCGAGACGGACGTGCAGTACGCCCCGTGAGCGTGCGGCCCGGCGATGATCCCCGCCGGGCCGCCGCGTCCAGCAGGTCAGCCGAAGCGTCCGGAGATGTAGTCCTCGGTGGCCTTCTGGCTGGGGGTTGAGAAGATCTTCGCGGTCTCGTCGATCTCCACCAGCTCACCGGGCTGGCCCACACCACGCAGGTTGAAGAAGCCCGTGGTGTCGCTGACCCGCGCTGCCTGCTGCATGTTGTGCGTCACGATCACGATGGTGTAGTTCGCCTTCAACTCGAGCATCAGGTCCTCGATGGCCTGTGTCGAGATCGGATCGAGGGCCGAACACGGCTCGTCCATCAACAGCACCTCCGGCTGCACCGCGATGGCCCTCGCGATGCAAAGACGCTGCTGCTGCCCGCCGGAAAGGCCAGAACCGGGCTTGCCGAGCCGGTCCTTGACCTCCTCCCACAGGTTCGCCGAGCGCAGCGATCGCTCCACCAGGTCGTCCAGTTCGGATCGCTTCATGCGCCTGCTGTTCAGCTTCATGCCCGCGGCGACGTTGTCGTATATCGACATCGTCGGGAATGGGTTGGGGCGCTGGAACACCATGCCGATCTGGCTGCGGACCCGCACCGGGTCTACCCCGGGCGCGTAGAGGTCCTGGTCGTCCATGAAGACCTTGCCCTCGACGCGGGCGTTCGGCACCAGTTCGTGCATCCGGTTGAGCGTGCGCAGGAACGTCGACTTGCCGCAGCCGGAAGGGCCGATCAGCGCGGTGACCGCCCGTGGCTGGATCGTCATCGACACGCCCTGCACGGCGAGGAACTTGTCGTAGTAGATGTCGAGATCCTTGACCTCGATGCGCTTTGCCACAGTGCTTTCCTATCCTGTGTCCCGCTCACCCGCGGGTCTTCGGTGCGAACAGCCGGGAGATGAGCCGCGCGACAAGGTTGAGCAGCATGACGATGATGATGAGCAGAAGCGCTGCCGCCCATGCCCGCTCCAGTGCCGGTTCCGGTGGGTAGCCAGGTGTCACGTACTGGTAGTACGAGAATACCGACAGGGTTGCCATGCGGCCGTCGAACGGATCGAAGTTGTCGCTGCTGGTAATGCCCACCGTGACCAACAGCGGTGCGGTCTCGCCGATGACCCTGGCGATGGCCAGCGTCACACCGGTGGCGATTCCGGCCAGCGCGGTGGGCAGCACCACTTTGAGGATCGTTCGCCACTTCGGCACCGCTAGCGCGTAGGACGCCTCCCGCAGCTCGTTGGGCACCAGCTTGAGCATCTCCTCGGTGGATCGGACCACCACGGGAACCATCAGCACGCTCAGCGCGATGGCACCCATGATGCCCATGCGTATCCCGGGGCCGAAGATCAGCGCGAACAGCGCGTACGCGAACAGACCTGCCACGATCGAGGGGATACCGGTCATCACGTCGACGAAGAACGTGATGGCCTTGGCGAGGCGGCCTCGCCCGTACTCCACCAGGTAGATCGCGGTGAGCATGCCGACGGGCACCGAGATGACGGTGGCGAGCCCGGTGATGATGAGCGTCCCCATGATGGCGTGGTAGACACCACCGCCCTCGCCGACGACGCCGCGCATCGAGTAGGTGAAGAACTCCACGTCGAAGCGGGCGATGCCCTTCGAGACCACCGTGACGATCACGGAGATCAGCGGCAGCAGCGCCAGCAGGAACGCGCACGTCACAACGGCTGTCACCAGCCGATCGACGGCCTTCCTCCGACCCTCGACGGCACGCGACCACACGTAGATCGCGACGGTGTAGGTCACGGCGGCGAGAACCGCGGTCGCCGCCACGTTCCAGTCGCCGAACAGCACGAGAGCGCCCGCCGCCAGCACCGTCGCGGCGAGCGTGCCGACGGATGCCCCTCTTGGCAACTGACCGTGGGTCAGTGGGACACCGGTCAGTGGCGCGTACAGGTCGGGTTGCCCCGGTTCGCGGGAGGTTGTCGGAGTGGGCATCAGTTGGCTCCCGAGAATTCCTTGCGCCGCTCGATCACCGCACGGGCAGCCATGTTGACCACCAGCGTGAGGGCGAACAGCACGAGCCCGGACGCGATCAGGGTGTTGACGGCGATGCCTGTCGACTCGGGGAACTGCAAAGCGATGTTGGCGGCGATGGTCGAGGGGTTACCCGTGCCGATGAGGTTGAAGGTGACGCCGCCCGACACCGACAGCACGATCGCCACCGCCATGGTCTCGCCGAGCGCTCGGCCGAGCCCCAGCATGGACGCACCGATGATGCTCGACCTGCCGAAAGGCAGCGCCGCCATCTTGATCATCTCCCAGCGGGTCGCACCGAGGGCGAGCGAGGCTTCCTCGTGCAGCCGAGGTGTCTGCCGGAACGCCTCCCTGACCACGGCGGTGATGATCGGCAGGATCATCACCGCGAGCACGAGGATCGCCACCAGCATGGTGCGGCCGGTCGCGGAAGGTGGTCCCGCGAAGAACGGGATGAAGCCGAGGTTTTCCGAAAGCCAGGTGGTCGGTTCGACCGTCAGCGGCGCGAGCTGGGTGAACCCCCACAGGCCGTAGATGATGCTGGGCACGGCGGCGAGCAGGTCGATGAGGTAGCCCAGCGCTTGGGAGATCCGGCGAGGCGCGTAGTAGGTGACGAACAGCGCGATCGCCACCGCAAGTGGCGCGGCCAGCAGTAGCGCGAACATCGCGGAGAGCAGGGTGCCGAACAGCAGCGGCCACACGTAGACCGCGACTCCCTCGCCGCCCGGGATGTCCTGCGCGGGAGCGGTCAGCGAGGGCCAGGCCTCCACGAGCAGAAACGCGGCGACCCCTGCGAGGACGATGAGGATAAGGACGCCCGCTGCGGTCGAGGCGCCCGCGAAGATGCGGTCCCCTGGCCGCTGCGGCACTTTTCGTGCCCGCGACCTCTCCGCTGTGCTGGGGAACACGTGCAATCCCTTCTTACGCGGATGTCCGGGTGGTCACCCAGCGGGGTGGCCACCCGGACAGTGTGGAACCGATGTCGATGTCAGCTACCGGAGCCGATCGCGTCCACCGCGGGCTGGATCTCCTGACGCAGCTGGTCGGAGATCGGCGCCGACCCCGCGGACTTGGCGGAGGCCTGCTGGCCCTCTTCGCTGATCATGTAGTCGAGGTAACCCTTGACCAGCTTGGCCTTGTTCGCGTCGTCGTAGTTGGTGCACGCGATCTCGTAGGACACCAGCACGATCGGGTAGGTGCCCGACTCGGTGGTGTCACGGGCGAGGTCGTAGGCGAAGCTGTACTCGCCGCGACCCTCCACCCGCTTGGAGACCTCGAGCACCTTGGCCGCCGCCTCCGGGGAGTAGCCGACGAACTCGTCGCCGACACCGACCTTGGCGGTGCTGAGGTCGCCCGCCTGGCTGGCGTCGGCGTAGCCGATGGTGCCGTTGCCGTTGGTCACGGCCTGCACGACACCAGAGGTGCCCTGCGCGGCCTCACCACCCTTGACCGGCCAGTCGCCGCTGACTTCGTGCGGCCAGTCCTGCGGCGCGGCGGCCTTGAGGTACTCGACGAAGTTCTCGGTGGTACCGGACTCGTCCGAGCGGTTCACCGGCGAGATCGCCGTGTCCGGCAGCTTCGTACCCGGGTTGTCGGCGGCAATTGCCGGGTCGTTCCACTTCGTGATCTTCTGGTTGAAGATCTTGGCGATCGTGGCGGGCTTGAGGTTCAGCTCGTCGACGCCTTCGACGTTGAAGATGACCGCGATCGGCGAGACGTAGGTCGGGATCTCGACGACCTCGCCGCACCGCTTCTTGGCAGCCGCGAGTTCCTCCTCGTCGAGGTAGGCGTCGGTGCCACCGAAGTCGGAACCCCCCGAGGCGAACTGCTCGCGACCACCGCCGGAGCCGATCGGGTCGTAGTTGACCGTCACATCAGGGTTCTTGCCGATGAAGCCCGCCTGCCAGGCCTGCTGTGCGGCGTCCTGCGAGCTCGCGCCCGCGCCCGAGATCGTGCCCGAAAGGCCCGAGCCACCGTTACCGGACTCGTTGCCCCCGCCTTCCTCGTTCGCCGAGCCACAGGCCACAAGGCCGAAGGTGAGCGCGGCCGCCGCTGGGAGGGCGAGAACGCGGCCCAGTGGGTAACGCTTCACAGTAAACCTCTTCCGAGTCTCGCGGCCGGCAGCAGCCGACCACTGGGGATGCTCACGCGGCTGGACGCTAGGGCGGCGACATGACACGGCAGGGCAGTGCTGGTGAACGAAACATGAACGCAACTTGACATTGGAAGTACGTCACAGCGACATTACGGAGTCGTGACGCAGTGTTAGCGCGCAGCTCTACCGTAGTGGTCCGGAAAATGGCCGGTTGGTGCTGCTCACGCCGGTCATGTGCGCTCATACCTCGCTCACGCCTCGGTGGCGGAGTACCCCGGCATCCGGCCAGTGACAACGAACACCATCCTCTTGGCGACCGAAACGGCGTGGTCGGCGTAGCGCTCGTAGAACCGCCCGAGCAGGGTGACGTCCACGGCCGCGGCGACCCCGTGCGGCCAGTCCTTGTCCATCAGCACGCTGAACAGGTGCCGGTGGATGTCGTCCACCTGGTCGTCATCGGTCTCGATAGCCCTGGCCGCCTCCACGTCCCTGGTGCGGATGACCTGCTCGGCGCGCCGGGCGAGGCGAACCGCGGCCTTGCCCATCTCGGCGAAGTACGGCCGCACGTTCTCCGGCAGCACCGGGTCAGGGTGACGCCTGCGGGCGGCCTTGGCAACGTGAAGTGCCAGGTCACCCATCCGCTCAAGGCTTTCCGCGGCGTGGATGGCGGCGAGCACGACCCGCAGGTCTGTCGCGACGGGGGCCTGTAGTGCCAGCAACGCGTATGCCTGCTCCTCGCAGTCCGCGCGTGCGTCGTCCACCAGGGAGTCGCTACTGATGACCCGCTCCGCCAATTCGAGATCGGACTCGAGCATGGCCTTGGTCGCTCGCTCCATGGCGTCGGCGACCTGGCCGGACATGCCCGCGAGCCGTTCGGCCAGATTCTCGAGTTCAACGTGGTAAGCCTCGCGCATGCCGGCCACTCTACGTCCGGTGCGGCACCGTGGGAGCATCGCGAAGTGAACCCAAGGTGAACCCGGGCTTATATGTGGGCTACATGGGTGCGGCCTGCGAGGTGCCGGAGGAAGGCGTCGTCTGTTCGGGACCGGACTTGCCGCGCTTCGGCTCCTCGCCGGGCATCGGCGTGTTCTCGATCAGCGCTTGGAAGAGGTCACGAGTTTCCCGCTCCAGCAATACCTCGTTGCCGCGTTCGTTGGCCTCGCCGACGGTAGGCACGGTGAGGAACTGGACGCTGCCCGCGTCGAGCCCCCGCATCGACTGAGCGAGGGTGAGCAGTTCGTCCACACCGATGTTCTCGCCGAACGTCGAGGAGGCGAACGCGTTGACGAAGTCGTTCAGCCTGCCCATGTCGAGCAGCACGTTCCGTGACAGCGTCGCCTTCAGCAGCGACGACATGAACTGCTGCTGCCGCTGCATCCGGCCGTAGTCGGAGAATGTCGGGTCGCCGTAGACCTTGCGTGCCCGAACGAAGTTCAGGGCCTGATCGCCGCGCAGCACCACGTCACCGGTCTCGGCGACGATGAGGCCGAGTTCCTGGTCGCGCATCGGCTCGTCGAGGTGCACGGTTACGCCGCCGACCGCGTCGACCATGCCCTTGAAGCCGTGGAAGTCGATGCCGACGAAGTGGTTGATCTTCATTCCGGACAGTTGCTGGATGAGCTTGGTGACACAGCGGGGGCCACCGACGGTGAATGCCGAGTTGAGCTTCACCCGCTCGGCTGCCTCGATGACCTCGCCGTACTCCCCCGTGGCTGAATCCCATCGCTCGCACGCGGGGCGGCTCACCTCGAGGTCCCTCGGGAACGAGACGACCACGGCGCGCCTGCGGTCCTTGGGGACGTGCGCGAGCATCACCGTGTCGGAGCGTGCGCCCGGGATGCCGTCGGCGTCTCCGACGTTCTCCTCGGCTGCCGCGCCCTCACGGGTGTCGGAGCCGACGATGAGAAAGTTCTCGTCGCCGAGTTGGGCGGAGGCGTTGCGGATGTCGGCCGAGTTCTCGTCGAGCGCCGCGATCTCGTTGAACTTGGAGTTGAACCAGGTCTTGGCGCCCCAGGCGACTCCGGTGGCGAGGAAGACGAGCACGGCGATGACGATGCACGTGGCCCGACCGGCCAGCGCGCGGTCAAGCCGTCCGAGCTTGGTCCGCGTCGTGACGCCAGCCTGCCGCTCGGCCTTGTTGTCTCCGTCGGCTGACTCTTCCTGCTCCAGGTCCGGCTCAGCAGCCCCTTGAGCATCCTCCTCAGCGTCGTCGGGGTCACCGTCACGCCGTGGCGTGCCGGAACCCCGCGCGGTGGAGACCACGCGCTGTAGCTTCGTCCTGGTCTGCTCGAGCCGGGCCACCAGCCGGCTGCGACGCCTGCGGCGCTCCTGTTCCTCGGCTTCCAGTTCGTCGTGCGCCGCGGAGAACCGGGCAAGCGAATCGTCGATCTTGCGCCGGTACTTGGTCGCGTCGTCGACCGGCTCGAGTTGATCGGTCATCGTGAGCCGGTCTTCGAGAGACCGTTCCGGCGGCGGCGGTGGTGCCTGCCTGGGCCGGGGAGGCGGCGGTGGCGCCGCCTGCCCTGACCGCTTCGGGGGAGGCGGCGGTGTGCTGGTCAGCCGCGCGTCGCCGTCGTCGAGCAGAGCCGCCACCTGCGCGGTCGGCGGGGCGGGCGGCGGCACGGCGGGCACAGGTGGCCGCTCGGCGCGCGCGGGCGGTCGGCGGGGCGGCTCCACTTGCGGCTGCCCTGGCCTCGGCAGCGACCTGTGCTGCTCGACGCGCGGTGGTGGCTCAACCCTCGCGAACTCCGGCCGTGACCGCTCGACGCGTGGTGGCTCCGCTCGTGGCGGCTCCGGCCGCAGCGGTTCGACACGGTGTGCTTGCAGTGCCTGTTGTGGGTGTGGTGGTGGCTCTGGTCGTGCTGGTTCCAGCCGTTGTGGTTCCGCACGTAGTTGTTCGGGTCGGGGAGCTTCGGGGCGGGGTTGCACCGAGGGGGGCGGTGGTTGCCTTCTTGGCGGCGGTGGCGTGGCCTGCGGGCGCGGGGACTGCCGGGGGAACGGTCCCGAACCCATTGGTTCTCGGCTCGGCGCCACCGGTGGAGGCGGGGGATCCTCCCTCGGCCGCGAAGGGGCCTGGCGACGGGGCCGCACCGGTGGTGCCGGAGGGGCCTCCGCCGCCTTGGGTTCAGGCGGTCTGCCCTGCTGTCTGGGCGGCGCCGGGCGCTCGGCGGCCTGGAAACGAGGCCGCTGACCGGTGTGCCTCGCTACAACTTCGGAGACACTGATACCGCCCTGCGTGTCGAGCGAGCGCCTGCGCCTTCGCTCGGCGTTCTTGCGATTGAGCTGGGCCTGTGCCCGCCACTTCGCGGCCTGGGGAGTGATGCCGGGAGCGTCGTGGTCGTCGGACACGCACTCTCCCTTCGCACTCGGGGTGGGCGCCACTCGGCGCACCACCTGCTACTTGATCGCCGCGTGGGCAGCGTTCGTTATCGTACGGATATACGCCGTTCGTGACGACATCACGGCTGTACTTTTTTACGCAGAGTTGTTCCTACACCTGTCCAGGGGCACCTGAGTGGGCGCAGCCTACCCATCATGGTGCATGGACCAATGAAACGGGCACGGAAAGTGTGGGTAACGGCACGCATTGCGACTCCTCGTCCGCGCTCGCGGACGGATGTGGGAGCTCCGGTGCATCATTGCGGCTCATGGGGACCGCTGGCCTCGAACAGGCCGAGACGTACCGGGTCGAGTTGCGCGGCTACTGCTACCGGATGCTGGGCTGCGGGTTCGAAGCCGAGGACGCGGTGCAGGAGACGATGCTGCGCGCGTGGCGGAACCGGGACGGTTTCGACAGCGACCGAGGGAGCCTCCGCAGCTGGCTCTACGCCATCGCCACCAACGTGTGCCTCGACATGCTCCGCGGTTCACAACGCCGGGCACTCGCGATGGACCTCGGCCCGGCGGCCAGGCCAGGAGCGGAGCTGGGCGAGCCGCTGCCGGAACACAGGTGGGTTCAGCCGGTTCCGGACGCCCACGTGCTCCCGGCTCACGGCGATCCCGCTGAGTTGACCGCGTTGCGGGCGAGCGTGCGGCTGGCCTTCGTGGCCGCACTGCAGTACCTGCCGCCTCGGCAGCGCGCGGCGCTCATCCTCCGAGACGTGCTGCGTTGGCACGCCGACGAGGTGTCGCGGCTGCTCGGGTGCACCGTCGCCGCGGTCAACAGCGCGCTGCAGCGGGCCCGTTCGACCCTGGCCAGCCGCGACACCGCCCGCCCTGGCGAGCCCGCAGGGACTCGGCAGCGGGAGTTGCTGGCTCGCTACCTGAAAGCATTCGAGAACTATGACGTCGCGGCACTGACGGCGCTACTGCACGAGGACGCGACGATGTCGATGCCGCCGTTCACCTGGTGGCTGCGGGGTAGAGAGCACATCCGCCAGGTGTTGCTGGCAGCCGAAGCCGACAAGCCGTGCGAGGGCGCACGGTTGCTCCCCACTGCGGCCAGCGGTGCTCCCGCCTTCGCCCAGTACCGCGACGGCGAACCGTTCGCGCTGGTGGTCGTGGACCTTGTCGACGACCTCATCGGCGCAACCACCACGTATCTGGGCGCTCGGTTGTTCGGGTTGTTCGGCTTGCCGATGAGTTTCGAAGAGCCGCCTCGTACCAGTGGTGTGCCGTTCTCGAAAGGCACATCCGATACGACAGGAGGCTGAGTATGAGTGTCGAAGCTACGGTGCGCGACCGTGCCGAGCAGCCGTACGTCGGTGTACGGGCGACGATCACGATGACCACGTTCGGGCTGGTCGCCGACCGCATCCCGGAGATCTTCGCCTGGCTCGGCGAACGCGGCATCGCGCCCGCGGGTCCGCCGTTCTTCCGCTATTACCTCATCGACGTCGAGCGGGAACTCGAGGTGGAAGCCGGTGTGCCGGTGGCGACACCGGTCGAAGGCGGCGACGGCTTGTGCGGCGGTGTGTTGCCCGCGGGCAGGTACGCGACCATGACCCATGTCGGCCACCCGGACAAACTGTCCACCAGCATCAGCGCGCTGCTGGGCTGGGCGCGGGAGCGGGGCCTGGAGTGGGACATGGAACGCGCCCCGGATGGTGAGCGTTGGGGGTGTCGCCTCGAGTGGTTCAAGACCGACCCTCGGGCTGAGCCCGATCGCGACAAGTGGGAAACCGAGCTGGCGTTTCGGCTAGCCGCCTGAGTGCATCAGGTCGGCGCCCTCGGGAACTCGGGGATCGTCGGGGTCGGCGAGCCAGCCGTGCGGCAACGTCACCTTCCCCGGCGATCCTTGCCTGCCGCGTGGGCCGAGCGCGTCGGTGGGGAACGGGGCGTCGCTGTCGAGCTGGCCGATCAGTTCGTCCAGTTCCTCGAGCGAGGACACCATGGCGAACCGCCTGCGCAACTCGGAGCCGACGGGGAAGCCCATGAAGTACCAGGCCATGTGTTTGCGCAGATCGCGCATGGCCTTGCTGTGCCCGTCGTGCTGCACGAGTAGCTCCGCGTGCCTGCGCAGCACCCGTGCCACCTCGCCGAGTGTGGGCCCTTCCGGCACCGGCCTGCCGCTGAACGCGGCCTCGAGTTCGCCGAACAGCCATGGCCTGCCCAGGCATCCCCTGCCAACGACGACGCCGTCGCAGCCGGTTTCGTTGACCATGCGCAACGCGTCGTCCGCGCTGAAGATGTCGCCGTTGCCCAGCACCGGGATGGTGTCGACGGCTTCCTTCAGCCGGGCGATGTGGGACCAGTCGGCGTTACCGGAGTATCGCTGCGCGGCTGTGCGGGCGTGCAGCGCCACGGCCGCCGCGCCTTCCGCCTCCGCGATGCGCCCGGCGTCGAGGTAGGTGTGGTGGTCGTCGTCGATGCCGACGCGGAACTTGACGGTGAAAGGCACGCCCGCCGCGTCGGCGGCCTTCACCGATGCGGCGACGATGCGGGAGAACAGCTTGCGCTTGTACGGCAGAGCCGCGCCGCCGCCCTTGCGGGTCACCTTCGCGACTGGGCAGCCGAAGTTGGCGTCGATGTGATCGGCGAGCCCCTCTCCGACGATGATCTTGACGGCCTCACTCATGGTGGCTGGATCGACGCCGTACAGCTGCATCGAGCGCGGATATTCACCCTTGTCGAAGCTCATCATGTGCATCGTGCCGGGGTGGCGTTCCACGACGGCACGGGCAGTGATCATCTCGCAGACGTAGAGACCAGCGCCGTACTCGCGGCACAGCCCGCGGAACGCGATGTTGGTGATGCCTGCCATGGGAGCCAGCACGACGGGAGGATCGACCTCGTAGGGGCCAATCTTCAGTGCGGGCTTGGTAACGGGCGCGGTCACGCAACTCATTGTCACCGATGGCGCTGACCGGCGACGAAGCCCCTGGGGTAGCGGGTGGGCATCGTCCATTTGCCCACTCGTCAGGTACGTGAGGTCACGCGCCTTCGTCAGAGGGATGCGTGCGAGCGAAACTTCGCCGTGGCACCCGGTGCGGCTGTCGAGCAGCAGGTTACGACGCCGCACCTCGACATGATCATCCCGCATGGCGACGAGGCGGCGGTGAGCAGCACCGTCGAGTTCCCCACAGGCAGCCGGTTGCACTGCTGCGACGTCTACAAGTTCAGCGGCCACGGCAAGACCGCGAAGACCAAACGAGTCACTTCCTACTGGATTGAGGGCTGACCGTGAAGGGGCGCGCTCGGTCGAGCCGGAGGTCGGTACGGATCGGCGGCGGGTGTGGTCGGTTGGCGGTGGTCAGAAGTTGACGTTGACGCAGGCCAGCCTCTCTCCGGCCTCGCCTGCCACCCCCGTCCCGGTCGAGGTGTGCCGCTCATGGATCACGACCGACCTCGGCCTCGGGTCCTGGAAGACCCAGTCCACCTCGGACACCGCGCTCGCGGAACCCTCGCTGTCGGTGGTGAAGTCCAGCCAGATCTCGTTGGCGGGGTTGGCGTAGGCGGGATCGGTCGACGGTGGATTCGGGTCCGGCACGTTCTGGTAGTGCGGGCCCGCGTCGGCCCCGGTCGGGCCGCACCGGTCGGTGTGCACGTGCGCTCCGTACGCCCGGTTCGGCACGAGACCGGAGACGGCGAGCTTGGTCACCGTTCCGGTCATCGACTGAGAGGCGGACACCACGCCCGCCTCAGCGCCTGCGGGCACGAGCGTCGGGTAGTAGGTCAGCGCCGCGGCGTCGAGGCTGTACTCCTCCTCAAAAGTGCCCTTGACGATTCTGACTTCTGCGTCGTCGGATTCCGGCGCGGCGATGGCGCCCTGCGTGCCGGTGAGCACGGCGGCCGAGGCGACGGCGGTGGTGAACAGCAGGGTTGGAAGATTTCGGGGTCGCATATGTCGTGCTAACCAGAGTCGGAGACGGTCCGCAACCGGATCACTCCGTGGAGTTATTCCAATGGCTGATACGCACGGCTGTTCGCCAGCTGAGGCCTCGTAGCCTCAACGCGTGACAACGGCACACCTTGAGGGGTCGGCGCGACCCGACCGGACATGGCTGGTGGCCGTCGCGGCCGCGCTGTGGGGCACGGATGGATTGTTGCGGCTGCCGCTGGCCGACGCCTTGCCGGCCGCGACCGTGGTGTTCGCCGAGCACCTGCTGGTCGTGGCCGTGTTGTTGCCGCTGCTGCCGAGGGCGGTACGCGCGCTGCTCGCGTGTGGGCCCGTTGAATGGGTCGCCGTGCTCGTGATCGGCGGTGGTTCCTCGGCGCTGGCTACCGCCCTGTTCACCGCTGCGTTCCAGAGCGGCGATCCGGTGACGCCGCTGGTGTTGCAGAAGCTGCAGCCGCTGTTCGCCATGCTGGCGGCTTTCTTGCTGCTCGGTGAGCGGCTGCGCGGCGGCTACCTGCTGTTCGCACTACCCGCGCTGCTCGGTGCCTGGCTGCTGGCCTTCGCCGATCCGTTCGAGGTCGAGGTCGCCGCCGCTCGGACCGCGTTGCTCGCGCTCGGTGCGGCGGCGTTGTGGGCGGCGGGCACCGTGCTCGCGAGGCTGGTGTCGGCCAGGCTGCGCCCCGCGGAGGTCACCGTGTTGCGATTCTCGATCGGCCTGCCGTTCGCCGCGATTGTGGTGGCCGTGCAGGGGAATCCGTTCGCGGTGGGTTGGGGAAACGCGGTCGGTGTCGCGCTGTTGGCGCTGGTTCCGGGGCTGCTCGCGCTGAGCCTGTACTACGTCGGCATGCGGGCGACGCCCGCGGCTCGCGCCACACTTGCCGAGCTGGCCTTCCCGGTGACGGCCGCCTTGGTGAGCGTGACGGTGTTGGGTGCGACTCTTTCGGTCACCCAATGGATCGGGCTGGTCGTGGTCGTCGCTTCCATCACGGGGTTGGGCTGGCACGAGCGAGGCAGCGAAGCCGCTGTGGTGGTCGAGCCACGAAAGGTGGGTGTGTCGCCGTGAACGACACCGACGAGCCGCGCCACAAGCGCCTAGCGCGCAACGTGAACGAACTGCTTGGCGAGTTGCGGGTGGCGCAGGCCGGTGTACAGATCCTGTTCGGCTTCCTGCTGGCGGTTGTCTTCACCGGCACCTTCCGGCAGGCCAGCGGGTTCGAGAAGGGGCTACACCTGGTCACCGTCCTGGTCACCGCCTCGGCCACCGCGTTGCTGACCGCGCCAGCCGTCTGGCACCGGCTGCTGTTCCGTGCGGGAAGGCGGACCGCCATCCTGCGGGTCGGCAACAAGGTGGTCATCGCGGGCCTGGCGTGCTTGGCCGTGGCGGTCACCCTCACCGTCGCGTTGATCGGCAAGGTGGTCTACGGCCCGGTCGCCATGATCGTGCTGGGCGGCCTCGTCGGTGTGCTGTTCGCCGTGTTGTGGTTCGTGGTGCCCCGGCTGCTTTGAGTGGGCTGCGGCGAAGCCCGCTCACGGACGTGTCCGCAGCACCCAGGTCCATACCAGTTGCCCCCGCTCCTGCCCGCGAGTCCCCCGCTCCTGCCCGCGAGTTCTGCGCTCAGGGTCGAATCGCCGGTTCACCATCAGCCTGATCGACCGAAGCCGTCAACGGTCGGAGTCCCTGCTCCACCACACGGCGCTGTCCCCGGGAAGGACGATGGCGCGGTCGTCGCCGCCGAGTTCGGACTCCGCACAGCTGGCCAGCAGCGACCTGCCCGGCCGCGGCAAGGTGACCGGAGCCGAACCGAAGTTCACGGTGCAGGCGAAGCCGGTCCCCCTCGTGAAGGCCAGCACCTCGCGGCCGTGGTCAAGCCACCGTAGTTCGGCATCGGACAGGGCGCGCCGCAGCCGCAACGCCGTGCGGTACAGCGACAGTGTCGAGCCGGGATCGCCGTCCTGGGCTTCGACCGTCAGCGCGGCCCACTCGCGCGGCTGCGGCAACCACGGCGATGTGCCGAAGCCGAACGGCGGCTCCTTCCCCGACCACGGCAGTGGGACCCGGCAGCCGTCACGACCGCGGTCGGTGTGGCCGGAACGCTCCCACACCGGGTCGGTGAGCACCTCGTCCGGCAGGTCGGTCACCTCCGGCAGCCCAAGTTCCTCCCCCTGGTACAGGTACACCGAGCCGGGTAGGGCCAAGGTGAGCAACGCCGCCGCCCGTGCCCTGCGCAGCCCGGTGGCTCCTCCGCCGTAGCGGGTGACGTGGCGCTCGACGTCGTGATTGGACAACACCCAGGTCGTGGGCGCGCCGACATCGGAAACCGCGGCGAGGGAGGTGTCGATGACCTCGCGAAACTCCCGCGCCGACCAGCCGGTGGTGATGTAGTGGAAGTTGAACGCCTGGTGCAACTCGTCGGGCCTGAGGTAGCGCGCCAGCCGGTCAGGGCTGCGTACCCACGCCTCGGCCACCCCGATTCGCTCACCCGGGTAGGAGTCGAGGACCTTGCGCCACTCCCGGTAGATCTCGTGCACGCCGTCCCTGTCGAAGTACGGCAGTTCCCCGCTGACCACCAGCCTCGCCTGGCCGGTGCAGCCCGCGTCGGGTAGTCCGTCCGCCTTCACCATGCCGTGTGCGACGTCGATCCGGAAGCCGTCGACACCGCGGTCGAGCCAGAACCGCAGGATGTCGTCGAACTCCGTACGCACGTCAGGGTGTTCCCAGTTGAGGTCCGGCTGCGCGGGGTCGAACAGGTGCAGGTACCACTGCCCGTCCGGTACCCGTGTCCAGGCCGACCCGCCGAACATCGACTCCCAGTCGTTGGGTGGCTCGTCGCCGCATCCGTCCCGGAAGATGTAGCGCTGCCTCGCCGCCGAGCCTGCCGGAGAGGCGAGCGCCTCGACGAACCACGGATGCTGTGAGGACGTGTGGTTGGGCACCACGTCGACGATGACCCGCAGCCCGCGAGCGTGCGCGTCGGCGATCAGCGCCTCGGCGTCGGAAAGGTCGCCGAACAGTGGGTCCACCGCGCGGTAGTCGGCTACGTCGTATCCGCCGTCGGCCATCGGAGAGACGTAGAACGGGGTGAGCCACACCGCGTCCACCCCTAGGCCAGCGAGGTAGTCGAGCCTGTCACGCACGCCAGGTAGGTCACCGACGCCTCCGCCGTTGCCGTCGGCGAAGCTGCGCACGTAGACCTGGTAGATCACAGCGGTCTGCCACCAGAGGTCGCTCATGGTTTCCCTTCGGCTCCCGGCCAACTAATTCCATACCAGGATGGTCCCGTACTGCTCGACGAGCAGTACGCCGCGACAGGGCACCACGTACCCGCACACGTGATCGGCAAAGGTGAGAAAACGGCCGAACCGGCGAACCAGAAATTTCACGCGAGCCTCGCAAATCACATTCCGAGGTCGATGCTGATTGACTCGCGGTGCCATACTCGAGAAGGACTTTTCGAAGACACCGGCCGGGTACGGCAGCCAAGGAGTCGGAAATGTCGGGTCGCGTGGTGGGAGAGAACCAATTCTGGATCGGGCAGGCGGTCGAAGGTCTGCCGACGCCCAGCTTGCCGAGTTCGCTCATCTTTCTCAGCGCGGTGTGGCTGGGCTTCGCTCCGTTCGCGCTTCACTACGGCTTCCCGGGCCTGGAGGCCGCGGTGGATACGAACGACGTCACACTCGCTGTCGTCGTTGGCACGCTCGCCTTGTTCAGGGTGGTGTTTCCCCGAGCGTTGCCCGCGCTGAGCCTCGTCAACGCCGCACTGGGTGGTTGGCTGGTCGTGTCGGCGTTCGTCCTCGATCACGCGGCGGCCCGCCGAGGCGACGTCGCCCTCATCAACGACGTGGTGGTGGGGCTGGTGCTGGTGACGCTTGGCATCGCCAGCGCGTGGCTGACCTACCGGCAGCGCGACCGGAGGCCTCAGTCGTCCTCGTCGGCGAGGTAGGGGTGTAGCGGCCGGGTCCCGCCGGTGCGTGGCCGAAACCATTCCTCGAATTGTGCGCCGGGGTCAACCGAGACCGTGTCCGAGTCGTACAGCAATTCGTGGTCGCGGTTTTCGAAAGCGATCTCGTCGAACAGCGCGAAAATGTGTTCCACGCGGTCCTCGTCCAGCACTCCGGCGAGATCGAGTTCAAGCTCGGCCCTTGCCTTGGCGAGTCGCAGCGCGAGAGCCTCCGCCAGGCACAGCGGCGGTTCCCAGTCCGGCCGGGTGAGGCGGAAGCCGAGGATGGCCGTGGTCACCAACAGTTGCTTCGCGAACAGTGGACCGTAGCGATCAGCGTATTGCTCGGGCAGCTCGTCCAGCACCCACAGTGCCTCCACCTCGTCCGCGGTGGCGTCTTCGTCCTCCAGTAGCTGGATGTCGCCGAACAACTCGTCGGTCAGCATCTCGATGCCGTGCATCAGCGCGCCCGCGACATAACCTGCCTCCTCGGTGGTGACGTCGCCGAGGGTGCCGAGGTCCAGCGCACGCAACTGCTCGCCCGCGCGCAGCAGCCGAGCCCGCCGGTCGCCGAGCTCCTCCTCCGGCATGTGGTCGACGTCGCCGACCAGGCCGGGCTCCGGCTCGGTGGCGGCGAGCGCGCTCGCCAGTTGATCGTCGGTCGCCGTCACCGCGCAGTGCTTCACCTCCCAGCCCGCGAGCAACTCGATCTCGTCGAGGATCTGGTCGAGCACGGTGCGGGTGGCGTCCTCGGCGAGCACGAGCGCGGGCGCGTCGAGCAACCAGTGCACGATCGCCCCTCCGAGGTGAACCTTCAGGGAGTGCTCGATCGGGGTGATCTCGGTGCCGTCCGGACCCTCGATGCTCACGAGACTGTTCAGCCTGCTGTCCAGCAACGAGACCACCCCGACCTGCTGTAACGGGTCGAGGTCCTGGCTGTCGGCGGGCGAGGTCAGTTCGGCCGTGAGTAGGTACTCCACGGTGCGCAGTCTGGCATGGTCGCGGCGCGGTCAGCTTGCCAGGCCGAGCTTGCCCAGCTCACGCCGGGAAGAGACGCCGAGCTTGGGGTAGGCCTTGTAAAGGTGGTAGCCGACGGTCCTTGGGCTGAGGAAGAGCTGGTCGCCGATGTCTCGGTTGCTGAGCCCGTCCGCGGCCAGCAAGACGATCCGCAGCTCCTGCGGGGTGAGCCGTTCGGTGCCATTCGACTCCTGCCCTGGCGTGGTCAGCCGCTCGCCTGTCGCCCGCAGTTCAGTGCGGGCACGCTGGGCCCAGGATCGAGCGCCGAGCCGTTCGAAGCCGGACAGCGCCGACCGCAGCAGGCGACGCGCTCGGGTGCGGTGGCGCGCCCTGCGCAGGTACTCGCCGTAGACCAGCTCCGTACGTGCCCGCTCGAACGGGTGGTCCTGGCTCTGCCTGTGTAGTTCGACGGCTTCCGAGAACAGGCGATCCTCGTCCTCACCGAGCAGCGCCCGGCAGCGCAGTGAGACGGCGAGTGCCCACGTCGCATCGCTGAGTTGCGCCCATTGGCTGAACAGCTTGCCGGCGTCGGCGGCCCGCTGTGGTTGCCGTGCCCGCACCGCCGCTTCCACCAGGTCGGGGAAGGTGGCCACCGCGTGCAGCGGGTCGGTTTCGTCGGCAAGGGCCGTCAGCCGGTCGAGTGCGGTGTCGTTCCTGCCGAGCCCCAGTTCGAGCAGGCCGAGGGCAGCGGCAGCTCGCTCGGCGGAAGCCTCGGCGGCGTGGGCGGTGGTGCCTGCCTCATCGCCTTCGATCGCCGACAGCCGGGCGAGTACACCGGCGAACAGCGCCGCGCTGTGCCGCTGCCCGATGTTCTCGGCGAGGCGCATACCCTCCTTCGCCGTGTCGAGGGCCTGCCGGTGCCTGCCGAGGTGGAGGTGAGCGTCGGCGAGTACGGCCAGCGCACGCGGCAGCACACCGTCCGCCGAGTCGGCGTGTATCCGACGCACCAACTCCGCCGCCTGCTCGTGGGCGGTGCCGTGATCACCGAGCAGCACGTGCCAGGCCGCGTTCCTCGTCCGCGAGCGCAGCGTCAGCGCCCGGTCGGCACAGCCTGTCCTCATCGTGGGAGCGTCGAGCAGCCAACGCAGTGCCCGGGTGGCCGCCACCAGGTCACCGCCCGCCGCGGCGGCCAGTGCCCTGACCCGGTCCGCGCCAGGCAGCCGCAACGTCTCTGCGTGGTCGGCGATCACGGCAGCCGTGACGGGCTCACCGGCGGTCCAGGCCGAGCTCACTGCCCAGAACAGCAACTCGCTCGCCAGTTCGGGTGCGGAGGTCACCACCTCATCCGCTGCGAGCCGGAGCACGCGCCGTGATTCGGCGGGCTGGTCCTGGTCGTCGGCGAGCGTGGCGTGGATCATCGCTGCCTTCGCCTTCTGTGCCGGGTCCGTGAGCTGGGCGGTCGCCTGCCGCGCCAGCTCACAGGCCCGCTGTGGCTGCCCCGCATCGGTGGCGGCGCGGGAGGCCGCGAGCAGCCTCCTGCCGCGCTCCGCCCGCCGCGGCGTCAGTGCGGCCGCCCGCTCGTAGGCGATGACCACGGCGGAGTACCCGCCCCTGGCTCTGGCGTGCTCGGCACTGCGTTCGAGTTCGGCGGCGATCTCCTCGTCGGGCCCTGTGCTCGCGGCCGCGCGGTGCCATGCCCTGCGGTCGGCGTCGTCGGGCTGGTCGAGTACCTGAGCAAGCGCGCGATGCACCGCGATGCGGTCCAGCAACAGCGCGTCGTGGTAGGCGGCCGTGCGAACCAGCGGATGCCGAAACCACAGGCACGTCTGGGTGAAGGCGAGCAGTCCGGCGTCCTCGGCCAGTCGCAGGTCGGTGATATCGGCGCCTAGCAACCGTGCCGCAGCGAGCACCCTGCCGGTGTCGCAGGTGCCGTCTGCCGCGGCTACCAGCACGATCGTTCTGGTGCGTTCGGGCAGTGAACGGATACGGTCGGCGAATGTCTTGGTGACCCGGTCGGGCGCGGGCAGTGGGGCGAGCGCGTGGGGTTCGGGTCGTCCCCGGTCCAGCAGCAGCGCCGAGGACAGTTCCAGCAGCGCCAGCGGGTTTCCCATCGCCTCGGCCACGACCTGATCGGCCAGATGTCGCGGCAGTTCGGCAGCGTGCGTGCGCAGCAGCGCTTCGGCCGCCTCGGTGCCGAGGCCGTCCAGGTGCAACTGGTCGATGTCCCGCGCGGGAAACGCTGGTGCGTCCGGCTCCCGGGCCGTGAACAGCAGCGCGACCCGCTCGGTACCGAGCCTGCGTGCGGCGAACAGCAGTGTTTCCTTCGTCGGCCAGTCCAGCCAGTGCGCGTCGTCCACCAGCGCGAGTACCGGTGATTCCTTTGACAGTTCGGCCAGCAAGGTCAACACGGCGACGCCGACGGAGAACCGGTCGCCGGTGTGTCCGTTGCCGGTGCCGAGCGCGTTGCGTAGCACCCCGGCGTGCGGGGCGGGAAGGCGTTCGATGCTTTCGCGTACCGGGCCGAGGAGCAGGTGCAGCCCGGCGAAGGGAAGCTCGGCCTCCGATTCAACGGCGCTGCCGCGCAGCAGTCGCATGCCGTCGGAGTTGGCCGCGGCGTGTTCCAGCAGCGCGGACTTTCCGATGCCCGCCTCGCCACGGATGACGAGTGCGGCGGCGCGGCCCTGGCGAGCATCGGAAACCAGCGCCTCGATCGTGGCGATCTCGTCGGCGCGGCCGACAAGCGTCCTTGTTTCGGTGAGCGGCATGCGCACAGGCTCCAACTTAAAGTTAAGTAGAAGTCAAGCCAGGAGCATCCCGGGAGGTTCACGCGGCATACGGCCGCTTCGCGCGGGCCTCCCTCAGCGCGTGCCCCCACCAGGCGAGTTGGTCGAGCATGCCCTTGGCTGCGGAACCGCACGAGGCCGCGTCCGTCGGCTCGCCGTTGTCATCGAACCGTTCCCAGAAGTTGTGGAAGCTGATGGTGTCGCGCACGGTCGCCGCGTGCAGTTCGGCGAAGACCTGGCGCAGGTGCTCCACCGCGCGCAGCCCGCCTCCCATTCCGCCGTATGAGACGAACGCGACGGGCTTCGCCTGCCATTCGTGCCGGTAGTGGTCGATGGCGGTCTTCAGCGAAGCCGGGTAGCTGTGGTTGTACTCCGGTGTCACGATCACGAAGGCGTCCGCCATCGCGAGCCGGTCGGCCAGCCTTTCCGCGTCGACTGAGCCGTCGAGTGAGTTGGGCAACTCCAGTTCGGCGAGGTCGATGACGTCCACGCTCATGCCGTCGTACGACCGGGCCCGCTGGGCGAACCAGGCGGCCGGAATTGGTCCGAACCGGTCCTTGCGGGTACTGCCGACGATGATCGCGAGCCGCAGCTGTGTGGTGGTTTCCATGGGGTCGAAACTAGGGAACGGGGCTCGCGTGCGGCATCTGTCACGTGACTGGGTCTGCTTACGTAGTGAAACCGGCATGTGTCACTCGGGTAGTGGTGTCGTGATCACCGCAATGTGCATAGCGTTGATTGCCGGAAGGGAACTCCTGTCGAAAGGGTGGTGATCACCATGGCCGGCTGCGGATGCTGCGCTTCCTGCTCCGGACCTGGCTGCGGCTGCTGCGGGAAGTGCTGAAGCAGCGTGGATTGCGCCTGACCGGTCCAGCCGAGGCCGGTCAGGCGATCGTGTTCACAGTCCGCCCCTGGCCACCAGCTGGGAGACGATGACGTTGCGCTGGATCTCGTTGGTGCCCTCGCCCACGATCATCAACGGAGCGTCCCTGAAGTAGCGCTCGACGTCGAACTCGGTGGAGTAGCCGTAGCCGCCGTGTACTCGAATCGCGTTGAGGGCGATCTCCATCGCCGTCTCCGAGCAGAACAGCTTGGCCATCCCCGCTTCGAGGTCGCTGCGCTCGCCGCTGTCGAACCGGCGTGCAGCGTGCAGCAGCAACTGCCGTGCGGCGGTGAGTTTCGTCGCCATGTCGGCGAGGTGGTTTCCCACCGACTCGTGCCGCCAGATCGGCTTGCCGAAGGCCTCCCGCTCCTGTGCGTACCGCAGTGCGTCGTCCAGTGCCGCCCTGCCGACTCCGGTCGCGCGGGCGGCGACCTGTATCCTGCCGATTTCCAGCCCCCGCATCATCTGCGCGAACCCCTCGCCCTCCACCTCGCCGAGCAGCGCGTCGGCGGGCATCCGGCAGTCCACGAAGGACAGTTCGCAGCTCTCGACACCCTTGTAGCCCAGCTTGGGTAGATCTCGCGACACCGTGAAGCCGGGCACCTTCTCCACCAGCAACACGCTGATGCCCTTGTGGGCGGGCTCGGCATCGGGGTCGGTCTTGCACAGCAGGGCCACCAGCCCCGCCCTGCGTGCGTTCGTTATCCATGTCTTGCTGCCGTTGATGACATAGCCATCGGCGTCGCGGCGGGCTACGGTGCGTATCGCTTGCAGATCCGAACCTCCGCCCGGCTCGGTGAGCGCCATCGTCGCGCGCAACTCACCCGTCGCCATCCTCGGCAGATACTTGCGCTTCTGCTCCTCGGTGCCGTAGTCGAGCAGCAGTTTGGAGACCACGGTGTGCCCGCCCATCGCCCCGGCCAAGCTCATCCAGCCCCTGGACAGCTCCTCGGTGATCATCGCGTAGCACGGGGTGGAAACCCGCACGTCACCGTAGGGCTGCGGGATGGCGAGGCCGAACACGCCCATGGCCTTCAGCTGCTCGATGAGCGTCTCGGGGTAGGCGTTGGCGTGCTCAAGTTCGCGCGCGACGGGCCGCACCTCGCGGTCGACGAAGTCGCGGACCGTGGCGACTATGGCCTGCTCATCGGCGTCCAACTCGTACACTTTCAGCCTTCCCTTTCGATCAGCCCGCGCGCCCGCTCGACCACTGGCTTGTCCACCAACTGCCCGTCGACCTGGGCGGCGGCGCCGTCGGCCGCCGCCGCGAGCACCCGCTTTGCCCAGTCGAGTTCGCTCGGTGTGGGTTTGAGCGAATCGTGCAGCGGTGTCACCTGGCTCGGGTGCACGCACAACTTTCCGGTGAAACCGAGCCTGCGAGCGTGCCGCAGGTCGGCAAGCAGGGCGTCGGTGTCGTGCAGGGCAGTGGTGACGCCGTCGATCGGCCCCGGCAGTCCCGCCGCCGCGCTTGCCACGACCAGCGCCGACCGTGCGTAGGTGAGCGCGAGGTGGTCGTCGTGCGCCACGCCCAGTTCGGCCGCGAGATCGACACTGCCGAACGCGACCCGCACGACACCCGGCGCCGTGCACACCTCGCGGGCGCGCTGGATTCCGGCCGCTGTTTCGACGAGGGGGACCACCCCGGCGGCTCCGAGCGCGGCCAGCACCTCGGCGTCCTGCGCCTTGGGCAGCATCACCGCCGCGTTGGCTTCGATCACCATGGCCAGATCGTCGGCGAACCACGGTGTGCCGTGGGCGTTGATCCGAACCAGCGTGTCGGCGTTGCCCGCCGAGAGCCACTCGGCGGCAGCCGCTCGGGCCCGCTCCTTGCTTTCCGGCGCGACCGCGTCTTCCAGGTCGACCACCACCGCGTCCGCGCCCGTGGCCACCGCCTTGGCGAACCGATCGGGGCGGTCACCCGGCACGAACAGCAGCGTTCGCGCGCTCCGCAGTAGTCGTGTCATGCCAACTCCACCCGTGCTGTCGCGTGCGTCCGCCCACCCGCGCCACTCACCACCAGTTCGGCGGCGTCCGCCTCGGGGAAGCCGTGCACCAGCACCGGCTCGCCGCAGAACACCGGCCTGCGCAGCCGGTAGTCGAGACAGCGCACCGGCCGCGGCTCGTTCCTGCGCACCAGTTCCAACATCAACAGCACCAGCAGCGGGCCATGCGCCACGAGCCCCGGGTAGCGCTCGACCCGGGTGGCGTATGGGGCGTCGTAGTGGATGCGGTGCGCGTTGGCGGTCAACGCGCTGAACCGGAACAGCAGCGTGGGATCGGTGTCCACCGGCAGTCGCCACGGGTCCGACGGATCCGGCGGCGGACCGCTCGCGGGTTCGAACACCCTGCGCGAGTCCTCGCCGCTGCGATACACGTAGTCGACCTCGTCGATCACGCGAGTCTCGCCGCGCTGCCGCAGCTCGGTGTGCACCGTGACGAACACCATCTCGCCTGTGCTGCCCTGCTTCACGACGGCGCGATCCAATGTGGATATTCGCTCGGTTTCGAGGCCCACCAGCAGCGGGGCGCTCACTCGCGACCTGCCACCGGCGAACATCCTTCGCCGGTCTGGGATGGGAGGAAGGAAGTGGCCTGCCCTCGGGTGGCCGTCCGCGCCCAGTTCCTGCTGCGGCGGCCATTCGAGGAAGTGCAACCAGTGCCACAGCGGTGGCAGCGGTTCGCCCTCCCGCGCGGCGAGGGGCTGGTCGAGCACCGCGGAAAGCGCGGCCACCGGAGCCTGCGCGATGACGTCGTGCTCAGTGATCGGTTCCGGCTGCCAGCCATCGAGCTGAGTTCGCAGTGACATCTGTTCCCTACCATCCATCGTGCCCACCCACGACGCCTCGGCCGCGCAGGTCCGCGGAACCCCTCCGGGGTCAGCCCCAACACCTCGATGAGCACATCGGCGATGTGTTCACCGAGTCGCGGAGCGGGCACCGCGGGCTTTTGCCTGCCATCGAACACGATCAGCATGCCCGGCGCGAGGTAGGTGCCGATGCGAGCAGCATGACGCGAGCGCCGTCGCGGGTGGTGAGTCCCGGCCGAAGTCGCCGTACACGTCAGTGCCTATGCGCTGCCTGGGTTGCTCCGACAGTTGTGCCTCCGCCAGGTACCCGAGGTCGCCCGCGGTGGCGAGTGCGACGTCGTGCAGCGAGACGGTGAGCCGTGTTCCCTCACCCGTGCGTGACCGCCTGCGCTCGGCGGCGAGCGGACCCACCGCGAGATGGAGCCCGTGGCGATATCCCATGCGGGCAGCAGGTGGTTGCCGGACCTGAGTACCCGGAGGCCGTCACCGAGGGGAGCCAGCGGGTGCGTTGTCGATGCCGGAGCCGGATCTGGGGTCGGATGTGGCGGTGCGGGCGTTTGAGTTGGCGGTGGAGTATGCGCAGCAGCGGCGGACGCTGTCGACGTCCACATCGTCCACCGGCTGGCCGGTTCGGCGTTCTTCCTCGGCTGGCAAACCCGGCGGCGATCCCGCGCAGCGCTGGACCGAGCCTGCTGCCGTGGGCCGCGCCGTCGCTCCCTAACCACGTCACCCGCATCCCTCCCGGGTGGGTCAGCGTGAGCGCGTCGACCGCATGTGGAACCTCCAGCAGCACCTCACCGCGCGGGTAAGCGGGCAGGCATTCGAGGATGCTGGCGATGGCCGGTGTGGCGGTCTCTTCGCCTACCAGCAGTATTCGCCGGGCACCGTTGTGCGGCCGGAAATCGAGACCGCCAGGTGTCCCGCCGTACGCGGCATCCGGCCCGACGATCGACCTGGCGCTGGCGTGGCGTGGCGGCTTGGCCGGTCGGCGGTTCGTGCTCTGCGGGATCGCCCTGTCGTTCGCTTGCACGAGTGTCTCCTCGTGGCGAGGTGTGGAACCAGCAGGCCGGCGAACGCGATCGGCCCAACCAGCGCGGTCGCGCCACTGGCCAGCAACACCGCCGCGGTCAGCACCCGCAGCCGGCCGTGGTTGATGTTCTGCCTCAGCCCCTTGGCGAGTTCCTCGCCCAGCGCCACGCGTCCAGGAACCGGGCACTGGCCGCCGCGAGCACCACGCCCACCGCGGCGACCGGGAGTACCAGCAGGACCAGATCCGTGGGACGGTTCACCGGAGCCCCCACCGACCAGCAGCGGTACTCGGCGAAGCGGGCTGGTCGGTGAGCAACATCAGGGTGATCGCCGAGGTCGCGGTCGCCGTCACGGCGGCCCCCAGGAGAATCAGCGTGACTGGAGTCGGGCCTTCGGGCCCCAGCGTTGCGGCAGCGTAGACGAGGGCGGCGGCGGTCGCCCCACCGACGAAGGCGAACCACACGAACCCGGCGGGGTCGGTGACGCCGAACAAGGCGATCGCCGAAACCACCGCGAGCGAGGCGCCCGCGTTGATGCCGAGTAGCCCGGGGTCCGCGATCGGGTTCCTGGTCAGTCCCTGTAGCAGCGCGCCTGCCACACCCAACGCGACCCCGGCGAGCAGGCCGATCAGGGTCCTTGGCATGCGCTGGTTCCAGATGACCCCGTGGTCGGCGTTCGAGTGGTCGTGGCCGAGCAGCGCTTCCCACACGGCTGCGAGCGGGATATCCCGTACCCCCACAGCAGGCTCGCGCAGACCGCCACGGCAAGCGCGCCGATGATGAGCGGCCAGGTGGACCGGGTGCGCGCAGCGTCGGGGGAACGAGCGTCGGACGCACGGGTCCGGGCCACGGCACTCACCTACTGGCTCGTCGGATAGGTGAGCCTTACCGTAGTTACAAGCCGTGCGGGTGCTCCACCTCGACCCGGCTGTCGGTGCCCGGGCGGCGGGCAACGGCGCGCAAACTCGGTTGCCCGGCCGGTAGGTGCCCGTCATGCTGCTGACATGGCACACGGCACCGTCAAGTTCTTCAACCCCGAGGAGGGCTGGGGAGCGATCGCCTCGCCCGACCTGCCTGCCGGGTTCGACGCCTGGGTTCACTACAGCGCGATCGAGCTGGACGGATTCCGGAATCTGGAAGCAGGCGAAGCGGTCGAGTTCCGCTACGAAGAAGCCCAGCAGGATGGCTTCTGCTTCCGTGCGACCAGCGTCCGCAAAGCTTGACGACCCGTGATCGAAGTCGCCAGGTGTGGGCAGAGGCGCTTCGCGGACGGGTCCCGCCGGCGGCCAGGTCGCGGTCGGCGGGGCCGCACCGGGGTGGGGCGTCAGGCGCTGGATCGCCTCGACCGGACTGCTGGAGCGTGATCCACTCCGTGGTTGCCCGCCGGAGACCCGAGCGGTCTCGGCCCGCCGGGCCGCCGCTATACTTCGGCTGGTCCGGGCCGTTAGCTCAATTGGCAGAGCTGTGGACTTTTAATCCCCGGGTTTGCGGTGTCATCGAGTGTCACATAATGCCGCCAAGGGTTGATCTGTGCAGGTCGGGCGGCATTTTTCGCGAGCGTTAGTGTCGGGCAGTGTCGCGGCGTATCGGGTGCTCCGTGAGCAACGGAGCCCAATCGGAGACCAGCATCGGGCCTGCGTGCGCCCGCTGTAGGCCACCGCAGGCAGGTTGAGGGGGCGTCCTGCGGTACCACTATCACGCTTGTTATGAAGCAGTTTTGCCTCGTATTTTCGGCGCATATCCCCGGGTTGACGATTATATGATCAACTGTGTCGACTATTAAGAGCGTGTCTCACTTGGATGTGGGCTGAGGTGCGGGCATGATCATGGCCTGTGACGGACGAGTTGTCGCGGCGGCTGGTGCCCGACGAGTTGTGGGTGCTGGTCGAGCCGTTGATCCCGCCGGGAAAGACGCGCCCGCAGGGTGGCGGCATGCCGCGAGTGGACGATCGCGCGGTGTTCACCGCGATCGTGTTCGTGCTGACCAGTGGCTGCGCCTGGCGGCATCTGCCGCCGAGCTTCGGGGTCACCGTGCCGACGGCACATCGCCGGTTCACCGAATGGACCGAGGCGGGACTGTGGCGGCAGTTACACCAGGCGGTGCTCGACGAACTGGGTGGCCAAGGCATGATCGACTGGTCCCGAGCGGTCCTGGACGGAGCATCCGTCAGGGCCAAAAGGGGGGCGGTCTGACCGGCCCCAGCCCGGTCGATCGCGGCAAGCCCGGCTCGAAGATCCACGTGCTGTCCGACCGGGACGGCCTGCCCCTGACGGTCGGGATCTCCGCGGCCAACACCCATGACAGCCACGCACTCAAACCTCTGGTCAACGCGCTTCGGGCGACCCGGTCCCACCGTGGACCCCGGCGCCGGAAGCCGGTCAAGCTGCACGCCGACAAGGCTTACGACATCCCAGCACTACGCCACTGGCTGCGCCGGCGCGGGATCATTCCCCGCATCGCACGCAAGGGCATCGAATCCGCAGAGAAGCTCGGCAAACACCGGTGGGTCATCGAACGGTCCATCGCCTGGCTGACCGGCTACCGGCGCCTGACCACCCGCTACGAACGCAAACCCAACCACTACCTCGCCTTCCTCACCCTCGCCGCCACTATCACCTGCTACAAGAAACTCCCCAAATGAGACACGCTCTAACTACTCGATTGTTTCGGCGCGGGTGCTCTCGGCGATCACGCATTCGCCGGGGTTTGAGTCGTTCGGTGCCGAGATCGCACGGAGGACCGGGCTGCGGGGGCCGTCGATCTACAAGTCGCTCGCACGGTTGACCGAGCGGGGGTTCCTCCAGGAGGCGCGGGTAGAGCCCGCGCGGCACGGGACCCCACGACGCTGGTTCGCCTTGACTGATGCTGGGCGCGTGCTGGCCGTCCGGTGGGGCGTGATGCGGCGGGAGACCGTGGTCGCTGAACGCTTGCGTGCGGTGGCCGCCGTGCTGGACTTGGGTGCGGACGATCCGTTGTCCAGGGCGGCGGACTTGCTGGACGTGCCCGGTGTGCCGGGCGCCGAGTTCGACGTGAACGCCCTGGTCGAGGCGGTACTGGGACCCGACGGCGGATCTTGAGGATCTCGCCCGGGTCGGCTGCCTGCTGGCTGGGGTGATGCGGTCCGGGTGCGGTCATTCCACGGCCGCTGGCGCGCCTGCCGGGGCTCTGGTGCACCTGCGCTCGTGACCCCGCCGCCGCCAGGTCGCGTTCTGGATGACGACGGTGAACCTGTCCGGCTCGTTCGCCATGCCGCTGGCTGGGCTAATCCGGTGTTCCCCCTCCGCCGCGAGCTACCGTCGAGGGCGATACGGGCACGGATCGAGAGCGAACGGCCATCGGTGTGGTCTCCGTGATGGTCGGTGGCGAGGTGAGCGGGCGATGCCTGATGTGGAGGAGCCGGGGCAGCGCGATCGGAGCCTGGTTCTGGAGTTCATCACCGAGGATCCGTGGGAGCAGCAGCTGGCCCGGGACTACTGGCTCGTGGACGGCGATGGGAAGTTCGTCTACAAGGTCGGCGACCTGGAGCGGCGGGCCTATGACGAGCGCCCGGCGCTAGCCCGGCAGCGGATCCCGGGGTTGGCGTACTACCTGCGCAAGCGGGTTCGTGCGCAGGTCTCGGCGGCGTCGTGCCCGGGCTGCGGTGCCCGTGTTCATGTCGACAACCGGCCCGACTATCAGAAGGTGCTCAAGCTGCTGGAGGCCGGCGAGGTCCAGGCGTGCGCGCCGTGCCGCGCGTCCGCAGCCGATGCGGCAGATCGAGCGGTCGCTGTGAAGCGGTGGCGCGAGGACCACGGCTGGTATGACCAGTACCGGCCGGTGAAGGTCGCGGCCTTGTCGCTACGGGAGGCGGTGAGCCTGCTGGCGCTATTCAGTGCCCTTCGACAGCGCGTTCACCTCGACCACGCCGCTGCAACGGTGGCGGCGGAGGCTGGTGCCGCCTTACGCAGGAACCGAGCTGGACGCCCGCGCGCGGCTGCGGGAGCTGGTCAAATCGGGACTCCTGTTCCCGCATCCGGACTGCCCGTCCTCGGGATATGGCTCTGTCCGCAGCCGGGGTCAGGAGGTGTCGCTGAACTTCGAGACGGCACGTTTGACCGCCCCAGGGCCGGGGCCGACCGGCCCGCGCAACGAAGCCCTCGTCGCCGACCTCGTGGCGGCCTTGACCAGCCCGTGGCCCGAACGGTGGCACCGGCAGCGCGCGGTGGAGTGCCGTGCACGCCGAGAACACCGGCTACTTGATCCGAGCGCTGCACGAGCACGGCCTGCCCACACCTCGCCACGACCTCGAACGCGACATCATGGGACGCTTGGCCGACACGCTGACGCTGGCGGAGGCGGCCTACTTGATCGAGACAGCGACTGAGCGTGCGCATGAGCAACTCCGGCAGGGACACCTGGCCAACGTCCGCGAGGCCACCAACCAGGCCCTGGAGCGCTTGCGCTGGTATCTCCGCCAGATCACCACGGGCGAGGCCGAGCCGAAGGCACTGACCGCCCTGCCGACGCCCTGCTCGATCGTCGCGACGACGTTCTTCCGTACCGCGCTGGGACGGGATTCCGCGTTGCACGAACGCGCCGACCCGCTCACGCCGCCACCCGCATTCGAGTCCATGTGACGACGCGCTGGCGGTCAGCACCGCTACGGTGGCCGTGATGACCGCCGCCACGGCAGGCCCGGACCCGTCCCACGGCAACGACAACTTGGCCGTGGTCGGGGCCGCCGCGTCGTGTTACATGAGCGCGGCCCGCGACCGTGGTACGGCCGCTGCCCCTTCTTTGCATCGACGACCTTCCAGGTTCGCCCGACCCACGGGACCTACCACTGCTTTGGACGTTGCAACGCTGGCACGGCGCGGACGTCCAACGCTCGTGTCGAAGGATCGTGATGTCGAGCGGATTGACTGTGACGTGGCCTTCTCACGCCGCGCCGGTTGAGCATGTGCAGTAATCAAAAGGTCACTCTAAGTGCGGATCGATGTGGTTGGCGCACCCCACCGCTGTCTCTGTTGCATTACTCCTCTGGGGCGTGATCAGCCCGGCTAGCCCGACACGGCGTCACGGCCCTCGTATGCTGCCTGCATGGCAGGTCGGCATCTGAAAGAGATCTTCAAGGCGTTCCATGCTCGTGACGAGCTGGCGTTCCGACGTGCCGGGATGGAGATCATCGAGGAAGAGCGGGCGAAGCACCACAACGCGCTCGCACGTGACCTACAGAAGCTCCTGGTCGCCGGTGGGGGGCCCATCGATTCGAGCGCAACACTGATTGTGCCCCCACCGCCTAAGGATCGCGAGGGCGAGTGGGACCTGGGGGAGGTCAAGGAACCAGAGCGGATGCTCGAGGATCTGATCCTGGACCCCGCATTGGTGCAGACCCTGGACGGCCTGGTCGAGGAGGTCCGTCAGTGGCCTCAGCTGGATGCGGCCTCGATTCCGCGCCGCCAGCGGCTGCTGCTCGAAGGGCCTCCCGGCTGCGGAAAGACGACCGCCGCCGAAGCGCTGGCCGCAGAACTGGGGCGCCCGTTCCTGCTGGTTCGCCTGGATGCGGTGGTGTCGTCCTACCTCGGTGAGACGGCCAGCAATCTGCGGCGCATTCTCGACTACGCGGACCAGGCACCCTTCGTTGTCCTGTTCGACGAGTTCGACGCACTGGGACGGTCCCGTGACGACCACGCCGAACACGGAGAGATGAAGCGTGTCGTCACTGCGTTTCTGCAGATGACCGACCGCTACCGTGGGCCGAGTCTCCTGATTGCGGCCACGAACCACTCGGGCTTGCTCGACCACGCTCTCTGGCGCCGCTTTGACGAAGTACTCACCTTTCGCAAACCGACCGTGCACGAACTGCGGAGGCTGCTGCGGCTGCGGCTCAAGCGAGTACCGCACTCCGGCCTCGATATCGAGCGATATGCCGGAAGGCTGAAGGACCTCCCGCATGCCGCCGCGGAGAAACTCGTCACCGACGCCCGGCGCCATGCCCTGCTTCGCGACAGTGACACCGTCGAAAGCGACGATCTCGACGCCGTGCTCGCCAACGTCACATCACGTCCCTGGTAGTCCGCTGCAATGAGCGACCACCTCCTGCTCCCCAATCCGCGCCCGCTGCCGTCCCGACGCGCCGGAGGTGGCGGTGGCGGCGCGCCACCGCGTCAACGAGACCAGCACGCTGACCATCTCCAGCGGCAGCTCACCGCCACCGCGCGCGCACCGCGACGGCTCGATGCCGGCGTCGACCCAGCCCTGGTGTTCAAAATTAGCGCGACAGCCAGGCCGGATGAAAACGTCTTCGCGCGCCAGGCGCTGCAGGTTTTGGGCGAAACCATCGACTACACCTACTTCGTACTTGCCAGCGACCAAGGCGACGCACTCGGACACGCGATCGACGTGTACCGACGCACTGGTGACATGCGATCGTTCTTTGCGCTTATCGACGACATCGAGCCCTACGGTCCCGAAGATCGGCGTGGCCCAGGCATAAGCGAACTCGGTGACCGATTCCCCGGTCGCGTAGTGATCGACATCGGAATCTGGGTCGCTGGCACACGCGATGAGGCCGTCGCCCGCGTGCAGACCGTCGAGAACGTTCTCGCACGCACCGGTGACACCATCCTGCTGCGATCGGTCAGCGCCCGCCGCACCTACTTGCGTGCCGAGGTCACCGCAGAGGGCTTAGCGAACATGCTGGACACGAGCGTCGTCGAGTTCGTGCGGACACCACCTGTGCCGTTCCTGGACTTCCGAGACTGGTGGAACGCCGGCGCAACCGACGTACGCCGCGTTGAGAAGCCCGGTGCCGTAGTCGGGGTCCTCGACGACGCGCCTGCCACTGCCCACCCCCTGCTCGACGGCATCGTGCTCTCTGTCGAATCCCTCGCTCCCGCCAGCTACGCGTGGCAGCAGCCGGGAAGCCACGGCACCGAAGTCGCCGGACGCGTCCTCTACCCGCATCTAGCCGAGGAACTCCGCGACCTCCGTCCGCTTTCCAGCGTCGGCGCAGTGCGCGCGGTGCGGATTCTTGAACCGGATCCGCACCGGCCGAACAATCCACCGCGGTTCGCGACGTACGCCGTGCCGCACGAGCTCATCGGCACCGCTATCCGGCACCTCCACAGCCAGCACGGCGTGAAGGTCATCAACCTCTCTGTGGGCTACGACGAACCCTTCAATGACGCACACCTCGGCGCGCTTACCGAAACTATCGACGATCTCGCACGCGAACTCGACATCGTCCTGGTCGTCCCTACAGGCAACGTCGGAATCGATCTCCACGCGCGGACGCCCAGCGGCCACCACATCCTCGATGACAAACCCGAGTATTTCTTCACCCCCGAACACCGGCTTGCCGAACCTGGACCCGCAGCTCTCGCCCTCACCGTCGGCTCGATCGCGATGAGTGGCGCGCCGGCGGAAATGCCGAACAGGTTCGGCTGGCGCACCGCCGCAGGCGCCGGAGAGGCGTCCGCTTTCAGCCGTAGCGGCCCGGGTCTGGGAACGAACAGCAAACGCGCCAACAAACCCGACATCGTCCACTTCGGTGGCAACATCGTCCTCAACGACTCCGGTCACCCTGTCCTCAATGACCCCGGCGCCAGCGTGGTCACGCCCTCCTCCCGGCACACTGATGGACGGCTATTCGCCGCCGTCAACGGCACCAGCTTCGCCGCCCCAGCAGTCGCCCGAGTCGCCGCCGACGTAGCCCACGCCTACCCGGACGCCTCCGCGAACCTGATCCGCGCGCTCGTCGGATCAAGTGCCACTCACCCAGCGCCTGCCGAGCAACTGGCCGACACGCACCGACGGCTGCGTGTCTACGGCCTCGGCACCCCCCACGCCGATCGGGCCATCGATAGCGATCGCAACCGAGTCACAATGACTTTCGACGGCAAGATGAGCATTGACACCGTTCAGATTCACCCACTGCCGATACCGGAGTTATTCCGTCGCGGACACCAGGGTGGCGAACGCACCATCACCGTCGCGCTCGCTTTCGATCCGCCTGTCCGGCGGCAACGCCGCGAGTACCTCGCCGGTACGATGAAAGTCGATATCTACCGCAACATCGACCCCGACGAACTCGCCGAAATCCTTATCCGGCAGGATCCTGACGATCCTCGAGAACTCATCAATGATCTCCGCCGACTCAAGCTCGAGCCCGGAAGCAGCGCATTTACCAACGCCACCCTGCAGGTGCGAAGCTGGAAGCGCAAGCAGACGTTCGTTGACGACACCGACACCTTCTACGTTGTTGCGACCCATAAGGCCCAGACCTGGGCGCGAGGCGCCCCCGAATATACCCACCAGCGATACGCGCTGGCGGTCACACTTGAAGATCAACATCTCGTGCAGGCGGACTTGCGTGAACTTCTGATCCAGCGTGTTCACAATCCAGCGCGCGTTCGAGTTAGAGCGTGAAGCGGGGATCTGCCTGGGTTTTAGAAATGCAGACACTTCTCCGATTGCGTTTCCCCTTGATGGATCTCTTAGAAAGAGAATCGCCGCGCGACGCGCTTCACCGATAGGTCAACCGTCACAGGGATTCGAGGAACGGCGCGGCGACGCGGCTCTCAGCACAGCACAGAGAAAATCGGGGCACGGCCATCCGCTGGATGGCCGTGCCCCGGTTTTTCTCGTTTCGGGCCCGCGCCGTGGGAGGGTCAGGCGGCCGTGGGCCGGTTGCGCCGCCGGTTGCGCGGGACGATGGATGCGGCGGCTTCGGCGGTCTCGCGGGCGAGTTCGGGTAGGACGTGGGAGTAGGTGTCGGCGGTGACCGCGATCGTGGAGTGGCCGAGCAGTTCCTGCACGACTTTGAGGTCGGCTCCGGCTGCGAGCATGAGGGTGGCGGCGCCGTGGCGCAGGTCGTGTAGGCGTACGGGCGGGAGTTCGGCGGCGTCGGCGATCGCGTGGAAGGCGTCGGTGAGCTTGGCCGGGTGCAGTGGGCTGCCATCGGGTTCGGTGCACACCAGCTCGTGCTCAACCCACGCCGCTCCGGCTGCGGCGCGCAGTTCGTTCTGGTGCTTCTTCTGCCGCCGCAGTACCAGGGTGGTCGCCTCGTCGAGGGCGATGATGCGGCCGGAGGCTTCGCTCTTGGGTTCACCGAACTCGGCCTGCCACCCGATCTGCACCAGTGCGGTGCTGATGGTGATCGACTGGTTGGGCAGGTCGATGTTCCACCACGGCAGGCCGCAGGCTTCGCCGCGCCGCAGGCCTCGGTAGGCGATGAGGTGGAACAGCGCGTAGTAGGGGTGGCCCTCGGCCTGGTCGAGGAACCGGCCGATCTGCTCGGGTGTCCACACCATGACCCGGGACGGTTTCTGTCCGGTGCGCCGCCACCGCTCGACCCGGTCCGGTGTCCACAACAGGGCTTTCGGGCGACGCCCGGAGGGCAGCTCGACGTAGGATGCGGGGTTGAAAGTGATCTTCTGGGCCCGGATGGCGGCATTCAGCGCGGCGCGCAGGGTGGCTCGGTAACGCTGCATGGTGGCCGCGCCCGTGATCCGCATGCCGTGCACGCTCTTACGGATCTCGGGGTCGTCGCTTTCCTTGGCGGCGGAGATGGTGTCGTTGCGTTCGGCCATCGCGTCGAACATCCGGGAGATGTGCTCGACAGTGAGCACGTCGAGCCGGTAATGGCCCAGGTGCGGGATCAGCCAGTGCCGGATGTGGGATCGGTAGCCGATTCGTGTTCCTTCCCGGATCTTCTTCCGTGTGATGACCCAGCTCTGCAGCCATTCGCCGACCGTGGGCATCTCGCCGAGGCTGGTGGCCCCCTGGTCCAGCTGCTTGACGACTTCCTCGGGTGAGGGGAAGGGTTCGCCAGCGCTCAGCCGGTTTTCGATCAGGTCGCCGATGGAGGTGAGCACGGCGCCGCCGCGTCCGGTGCCGAGCTCGATGAGGGCCGCGATCTTGTCCAGTTCGGCCTGCGCGTCTGTCTGGGAGGCGAACCCGTGCCGCCTTCGGGTGCGACGGGTGCCGTCATGGCGTTTGGGAAGTTCGGCTTGAAAGGACCAGCTTCCGTGGTTGGAACTCCATGCCCCGTTACTGCGCTTGAGTTTTGGGCATCCGGGGCCGAGTTGTTTCTTGGTGGCGGCGTCTGTGCAGGTGCAGCGTTTGTAAGTGGTTCCCTTGAAGGCGCGTGCTGTCATCGCGGATTTTCCTCTCCCGCAATCCGTGGGTGGTGCGTTCGGACAGCAGCTATGGACGCTCCAGTGCGTGCGGAGGGGAAGCGTCAGCTATGAGGCTCTTTGTCCACCAAGCCGAGTAGCTCGAGCAATGGAGCGACGGCGATGCGGTAGGTGCGGCCGATGCGCACCGCTGGCACCGGGAAGGTTCCAGCACGGGCGAGCTTGTATGCGGTCGTGCGGCCAATACCGAGAATCCGCGCGGCGGTCATCAGGTCGGTGGTGACTCCCAGTTCCCGCAGCTGCTCGCGCGACCACGCCGGTGGGCACGCGGTCGTGGTGGTCGAGTCGAGACTGTCGTGGGTGGGCCGGTTGAGAGCGTGCATGAAACCTCCTCCTTGGTGCGACCCTGATCGTGGAAGTCAGCGGACCGAGCGGGGTCTCGTCGTTACCCGTTGCGGGCCGCGTCCACGATCAGCGTGATCCGCAAGACCCGGCAAACGGTCACCCTCGGCATGCCCAGCATCCGCCCACCCCCCGAGACCCGGTGAACACGCCATGACCGAACCCACCACGCCCACGGCGCTGGCCAAGGCCCGCCGGCGCGACGTCAACCACCGCCAGCAGCGGGTGCACCAAGCGCTGGCCGACATGACGGCCGATGGCTCCGAGATCACCATCTCGGCGGTCGCGGCGCAGGCACGCCTGCACCGGTCGTTCATCCACCGCCACTCCGACCTGCACGCGGCCGTGCTCGACGCCGCCAGCCGGGCGCTCACAGCACCGTCGCCCGCGTCCACCGCGATCAGCCACCGCTCGGTGCTGGCCGAGAACGCCAACCTGCGCGCCCAGAACCACCGGCAGGCCCAGCACATCCGCGACCTGGAGGACCGGCTTTCCGACCTCATCGGCCAACAAGCCTTCGAACGCGGCGGGCTCGGCGCACCCACCAACGCCGCCGCCCTGCAAGCCGAGATCGACAAGCAACGCCAGACCGTCCTCGACCTCACCCGCGCACTCGAAGAACGCGACGAAGAACTCGCCGCCGCCCGCGAAACCAACCGGCGGCTCATGGCCGAGCTCAACAGAATCCCAGGTGCAACATCCCCGCTCGCCGGAGCGATACTGACCGGTGTGAACACCTTGTCGACCAGAACCTTGGGACACCTCATCACGGCGGCCGGAAACAGCTACCTGAGCAAGTCCGACCTGCGAGATCTGCTGATGCAGTCCGGTCTTTACGAGGCCGCCGAGTTGGACCCGACGGAACTGATCGACCACGGAACTTCCGGCCCCAACAGGCAAGAGACGTTGCGCACTCCGCTGCTGGCGGCCCACGAACAAGCCAGGACCGGCAATCGGGAGGCGCACGATGCCCTTTTGGAGATCGTTCGGCTCGGGGCAGAGCGCGTGGCTCGGCGCGGCTACGCAGAATCGACATTGTCCGCGTTGCACGAGTCGCTGCTCAGCGACGGCTACGAGCTTCGAGTTGGTGATCCCGACCTGCACGGCAACCGCGAATGTCGGCTGCTGCCCATCGACCCGGACGCGGTTCCGGTGGGTACCGAGATCACCGCGCTGGAAGCTGAGCTGGACCAACGGGGATACACCGAAGCGCTCGTGCACTACCGGTCGGCCGTGGACAACTTCACCGACCAGGACCACCCCGCCTCGAACCGACAACTCCGCAACATGGTCGAGAGCCTGGTCAAGCACCTCGCAGTCGACCACACCGGCTACACAGACAACGGACGATCGGGGCAAGGCGGCGCGGCCATCAACACCCTCTACACCCCGGGTGGTCGACCGCCAGCTGTGGTCGGCCAGCCGTTGCCCGAGAACGACGGCGGACGCATGCTCCACGGCATCTGGAACATCCTGCACTCCAACGGCCCGCACCCTGGCCTGTCCAACGCGGACGAAGCGCGCATCCGGATGCAGCTGTGCACCGCGCTCGCGCGGTTCCTGCTCAAGCACTTCCCGGCCCGGCCGTGAGCGCACGTCAATAGCCGAGGTGCATGTCGACTCGGTCATGCCGCCCGCTCCCGTCGCGATCGCGGCCGACGTCGGCCGCGCGGTCAGCCAGCAACGCGCGGATCGCGTGGGACGCCTGCCGTGGCACGACCCCATTCCCCAGGACCCGCAGTTGCGCGGTTCGCGGAATGTCCAGACCGGACACAAAGCCATCGTCGAGGCCCATCAGGAACTCGACGAAGCGGCCGGACAACACCGGCCTGCCATGCCGGCCGGGCTCGGTCGGATGCGGCGCAGACCTGCCCAGGATTGCTTCCCATCGCCGGATCGCGGCTTCGTACTGGCCCCATGAGACCGTCGCCGCGTCACCGGAGCGGCTGCCGGCCCGCGTGCCTGACGCAGCGTTCGCCGAGTTGTCCTGCGGCCAGGCGAGGATGAAGACCCTCTCTCGGCGGTGAGCGGCGCCGACATCGCTGGCGCGGACGCTGTTCCACACGCAGGCGTAGCCGGCGTCGGCCAAGTCGCCGAGCACGATGTCGAGCCCTCCGGCACGCCAGCGCAACGCCGCGACGTTCTCCACCACAACCAGCGCGGGCCGCAGCGAGCCGATCGCGCGGGCGACGTGATGCCACAAGCCGCTGCGGGTGCCGGTGCGGATGCCTGCCCGCCGCCCAGCCGCCGAGATGTCCTGGCAGGGGAACCCCGCCGTGACCACGTCTACCGGCTCGACGGCCGACCAGTCGACCTCTCGGATGTCGCCCAGGTTTGGCACGTCCGGCCACCGTGCGGCAAGCACCGTGCGCACGTGCGGATCCGGGTCGGCCACCCAGGCGATGCGGCCATCGCCGAACGCGGTCAGCGCGCCCATGTCCAGGCCGCCATAGCCGGTGCACAAGGAACCGATCACTGGACTCGCCGTGTTCATCGAGACCACCTCGGTTCGGGCACCACTACGGCGCCCATCGCGGCAGGTGGGCTCGAAGGGTCACCTACAGTCGCTGCATGAACCGGCAGTGGATGCGCGACCAGCTCACCGAGTATCTGGCGCTGCTTGAAAAGTACTTCTCCTTGCAGGGTCCGCCTGGCATAGCACCCACCGGGTCGCGCACTGCCCGCATCGTTGGTCCGCGGACGGCAGCCTTGAACGAACTTCGGCAGAGTGAGCCAACCGTGAAGGAAGTACTCAAGCATCTCGACCCCACCCTGGCCGAGTTCAAGTTCGAGACGATGGGCGGCAAGGAAGACGCTCGTGCCGCCGCGCAACGCGGGCTCGGCATTCTCGATCGCATGGACGAATGGGCCGCCAATCTCGCACCCGACGCTCCGACCCTTCCGGCCGACCAGTTCCATCCATGGGTCTGGGATGCCGCCCGCACGTTCTGGGACAGCAAGCACCACCGCGAGGCCGTCCGGGCCGCCGCGACAGCCATCAACGCCCACACGCAGGACAAGGTGGGGCGCCGCGATATCGCGGACAACGACCTGATGAACCAGGTCTTCACCGACAAGCCGAAGTCCGGCCAGAAATACCTGCGACTGCCCGGCGATCCCAACGACCAAACAGTCAAGAGTCGTAACCGGGCGCTGCGGCCGTTCGCCGAGGGGTGTTTCGCCGGCATCCGTAACCCCGCTGCGCACGAACACGGAGCCGACTGGGACGAGCAGAAGGCACTCGAACAACTCGCCGCCCTCAGCGTTCTCGCCCGCTGGATCGACGAGTGCGACGTCGAACAAGCCCCATGACCGTCGCGGCACCGCCGACGCCACACGCCCCTCGCTCCAACCGTCCGCAACACATGTCGCGCACGAACATTGACGAACGACATGCCCTCTGGGCTGGGCAAACGGGACCAGTGAGACCTCGTGATCATTTGGGAGCCCGATGGAAAGGCCCATGAGCCATTCGACGAATGGCGGCGCGAGTACGGGTCGTCCGTGCCGCCCAGGCTGGGTCGGGAATGGATCGGGTCGGTCGGTGATGAGTTCCCAGCGGTGCACGGCGGCGTAGTCGCCCCAGGTCGCGGGCCCGGGTTCACCGCGTGCGATGCGGCGGGCGCATGGTGCGTTGGCGATTGCCACGGTCACTCACCTTCTTCCGCGCGCGGGGCTCCGGTGGGGCGTGGTGACGGCGATGACGACCGAGGGCAGCATCAGATCGCCCTTCGAGCCGCGCTGAGCGGGACAGCCCTTGGTACCGTCGGTCGCCCGCGGGGTCGGCAGCAGTCGTGGGGTGTCCACGCGAGACGGGCCTCCTTGTCGTGACGTAGCGGAGATTGCGTTGGAAGAACCGTCGTGCGCGGTCGGCTTCGGTATTGGGCCCCACGCACCAGGGGAAAGACAGCTACGCATCCCCCGAATTTGCGTTACCGCGCAGCATGTTGCGTCCGCAGGGGACGTCAGTGTGTCAAGCGCGCGGGCGTGGTCAGGAAGAGATGGTCCGCCGTCCTGGGTCGTGTGGGTGCAGTTCTTCGCGTCCGCCGCCGTCGGTGTTGGCAGCAACTGAGTCTGTCGGACGACCGAGTCGACCGCGTCATTGAGGTTCACCTGATGCCCGCCCGCACGCCTGTGTGCTGGATCGACCGGGCCGCGGGGTTCGCCGTCGCGGGCCTGCGGAGTGGGCATCATCCGCATCCCGTCCCGCGCCGGGGACGGCACACAAGAACACGCGTTCGCGGCGGTGGGCGGCGCCGATGTCGGCGGCTCGTAAGCAACGCCAGACCGCGTCATACCCCGCTTCGGCCAAGTCTGCGAGTACGCGGTCGAGGCCGCCGTTTCGCCATCGGAGGGCGGCGACGTTCTCCACGACGACGAGCCGGGGTCCCAGTAGGCGAATGACGTCCAGGATGGTGTGCCACAGTCCACTGCGAGCACCTTTCTCGATAGCCGCGCGCCGACCGGCCGCGGAGATGTCCTGACACGGAAATCCCGCCGTGAGCACGTCGATGGTCTCGATGGCGGTGAAATCGACAACGCGGAGATCACCGAGGTTTGGTGCGTCCGGCACGTGAGCGGCGAGGATCGCGGACGCGTGTGGGTCGACCTCGCAGTACCAGGCGATCCGGCCACCGAGCGCGGCCGCGACACCGTGGTCGAGCCCGGCCATGCCCGTGCACAGCGATCCGAGCACGGGTCCTTCGGTGTCGATGAACCGCAGCAGATCGGCTACGGCCGGCACACGGTCAGGCATGGTGCACCTCCTGTGCCTGCGGCCCGTCGATCAGAGGCAGCGTTCGGCAGTGGGCAGCGGTGGCAGGCGATGGTGTGTCGGGCGGCGACAGGACGCCGGTAGCTGGCGTCCCAGCTGCAGCAGTGCACGAGCGTGCTCACTCCTGCCACCGTCCGCTACGCTCGAGCTCACCGTCGCGCGAGGCGGCGTGACCGTGATTCGGTGACGTCAGGACCGAGGCGCTGCGGGGTACAAGCGATCTGCGGAGCACGACCACGTCCTCGTGCGCGATGAGGTGAAGCGGCAATCCTTGCTCGCGCTGTTTGCGGATGAAGTCCCGTTGGAAGAAGCTGCCGCGGGCAACCAGCTGGCGGTCGGCAACCCGGGCCAGTAGCGCCACGCAACGCTCGACCGGTACCAGCCCGGCTGCCCGGGCGCAGGCGACGATCTGCGAGGGCAGGTCGATCAGTTCGGAGTGCTCGCGCCACGGTCGCACGGTGATCGCGACGTGCCCGCCCGGGCGCAGTACGGCCGCGCAGCCGGCGAGGATGCGGGTGAAACCAGCGAGGAGTCGGTGGTGGCCGACGTTGGCCAGATTGCCCCGGTCGAGTGCGGAGCCGTAGCGGTGATGGAACTTGTGTACCTTCCCGTCCGGTGAGTCGGTCGCGGCGGTGACGACCTGCCCGTGGGTGGACGGCCCGTACGGGGGAGAGGTCACCACCAGCGCGACCTGTCCCCGGTACTTCTCGGGCAGTAGGAATGGCAGTTGGCGAGCGTCGCCGTGCACAACCTCCGCGTCGTGGTCGTGACCTCGTTGCCGGGCCAAATCAAGGTTGGCGCGCGCGATGCCGACCCAGTGCGGTTCGTACTCGACGCCGATCGCGCGGCGCCCGGCGTCAATCGCCTCCACCAGCGTGGTGCCTGACCCTGCCATCGGGTCGAACACCAGCTCTCCAGGACGCGTGTACTGGTGGATGGCGTGCGCCGCAACGGCGGGGAGCATCTTCGCCGGGTGCGCGGTCGAGTCGGCCACGTAGCGGCCCTTGCGCTGCCCGGCCGGCGAGGCTTGCGCGGTTGCCCACACCGACAGTGGCAGCTCGCAGGTGTCGGTGGCACCGGTCGCGACCGGCGGGTCGCCTTCGGTCGGTGTTTGGGCCGCTGCCGTGGTGGGATCGGCAGCGGCGTCCAGTGTGTCTATGAGTGCACTGGCAATGGGCATGGTTGGTTCGTCACCGTGTTCGACGACACTGCCGGTACCGGCAGTGTTGGTGGAGGTCGGCAAGTGCAGGTGGGACATAAGTACGACGCCTTTCACGAGTACAGGGCGGCCGGCAAGTGCTGAAGTGAATGGGTTAGTTGTGGGGTTACCGGCTGCCTGGCGATCGGGGCGCGCGCTCGTGCGTTGCGACGGCCGAACCGGTCCCGGGCGGCGCTGTACGGGAGTCGACAGGCTGCGCGAAGACAAGGACATCGCCATGCACGCGTAGGTGTGGTGTGGGCAGTCCGCGTGCGGTCGCGCGATGGCAGGTGCGGTGGTAGTCGGCAGCTACTGCCGCGTTCGGCGTGGCGTGCAGACGACTGTCTCGTATCGGGGTGTGCAGGGTGACGATGTGCTGAAGGTAGAGCAGGTCCGCGTGCTGGCAGGCGGCAACGATCGCGCCAGTCGGGTCGACCAACCGGCCCTGGCTCCAGTCACTGTGTGTGTACACCGCGAAGATGCCGCCCTGCCGCAGCCGGTCCGCCGCTAGCAGCGCGAGACGGTCTAGTGAAACAGTCTCGGCGGCGTCGGCGGGCAACGACACGACCACCAGATCCGCACGCTCAGCGGCGTTGGTATCCGGCGCACCTGAACCGCTGACAGTACCGGCGGGCACCGGCGTCGGAGAAGACTCGGTGAGGGCTGCGGGCGGGTTGCCGGAGTCGGTAACCATGCCTGCCCAGAAAGGTTTCGACGACAGGGTGTGGACCTCAGCGCACGTGCCAAAGGTGAGCGTGTCGGCGGTGCGGTCGAGCGCGCGCACCGCCTCGTGTGCCGCCATCAACGCCGACTCGCTTGGCGCCGTAGCACCATCGGCGCCGGGGGTTCGGACCGTAGCCCACGTAGTGCTGAGATCGACGAGGACCACGTGGGCGCCGGGTGTGGTGAATGCCGCCGTAATGGTTTCCACGATCGGTGTCGGCCATGCCGCATGTGAGTCGATCGGGTCCGGTCCGCACGTCCACACTGTGACAGGAGTCGGTGCTGAGGATGCGGTTGCTGTGCGCCGACGCGATGGTCTCGACTTGTCCCCGGGACGCAAGTTCGCGGAGGTCTCGCTGGCACCTTCACCGGTGGTTCGCGCTTGCGCTCCGGGATAGGGTGCGCGGTCGCCTCCGCGCCGGGTGCGCGGCGGACGAGCCGAGCCTCCGCGGCGACCGGGACGGCCATCCGGGGACTGCGGGCGGTGGGCCATGAGAGGTCCTCCTCGGACGAGAACAGCCGGGTTGCGCACGGCTTGGTATGTGCTGTCGTGGAGCAATACCGGGACAACCCTCGATTTGCGACACGTTCCCGCCAAGAGATTTACAAGACCTTTTTTCGATAAAGGCTTTCGAGTTCAGTGGAGACGCGGCCTTTGTTCTTCGGTCGCAGAACGTCTCGACTAGCCTGAATCGGTTCCCGTCCTCGACGACGCCACCGCGCGGCGATACCGCCTCAAGGAACGTCGTGCCAGCCCACTGCCATGTTCTGAGTGCCTCGGAGATCAGCGGCGTTGTGGGCATCCGCTCCTTCCTTGATCGGAAGGCTGATGGTTTGAGGCGCCTTTGATGTAATTCGGAAACGGTGTCGAGGCGTCTTTGTTTCGGTCTTGAGGCGCCTTCGGTGGCTTGCTGGCAGCTCACTTGATTGTCCGATCTCTCAGGGAGCTGTCATGGATTTGTCTTCGCGTGAAAATGAGGTTCACGAACACGGCTTCTACCTGCGCGACAATCCTGCTTTCGTCAAAGACTCCGACGTGTTCGCGATGGCACGGTCGAGCTTCGCGTGGCTGGTGACCGGGCCGGATCCGGTCAGCATCGACGGCCGCGAGATACCGGGGTTGCCCCCGCGTCCGGTGCCGCTGGACGAGCTCGGCACGTTGCTGCTTGCGAAGGACTGCACTCAGGTCACGCGGGACACGGCGTGGGCACATCTGATCACCCGCGCCCGTGCAGACGGTGGTGCCTGGACTGTGGCGTGTGTCGGCCTGGCGCTACCGGTGCTGCTACGGGTTGCGGCGATCGTGACCCGCCGGTTCACCGGCGACACCCATGACCTCAACGCTGCCGTGCTGACGGGCTTCCTACACGCGCTGCACGAGGTCGATCTGGTCCGGCCAGCGATCCTTGCGCGGCTGTACTACGCGGCCTACCGGGAGGGGCGGCTGGCGCTGCACGAAGCAGTAGGCGGCCCGATCCCGGCCGGCAACCTGGTGTTCAATTCTGCCCCGCCACCACGCCCGGAAGGTCACCCAGACCTAGTGCTCGCCGCAGCGGTGCGCGCCGGCGCGATAACCGCCGACGAAGCGGGCCTCATTTCCGAGACCCGCATCGGTGGGACTCCGCTGGCCGAGGCCGCATACGCGAGGGGCATGTCGTACAAGGCGACCGCGAAGATCCGTGAGCGCGCTGAGCCTCGCCTCGCCGCCTACCTCGCAGGGGACGCTGCGGACGTCTCTGCGGATCCGTCAGCCGAACAGTCGGACTCGCTTGCACCAGTTCAACCGCGCCAGGTCGAGCAGACCACCAGCACTCGGCGCACAAGGTTACGAAACGTGACCAGGGTGGGAGCGGCATCGGAAGAAAAAGTCAGTCCAACCGTGTCGCAAAGCAGCCCCAAATCCCGCATTGCCTCGCGCGGGACCCGCCTGCCCGTCGAACGCCGTTCCCGCGCCCACCGCACCCGGCCCGGACCGGCCACGCCCACCAGTCGAGAGGTCCGCTCATGCGACTGACACCATCCCGCCGCTGCCGTCATTACTGCCCACCGACACGACGGACAGCGTCCAGATGTTCCAGCTCGGTCGCGCCCGCTGTCACGCGGCCACGACGCGGTCGACACGGCCACCGTGTCGTGCTGGTCCTCGGCTGGCTGACCGTCAGCGGTGTGCTGTTGTCGTCCTCGGTCGCGCGGGCGGAAGCGGTGCAGGTCGTCGCGCTCGCCCGCACCGTTGATGAGGTTTTGAACAACATTCGCTCTTGGATTATGGGGATCCTCGCTGGGGTCGCCGTGGTGTTCTTGACCATTGGCGGATTGCGCTACTTGATGGCTTCGGGTGATCCGGGGGAGGTCGAGAAGGCCAAGGGCGCGTTGAAGGCCGCTGCTGTTGGGTTCGGCTTGGCTGCTCTTGCCCCGCTGGTGGTCGAGATCCTCAAGGGCATCGTGGGTGGGGTGTGAGCCGTGGCCGCACCATGCCGAACATCTTTAGCACGGCCGCCGGTCCCGCCCGTGCGGCTGATGTCCGCTCCGCCCACCGGCAGGGCGAGGCGGGGTTGGGTCCGCGCGGTCGGGGTGCTGGCGCCGTTGCTCGTCGCGGCGGCTGGGGTTGTCCTCACCGCGTCGGCCGCGACCGGGCAGGCACCCCAGCCCGCAGCCGCGGCAGTACCGTCGGCTGCGGCGCAACCGCCTCCGTTGCCGCTGCCGTCGGTGGACGATCCGGCGTGTGGTCCGGACTCGATGGACCCGGTCTGCACGAGTTCCGACCGGGGTCGCGCGTCGCGGTCTTCGAGCGATCCGTCACCGACGTCGGTGCTGCCGCCGATCACCGGTCTGCCCACGCCTGTCCCGTGTTTCCCGGGGGCGTTGCTGCCCGAGTGCGGGGGGTTGGGTGGCGCTTCCGCATCGACCCTGTCGGCGCCCGCGCCGTGTGAGGGGCCGAATTGCATTCCGCAGCCGATACCGATCGGCCCCGCTGGCCCGAGCCAGCCCCAGGCACCCGGTTCGGGTGATGGGGGTCAGGGGCAGGAGTGCGGCATCACCGATCCGGTCGCCTGCATCAGCGAAGGCATCGACAGCTTCTTCCGGGGCGTGGTCACCGACGCGCTGAATCCGCTGCTGGAGTTGTTGGGCAAGACCCTGCTGACCACGCCGGAGCCGAGTGCGCTGCCCAGCGTGGGGCAGTTGTGGACTCAGTCGTGGCAGATCCTGCTCGCGACCTACGTGATCCTCGTCGTGCTCGCCGGAATGGTCGTGATGGGCTATGAGACCCTGCAGACTCGCTACTCCGTTAAGGAGATCGCGCCCCGGGTCGTCGTGGGGTTCCTCGCCGGAACGTTGTCGTTGTTTCTGGCGACGAAGGCGATCCAGATCGCCAATGCGCTCGCCCGGGCGGTGATCGGTGAGGGTCTCAACCCCCGGGCCGCGGGCAGGGCGCTGACCGACATGGTTCTGGCCGCGCTCAGCGGCGGCGGGTTGTGGCTGGTGTTCCTTGGCCTGGCGCTCGCGGTCATGGTCGTCGTCTTGCTGCTGACGTTCATCGTGCGGGTGATGCTGACGATCCTGCTGATCGCGGCTGCCCCGATCGTGCTGATGTGGCATGCCTTGCCGCAGACCGAGGGCATCGCGCAGGCGTGGTGGAAAGCCTTCGGCGGGGTGCTGGCGATCCAGGTCGGGCAGTCGCTGGCGATGGTCGTGGCGTTGCGGGTGTTTTTCGCGCCCGGCGGGTTCACGGTGTTCGGCCCGAACGTGTCCGGGTTGATCAATCTGCTGTTGTGCCTGGCGCTGATGTGGGTGCTGATCAAGATCCCGTTCTGGTGTGTGCGACCGATGAGTAGCGGGCGACGCTCCCTGCTCGGGTCGCTCGTGCGCGGCGTGATCGTCTACAAGACGATGGGCCTGCTCGGCGGCGCCGGTTCCCTGTTCGGTGGCAACGGCGGCAAGGGCGGCGGGCCCCGCCTACGGGGCGGTGGTGGGGTGTCGGCGGATCCCCCGTCGACCCGGTCGGGCCAGCTCATGCTGCCGATGCGGGTAGGCCGCCGGCGGCCTTCGCCGCGTGCGTCCACACGCGTGGGAGAGGTGCCTGGCGCAGGGAGCGTCGCGGACCGCGGGCCCGGCCCTGGGCAGCTGTCGCTGTTCACCGCGAGCGGGTCCGGGCAGCAGCGGAAGGTGGTCGCGAACCCGAGAGCGCTGCCTCCAGCTTTGCTGCCCGGTGCGTTGCCTGGTGATCAGCTCGGGTTGCCGATCACCACCCGCCGGGAGCCGGATCGGGTTGGGCGCCAGTCGCTGGCCGACGACCTGGCCGAGCGGCGACACCCCGCCATGCCGCCGCCGGGGCGGCAGCCCGGGCTGTTGACTGCGGATGGGCGGGTCAACCGCAACGCCCGCCCGCCCGCGCAGCTGCCCCGGGCGCTGATCGCGCCGAACACCGGGATGCTGCCGATCCACCTGCGTCCCGCGCCACCGCGCCCGCCGAGGCGGACGGTGGCCGACGACCTCGCCGACCCCACGCAGACCGGCCCGCCGCGGCAGAGCGGGCCCGCACTGATCACCCCGTCCGGCCGGATCAACCGCGCCGCCCGCGCCCCGCGCCGCCCGGTACGTGATGCCTACACCGGCAACCGGCCGCTGGCCTCGGGCCAGTGGCCGCTGCCCCTGGGGGTGCGCCGCGAACCCCAGCCGCCACCCCCGCCGGCCGACAGCGAGGGCGCGGCTGCCTCGGCGAAGCGGCGAACCGGAACGCAACTGCCGCTGCCCCTGGACCTGCCCGGAGGACGGGGCCCGACAACGAAGTGAGGTGCTTGGTGATGACCAGTCCTGTGCGCGTCCCGGCCGATGTCGATCGCCCGGACCGGGTGCTGGGGCCGCTGACCACCCGGCAGCTGGCGATCCTTGGCGCGGCCGGGTCGCTGCTGTATGGCCTGTACTCGCTGACCCGCACGCTGGTGCCGCTGCCGGTGTTTTTGATCGTGGCGGTGCCGGTCGGGCTCGCGGTCACGGTGCTGGCCCTGGGACAGCGCCACGGAATCCCGCTGGACAGGCTCGCGCTTGCCGCGATCCGCCAGCACCTGTCCCCGCGGCACCGGGTCGCCGCGCCCGACGGTGTGCGCGCGGCCCCGGCCTGGCTGACAGCTCGGGCAACCCAGGCGCGCTCGGCCGGTGCCGAGCCGGTGTCCCCGGCACCGTTGGAACTGCCGGCCCGTGGTGTCAGCGACACCGGCGCGCACGCCGGGATCGTCGACCTCGGTCGGGACGGGCTCGCCGTGATCGCGGTCTGCTCGACGGTGAACTTCTCGCTGCGCACACCGGGCGAGCAGGAGGCGCTGGTCGCATCGTTCGCCCGCTATCTGCACAGTTTGACCGCTCCGGTGCAATTCCTGGTGCGGGCCGAACGGCTCGACCTCAGGCCCCAGATCGCCGCGCTGCGTGCTCGCGCGGGAGGGCTCGCGCACCCAGCGCTGGAAGCCGCCGCGCGGGACCACGCGGACCACCTCGCCGACCTCAACGCCCAAGCCGACCTGCTGCGCCGCCAGGTGCTGCTCGTGCTGCGCGAGCCGATGCGCCCCGGCACGGCACCTGCCACGTCGAGCGTGCTGCCCTGGCGGCGGCGGGGCGCCGAGCGCTCGGTGGACGATGGGGCGCGGCAGGCGGCCGAGCAACGGCTGGTGCGCCGCCTCGGTGAGGCCGCCGAGCTGCTCGCCCCGGCCGGGATCGTGCTCACCCCGCTGGATGCTGCCGCCGCGACCGGTGTCTTGGCCTCAGCCTGCAACCCCGACACCTTCCTGCCGCCCTCGGCGGGGCTGGCCGCCGCCGAGGAGGTCGTCACCGCCACCGCCACCTTCACCGACCTCTACGGCGACGACGAGGACGCCACCGATCCAGACCTCGAAACGGCTTCTTACGCGGCCCGCCCGGAGACGACGCGGCCGTCCGCGCAAACGCCGCGACCCAGCCGGCCGCAGTCCGGGCCGTGGCTGGACGAGGACGAGGACTGGGACTACGACGACGGTGCGAGCTGAAAAGCCGCTCTGCCCAGTGGCGACAAGAAGGAGGTGATCTGTCGCTCCGGCTAAGTGATCACTGAGCCGGTCTCCCAGGGAGCGAACTGCGCTGGTAACGGCGTGGGGAGAAGCCTCCCGGAAAGCCCGAAGGGCACTGCCGAGCCATGGCGGAGCCACGGGGCGGGGAGAAGACCTGACGGACGAACACCAGTGAATCCCTGATGAAGCCTCGTCATAGTCAGACCGCGTCATGGCAAGCAATCGGCGGTTAATGGCCTACCGGGTTGAGAAGCCCACGTGGCCGTCCGAGTCGTCTATCGGGCGGCGTGATCACCACCGGGTCCGGGGTATAGGGGACGTCCTCGCAGGTCGTTTCTGGAAGGAGCGGAACAGCGAAACCCCGTAAGGGTCCGAAGCGGATGCGTTTCGGTAAGCCACGGGCAACCACGGCAGAACTCCCTTGCGGGAACAGGAAGACCCGAGAAGCGAACGCCGCTGGGGCGAAAGCCCAGGGGAAACCGCAGCACCAGGCACCTCAGCCGCTGCGCATAACCCGGCGGATACCGGCCCATGGTGGCCGGGCCCGAAAGGGAGCCCACGCGGGTCTGGTGGGTCCGTGAGGACAACCGAGCACACAGAAGTCATTACCAGCAGCCGAGTTAGACGACGGAAGGGAACAACGTGGACGCGGTAGCCGACATGGCGGTGCCTCCGTTGAACGAGGCCACGGGCGACGCGCAAGCCTGGCACAGCATCAACTGGGCACAGGCCGAGCGGGACGTACGGCGACTGAGGCAACGGATCTTCACGGCCGCGCAGGAAGGGGACCTGAAGAAGGTCCGGAATCTCCAGAAGCTCATGCTGCGCTCCCGCGCGAACACTCTGGTGAGTGTTCGCCGGGTCACGCAGCTCAGCGCGGGGCGCCGTACTCCCGGCATCGACGGGGCGAGGGCTCTGACGGCACAGGAGCGAGGCAGACTGGCGAGGACACTCGCCCACGAGCCCGCCACCGACGTCAGGCCGGTACGGCGAGTGCACATCCCGAAGGCTGGTGGGAAATCCCGTCCGCTCGGTATCCCGACGATCCGGGACCGGGCGCAGCAGGCCAGGGTGAAAAACGCCCTCGAACCTGAATGGGAAGCGCGGTTCGAGGGCAAGAACTACGGTTTTCGCCCTGGACGTGGCTGTCACGACGCGATCGAGAAGATCTTCCGGCTCACCGCGCGCAGCACTGCTCGCCGCACGTGGGTCCTCGACGCGGACCTGGCCGGCGCTTTCGACAGGATCGACCACACACGCCTGATGGACGCTATCGGAGGTTTCCCCGCTGCTGGGGCAGTCCTCCGGTGGTTGAAGGCCGGTGTGATGCAGGACGGGCGATTCATTGCCACCGGGGAAGGAACTCCCCAGGGCGGTGTCATCAGCCCGCTTCTGCTGAACATCGCCTTGCACGGCATGGGAGCCGCTATCGGCGACCTGGACAATCTCACCGAAAGGCAGAGGGCCCAGGTGCCGCTCCTGGTCCGCTACGCCGACGACTTCGTGGTGTTCTGCACCTCGAAGACCGAGGCCGAACAGGTCAAGGAGAAACTGGCCGAGTGGCTGGAGCCACGCGGGCTGACCATCCATCCGGACAAGACACGAATCGTCCGGCTCCAGGATGGTTTCGACTTCCTCGGCTTCAACGTGAGGAAGTACGGCCCGAAGACGCTCATCAAGCCCAGCGCCGAGGCGGTGAAACGGGTCAAGGACAAGATTCGCCGGATCGTCGAGCAGAGCCCGACCACGGAGCTGCTGATCCAGCGTCTCAACCCGTTGATCAAGGGCTGGGCCACCTACTACCGCGGTGCGGTAGCCAAGGAAATCTTCGCCGACCTGGACCACTACGTGTGGCACAGGACATGGAGATGGGCCCTGCGGCGGCATCCCCGGAAAAGCCGGTCATGGACCAAGGACCGGTACTTCGGGCGCTTCCATTCCCGGCGCGACGACCACTGGGTGTTCGGTGATCATCACAGTGGACGGTACCTGTACAAGTTCGTGTGGACCGTCATCCAACGGCACATCCCGGTCAAGGGAACGGCGTCCAAAGACGACCCGAGCCTGACGGACTACTGGGCCGCGCGGACACGGAAATACAGGCACCCACAGGCCGACGGGCAATTCCACGTCAGCCTTGCTGCGAAACAGAAAGGGCTCTGCCCACTCTGCGGGCTGGACCTCATCGCGGGCGCGGGCTACGAACCTGACTCAGTACATGACTGGGCGAATTGGTTCGCGGCATTACACCGCACCCGCACCACGGACGGCCTGATCTACCGATCAACCGGAGGACACCATGCGCAATCTCCCTTTTTGCTCGTCCACGCCGACTGCCACCGCAGTCACCACGCAATTGGCAGTCAGTGTGGCCCCCTGGAGCTCCCTTCTGCACGGTCCTTGGGACCTGCTTGAGCCGGATGCGCCGAAAGGTGCACGTCCGGTTCTGAGGGGGGCTCCCCCGCAGCAATGCGGGGGGCCTACCCGACAGATCGAAAGGTAGACACCTCATGGCACGCACCCGACACACCGCGCCCCGCTCGGGGTCGGCGGAGGCATTCACCCCCGACTCGTTGTCGGTGGCCGCCCGGCACTTGGAGGTCGGCAACGAGTTCGTCGCCAGCTTCGGGGTCACCGGCTATCCGCAGGAGGTCTATCCCGGTTGGCTCGCCCCGCTGCTGACCTACCCCGCGCGGCTGGACGTGTCGGTGCATGTCCAGCCCCTTGATCCGGCCACCGCCGCCAGTGGGCTGCGCAAGCAACGCGCGAAGCTGGAGTCCTCCCGTCGGCACAACGCTCGGCATGACCGGCTCGACGACCCAGACCTGGACGCCGCGGCCGAGGACGCCGCCGAACTCTCCCACCGCATCGCCCGCGGCGACGGGCGCCTGTTCCGCTGCGGCCTCTACCTCACCGTCCACGCCCCCGACGAAGCCACACTCGCCGAGGAAGTCTCGGCACTGCGGTCGCTGTGCGCGTCGCTGCTGCTGGACGCCAAACCCGCCACCTACCGGGCGTTGCAGGGGTGGGTATCCACGCTGCCGCTCGGGCTGGACCCGCTTGGTCTGAAAAGGACGTTCGACACCGCGGCCGCCTCGGCCGCGTATCCGTTCACCTCACCGGATCTGCCGCCCACGGACCCGACCACCGCCTCCCCCAGCGGCGTGCTCTACGGCTACAACATCGGCTCTGCCGGGCTGGTGCACTGGGACCGGTTCGCCTGCGACAACTACAACTCCGTCGTCCTGGGCCGAAGCGGCGCGGGCAAGAGTTACCTCGTCAAGCTCGAAACGCTGCGCAGCCTCTACCGCAACCCCGAAAGCACCGACGACGGGGCGGCCGCGCAGGGGGTGCAGGCGTTCGTCGTCGACCCCGAAGACGAGTACGCCCGACTGGCCTGCCAGGTCGGCGGCAGCTACGTGCACCTCGGCGCGGGCGGGGTGCGGCTGAACCCGTTCGACCTGCCCGTGCACACCGACGCCCGGGGACGGCGCACCGCACCACGAGACGCCCTCAAGCGGCGCAGCCTGTTCCTGCACACCGTCCTGGCGGTGCTCTTGGGCACGGAGGTCACCGCCGCCGAACGCGCCGTCCTCGATACCGCGATCACCGCCACCTACCGGCGCGCGGGCATCACCCATGACGCCCGGACCTGGACGCGCCCGGCGCCGCTGCTGCGCGATCTGCGTGACGTGCTCGCCTCCACCGGCGACGACGGTGACACGGTGGCCGGTGATCTGGCGGCGAGGTTGCATCCCTTCGTCGACGGGGCGTTCGGCGACCTCTTCGACGGTCCCACGACCGTGACCCCGGACGGGCACCTCGTGGTGTTCTCGCTGCGGGATCTGCCCGACGAACTGCGCGCGATCGGCACCCTGCTCGTGCTCGACGCGGTCTGGCGACACGTGTCCCATCCCGTGTACCGGCGGCCCCGGCTGGTCGTCGTCGACGAGGCGTGGCTGCTGATGCAGCAGCCCGAAGGCGCGAAGTTCCTGTTCCGCATGGCCAAAGCCGCCCGCAAACACTGGGCGGGACTGACCGTAGCCACACAGGACACCGCCGACCTACTCGGCAGCGATTTGGGCAAAGCCATCGTGAGCAACGCGGCCACACAAATCCTGCTGCGCCAGGCACCGCAGGCCATCGACGAAATCGCCGAAACCTTCGACCTCTCCGCAGGAGAGCGGCAGTTCCTACTGTCGGCCGACCGCGGCCAGGGACTGCTGTCCTCCGGCACGCAACGCGTGGCGTTCCAGTCGCTGGCCTCACCCACGGAGAACTACCTCGTCACCACCGACCCGGCCGAACTCGCCCAGTTCGCCGAACAAGACCCGGACGCCACCGACAGCGGCCTGGCCGACACCTACGTCGACCTCGACCCCGCGTGAACGAGCCAGGCGCTGTGGCCCCGTGGCTTTCTGGAGATTCCCCGAAGGGAGTTGGTGTCATGACCACACACGCTGCGGCATCCGCGATGCCCGGCTGGGTGGGTGACTATCTGCGCGACCCCGGCGGCACCACCCTCGACCTGCTCACCGCCCTGCGGGACTGGACGCTGACCTGGGGTCCCGTCGCCGTGCCCGCCCTGGCCGCGGCCCTGGCGGGCGCGCTCGCGGCTCGCCGCTGGTGGCGCGATCGCCGTCACGCCGCCCTGCAGGTCGACGCACGCCGGATCACGGTGCTCGCCCCGCCCACCGTCGATCCGACCGGTGGGGCCGCCCTGTGGGCCAATCTCGTCGGACTGCTGCGCCCGGCATGGCGGCGGCTGTGGGCAGGCCAACCCCACCTGGCGATGGAGTACGTGTTCGGCGAGCACGGCGTCACCGTGCAGTTCTGGGTGCCCGGCGTCATCCCACCGTCCTTGGTGGAACGGGCGATCGAAGCCGCCTGGCCCGGTTCACACACCCGCACCACTACCGCCGCCTCACCGCTGCCCGAGCCGGAAACCGGGCGGCGACGGATCACGGTCGGCGGGCAACTCCGCCTCGCCCGCTGTGAAGCACTACCGATCCGCACGGCCTTTGACGCCGACCCTCTCTGCGGGCTCCTGGGCGCCCCGGTCGGCCTCGGCCACCACGAACACGCCTGCGTACAGATCCTCGCCCGCCCGGTCACCGGCCGCCGCGTGGCCCGGGCCCGCCGCACGGCTCGCGGGATACACCACGGCTCCCCGGGCCCGCTTGCCGGCCGGATCCTCGACGCGCTCACGCCAGGGAGTAACGCCACCCGAGGCGGCCGAATCTCGCAGGCGCGGCGCATCAGCCACGATCCGCAGCTGTCGCTGGAATACTCCGCCCACAACAAGGCGATCGTGGGCAAACAACGTGGCTCGCAGTACGAGACCCTCGTGCGTTACGCCGTCGCCACCGACCTGCCCGCCGATGCCGCCGACGAGCTGGCACGCCAGGCCCGCGACACCGCGCGCGGCCGGGCACACGCGCTGGCCGCCGCGTTCGCCGCCTACACCGACCACAACCACTACACCCGCACCCGCCTACGCCACCCCGCCCACGCGCTCGCAGCCCGACGCCTCGATCGCGGGGACCTGCTGTCGGTGCCGGAACTGGCGGCGATCGCGCACCTGCCCACCGACGCCGACATCCCCGGGGTCGAACGCGCGGGCGCCAAGGCCATCGCCCCACCGCAGGGCGTGGCCACACCCGGACCGGACGCCAAACCCCTCGGGCAGGCCGACACCGGCCACGCCCGCCCGATCGGGCTGCGGGTCGCCGACGCGCGCCACCACCTGCACGTGCTCGGCGCCACCGGAAGCGGGAAATCGACCCTGCTGGGAAACCTCGTCCTCGACGACGCGGACCACCACCGCGGCATCGTCTTGATCGACCCCAAAGGTGACCTGGTCACCGACATCCTCAACCGGCTACCCCGCTCGGCCGCGAACCGGATGGTGCTCTTCGACGCCGACTCCCTGCATCGCCCACCCATCCTCAACCCCCTGGAAGGCGGGAACACCGACCGTGAGGTCGACAACCTGGTCTCCGTCTTCCGCCGGGTGTACTCGGCATTCTGGGGCCCACGCACCGACGACCTCATGCGCGCCGCCTGCCTCACCCTGCGGGCACAAGAAGGCGTGCCCACCCTGGCCGACTTGCCGAAACTCCTGGCCAGTGAGGCGTTTCGCTCCCGCATCACCGCAGGCCTGACCGACCCGGTGCTGACCGGATTCTGGGAATGGTACGACGACCTCACCGACAGCTCCCGCAGCCAAGTGATCTCACCCCTGATGAACAAACTGCGGGCATTCCTGCTGCGCCCCTTCGTGAAAGCGGCCATCGCCGGGGGACGCTCCACCGTGGACATGTCCCAGGTGCTCGACGAGGGCGGCATCTGCCTGGTCCGCATCCCCAAAGGCTCGCTCGGCGAAGAAACCACACGGCTGGTCGGCTCGCTGGTCGTGGCCCGCACCTGGCAGGCAACCACCGCCCGCGCCCGCATCCCGCAGCGCCTGCGCCCCGACGCCTCACTGGTGGTCGACGAGTGCCACAACTTCTTGAACCTGCCCTACCCACTGGAAGACATGCTCGCCGAAGCACGGGGGTTTCGCGTCTCGATGACCCTGGCGCACCAACACCTCGGGCAGCTACCCCGAGAGCTCAAGGAGGGAATCTCCACCAACGCCCGCAGCAAGATCTTCTTCGCCGCCGGCCCCGAGGACGCCCGCGAACTCGCCAGGCACACCGCACCCCGGCTATCCGAGCACGACCTGTCGCACCTGGGCGCCTACCACACCGCCACCCGACTGGTCGTGCACGGCGAGGAAACCGAACCCTTCACCATGAGCACCGCACCCCTGCCCGACCCGATTCCCGGACGGGCACGGGAAATCCGCTCCCTGCTCCGGGCCCAGCGCAAGGCGCACAGCACCGCAAACAGCGACACAACCCGCAGCGACGCGCCCGCCACCACGACCCGGCCCGCCCCGACAGGACGGCGAGTCCCGCCGAGTCGACCTCCCACGACCGACCCGCGCCGCAGCGGCCCCTAACCACCCGCCCGAAGGACTTCGCCACACCACAAGGGAGCCGCTGGAGTCAGCTCCGAGCTACCCACAGTAGTTATCCACACCCTGTTGATACCTTCCAGGAGCGCGCGTGATCACCACCACCACCCGCCAGCACACACTGCGCAGCCACCTACCCGGCCGCCCCACCATCCGCGCCGCCAGCACGGTCGAACACCAGGCCATGCTCGCGTCCCGGCTCACCGCCCGCGACAAGTGGCTACTGGCCCTGCTGCACGAACACCGCGTCCTGACCAGCAGCCAGATCCGGGACGCCACATTCCCCTCCGGCCGCTCGGCCCGCCAACGGCTACGCGACCTCTACCTCTGGCGCGCCCTCTCACGATTCCAACCGTTCCAGCAACTCGGCTCGGCACCCATGCACTACGTCCTCGGCCCAGCCGGCGCCACCGTGCTCGCCGCCGAACACGGCCTGGAAGTCAAAGACCTCGGCTACCGCCACGACCGCGCCATGGGAATCGCCCACAACCAGCGCCTCGCCCACACCATCGGCGTGAACAACTTCTTCACCTCACTGATCGCCCACACCCGCCACACCCCCACAGCACAGGCCGCGCTGGTGGCATGGTGGTCGGAATCCCGCTGCGCCCGCCACTTCGGCGACCTCGTCATCCCCGACGCCTACGGCCGCTGGCGCACCCGCCACGACAACACCGCGCGGACGGTGGAATGGTTCCTCGAATTCGACACCGGCACCGAATCCCTCACCAAAGTCGGTCGCAAGCTGGCCGGATACGCGCGGCTGGCCGAATCCACCGGCATCGCGACACCGGTGCTGGTATGGCTGCCCACCAGCCGCCGCGAAGCCGGGGCCCGCGCGGCGCTGGCCCGGGTGCATACCCAACTCGACGACCCTCGCGCGGTGCCAGTGGCCACCGCGGCAGCCGACCTGCTCGACCCGGCCGCCCCGCATCCCAGTCCCGCCGACTCGGTGTGGCTACCGCTGGCCTCAACGCGCACCGACCGCGCCGGCCCGCGCTACCGCCTCGCCGATCTCGCCAACGCCTGGCCCGGCCTCGCCCCACCAACCGACCCCACCACCGAACACGGTGAGCCCCAAGCCAGGGACCTCGCGGCGGCCACGCCCTATCGGCTGCCACCCCCGAACCCCATCCCACCACCAGCCACACCCAACCGCCTCACCCGCGGCCAGCGCTGACAAGGGGCACCTCCCCGACTTCCCAGCTCCAGTCCGATGTCGAGCGCCGCGCGAAAGGGACAGCGATCAGAAATGACTGGCAAACTCGGTACCGGGGTCGCCGCCCTCGTCCTGGCCATACCAATACTCATCGGCGCCGCAATCACCGGAATCACCAACGCCTTCACCGCGAGCAGCGCCTCACCGGGCGCACTCACCTGCACACCGGACGGCACACCCACAACCGTGCCCGGCTTGACCACCCAACAACGGGCAAACGCCACCACCATCGTGGCCGTCGGCAAACAGATGCACGTGCCCCAGTACGGACGGGTCATCGCGATCGCCACCGCGATGCAGGAATCCGGGCTGCGTAACCTGCACCACGGCGACCGCGACAGCCTCGGCCTCTTCCAGCAACGACCCTCGATGGGATGGGGCACACCCCAACAGATCCTCACCCCAAGCTACGCCGCCACCCAGTTCTACAACCACCTGCTCGCAATACCGAACTGGCAGCACAGCGACCTCGCCACCAGCGCGCAAGCCGTGCAACGCTCCGGATTCCCCAACCGCTACGCCGCGCACGAACATCGCGCCCGGCAGGTCGTCGGCGCACTCACCGGCCTGTCCTGCACCAACCTCACCGGGGCACCAGGACAAACCCGCACCGACTGGCCTGCCGAACACGCCACCGAACCCGACCCCACCAGCAACGGCCGCATCACACCCCGCACCCTCGCGCTGGTCCACACCCTCCGAACCACCGGAGTAACCGGCACAGGACTGCGCTGCCACGCACCCCGCCCAGCCAACCCCACCTCCGACCACCCAAGAGGCCGCGCCTGCGACCTCATGTTCAACCCCCACGACCCCGCCTCGGTCGCCGACGGATGGCGGGCCGCGAACTGGCTCACCGCCCACCAAACCCACCTCGGAATCCACTACCTCATCTGGCAAGGCCAATACTGGTCAGCCAAACAACCCACTTGGACGCCCTACACCTCCAGCGCCTACGGCTGCCCCAACCCCGCCAACCTCACCGGCTGCCACTACGACCACGTACACATCTCCATGTACTGATAGTGACCATTACTCGATGAGCGATGACTCGGCATGATGGGACTGTAAGGATCTTCGTGGGCGGGCTGGTGATCGCCTGTCTGGTTACTGAGCGTTGATCCTGTCACCGTAGTAAATGGACAGCGTGTTCAATGCCCGCCTCCAGCCTACCGTTTTTCCGGTGATGTTGGTGCGGTTTTTGAGGGGTTTTCTGATAACGAGATAGAGAACTTTCAGTGCGGCTTGGTCGGTGGGGAAATGGCCGCGCCGACGGGTCGCCTGACGGAACCGCGAATTGAGGCTCTCGATCTGGTTAGAGTGTGTCTCGTTTGGTTCTTTGTCGTTGGGCTGTCATGATCTTGGGCTGTGATCGACTCGCTGTCGCAACGGTTGGTGCCCGACGAACTGTGGGTGTTGGTGGAACCGCTGATTCCACCGGCGAAGGAGCGTCCGCAGGGTGGCGGCCGGGCGCGGCCGGATCCGCGGGCGGTGTTCACGGCCATCGTGTTCGTTTTGACCAGCGGGTGTGCGTGGCGACACCTGCCGCCGTCGTTCGGGGTGTCGGTACCCACGGCGCATCGGACGTTCACCAAGTGGACCGAGGTCGGGTTGTGGAGGCAGGTGCACCAGGCGGTGCTGGACGAACTGGGTGGCCAAGGGCTGATCGACTGGTCGCGCGCGGTCCTGGACGGAGCATCCGTCAGGGCCAAAAGGGGCTCTTTGTACTGATGTGTGGGTAGTTTGCTCAGGTAGTAGAGGGGGCACGTCGTTGCTGGGTCTAGGTTTCTGAGCTGTCGAGGAACAGAAACCGGATAGACGGAGAACGACGTGCCCGGTGTCAGGGTATGGGGTCGGCTGCTGGGCGTGAACACAGCGGTCGTGGAGTCGGTGGAGTTCGATGAGGCCGAGCAGGTGCTGGTGGCCGCGGTGCGGGTCCGGCGGCGGGATCGTGACCGGTGCGGGGTGTGTCGTCGGCGGTGTCCGCGCTATGACGCCGGCCGGGGCCGGCGTCGATGGCGTGCGCTGGACCTGGGAACCGTGCAGGCGTTCGTCGAAGCTGCCGCATCCCGGGTGCGGTGTCGTGAGCACGGGATCGTGGTCAGCGCGGTGCCCTGGGCCCGGCACGGCGCCGGGCATACCCGCGCCTTCGATGACACCGTCGCCTGGCTGGCGACCGCGACGTCGAGGTCCACGGTCCGGCAGCTGATGCGGATCGCCTGGCCCACCGTGGGGGCGATCATCACCCGGGTCCGGGCCGATATCGACGCCCGGGTTGATCGGCTGGCCGGGCTGCGCCGGATCGGGATCGACGAGATCAGCTACAAGAAGAACCACCGGTATCTCACCGTGGTGGTCGATCACGACACCGGACGGCTGGTATGGGCAGCGCCGGGCAACGACAAGCCCACGCTGGCGGCGTTCTTCGAGTTACTCGGCCCCGACCGGTGCGCGCAGATCACGCATGTGTCTGCGGATGCGGCGGCCTGGATTGCCCGCACCGTGGCCCAGTACTGCCCGGACGCAACCCGCTGCGCTGACCCGTTTCACGTGGTCAAGTGGGCCACCGACGCGCTGGACCAGGTACGGCGTCAGGCATGGAACACCGCGCGCCGTCAGCCCGGCGGCAGCAATAAGGACCGGCGCGGCCGGCGGGCCTCGGCCGGTGCCGCACAAACCATGAAACGAGCACGATGGGCGTTGTGGAAGAACCCGCAAAAACCTCAACGATCACCAACGCCACAAGCTTGCCTGGATAGCCAAAACCGACCCCCGCCTCTACCGCGCTTACCTGCTCAAAGAAGGACTCCGGCACGTCTTCGCAATCGGTGGCGAAGCCGGTAAAGAAGCGTTGCAACGCTGGCTGTCCTGGGCGGCACGATGCCGAATACCCGAGTTCACCAAACTCGCCCGCACCATCCGATCCGAGCTCGCCGCCATCCACGCGACGCTCGACCACGGCCTGTCGAACGCGCTGATCGAATCGACCAACACCAAGATCCGGCTGCTGACACGACTGGCCTTCGGATTCAAACACCCCGACGCCCTCATCTCCCTCGCACTTCTGGCCCTCGGCGGCTACCGCCCCGAACTACCAGACCGCACCCACACATAGATCAACAGAGCCCGAAAAAGGGGGCCCGGATACCGGTCCCAGCCCGGTCGACCGGGCCAAGACCGGCTCCAAGCACCATGTGATCTGCGACGGCGGCGGCATCCCGCTGGCGGTGCGTCTCACCGGCGGCAACCGCAACACTCATGATCATGATCCTCTCCGGGTGGCAGAGGATCGTCGCTCGTGTGCCCGGAGGGTGCCGAAACCGCGGCCGCCGGTGCCGGCGGCCGCGGTTTCGGCGCACACGGTTCCGGTGAACGTCGAGTCACAGCGTGCGGGCGATGATCTCCTTCATGATCTCGTTGGTGCCGCCGTAGATCTTCTGGACTCGCTGGTCGGTCCAGGCGCGGGCGATGCGGTACTCGCTCATGTACCCGTAGCCACCGTGGAGTTGGAGACAGTTGTCGATCACCCGCATCGCTCGGTCGCTGCACCACCACTTGAGCATAGCGGCGGTGGCTACGTCCAGGCCGCCGTCGAGGTGCCGGCTGATGCAGTCGTCGAGGAACACCCGGCACACTCGGGCCTCGGTGGCGGCCTCGGCAAGGGTGAACTTGGTGTTCTGGAAGGAGAAGATCTGCCGGCCGAAGGCCTGCCGGGTTTTGGTGTAAGACAGCGTGTCTTCCAGCGCGGCTTCCAGGGCGGCGACCGAGGCGATACCGATGAGCAGCCGTTCCTGCGGGAGTTGCTGCATCAGCTGGAGGAAGCCCTGACCCTCGGCGGTGCCGAGGAGGTTGGTGGCCGGGACGCGGACGTCGTCGAAGAACAACTCCGCGGTGTCCTGCCCGTGCAGGCCGACCTTGTCCAGTACCCGTCCGCGCCGGAATCCCGCGCGGTCGGTTTCCACCACGACCAGCGAAATGCCCTCCGCACCCAAGGTTGGATCGGTCTTGGCGACCACGATCACCACGTCGGCCTGGCCACCGTTGGTGATGAAGGTCTTGGCACCGTTGACCACATAGCCATCGCCGTCACGGATCGCTTTCGTCGCCACGTTTTGCAGGTCGGAGCCGGTTCCCGGTTCGGTCATGGCGATGGCGCCCACCCATTCGCCGGTGGCGAGTTTAGGCAGCCACGCCTGCTTCTGGTCCTCGGTGCCATATGCGAGCAGGTAGTGCGCCACGATCGCGTTGTGCAGCCCCACACCCCAGCAACTGTCGCCGCTGGCGGCCTGCTCTTCCAGCAGCACGGCCTCGTGCGCGAACGAACCACCACCTCCGCCGTACTCCTCCGGAATGGACAGGCACAGCAGCCCTATCTCTCCAGCCTTGGTCCACAGCTCCCGGTCGACGCTTTTCTGCTCGGCCCAGCGTTGCTGGTTCGGGGCCAGTTCTTTCCTGCAGAACTGACGTGCCAGATCACGGAACTCGTCAAGATCAGCGGTCGTCCACCGGCTGCGGTACTCACTCATGGCATGCTCCTTCGCTGTTGCTCATTCCCCAACGGGTGCGGGCACGTGTGCTTGTCAGCAGTGTTCGGGCGGTCGGTTGAACATGGCCAGAACATCGGCGTCGGCGCCGTGCGGGGTGAAATGTTCGCGGTCGACGACGAGAAACAGTGCTTCTGCGATGAACCGGGTCACTCCGTCGTGGCCTGTGCCGGTGGCTTCCAGGTGGAGCCGTCGGCCCTGGCGGCGCTGCAGGCGTGCGGTGATGCGGTGTGGCTGACCTAGCGGCACCGGTGCCAGGTAGTTGACCGTCAGCGTGCGGGTGACGGCGATCTCCTGCACAAGGTAGAGCACGAAGCCGAACAGGTCGTCGCAGGCCGCAGAGATCGCGCCACCGTGTGCCAGGCCAGGGGCACCCCGATGCCGGGCGTCGAATGCCACGTCGGTGGCCACGCTGTCCCCGTCACGGTAGACCTCCAGATGCAAGCCGGCCGGGTTGTCCGGACCGCATCCCAGGCACTGGGGGTGGTGCGGCGGCAGCGAGATGAGCGAGGGGTCGGCCATCGCGTGTCGATCCTCCCAAACTAGAGGTCAGCAAGGCGGTCGTGTCACCGGATTGAGGTTGGGTTTCGCCGGGTGGCGGCGGCGAACTGGGTGGCGGCGACCTCGATGATGTCCTGGCGACTGACCGACAACTCCCCGGCCAGCCAGGCCATGAGCAGTTCGGCGAGGCCACTGGTGAGCAACAGACCGGCGATCTGGTCGTGCGGTGGCGAGAGTGCGTCGGCGCCGTGCAAGGCATGGGCATGCGTGGCGATCAGCTGGGCGAACTCCCGCAGCAGTTCGTGCCGCCGGGCATGCAACGGGTCGGCGGCAGCGGATTCCAGCATGGCCACGCGGCCGATACGCGGATCATTCGTGAGCAGGTCGACGAACGCGCTAATCGCCGCTGTGGCTTTCGTGTAGGGATCACCATCGGTGGTCGCCAAAGCGTGCAGTCCAACATCACGGATCTGAGACACGATCCGATCCAGCACCGCCGGCAACAGCGCATCACGGTCGGAGAAGCTCTCGTAGAAGTAACGCTCGGTCAGACCAGCCCGCGGACAGACGGCCGTCATCGTGGTCTGCCGCCACTCCTGGCTGCCCAGCAGATCCAACCCGGCCTCCAACAACTGCTGGCGTCGATCGTCGCGACGCTGCTGGGCACTGATCCCCCGATAGCTTCGCTTCGGCACCGACATAGCCCCATCTTGACATACCCTCCAGTCAGAATCATTTGGACTGTGATCTATGTCAGAAGTTGGAGGGCGGTGGAGGTGATGCCGGTGCGACAGTCGAAGGATGGGCAGCTGGCCGCGGATGGCTTTGGCCACGTCGTGCGGTTCATGGCAGCTGACCGCTCGTCCGTGGCTGGGCCTGCAGACATCCCGGGATTCGGAACGGGACTTTCTCTGGTGTGCACCGGCCGGGATGTGCACGAAGTGGCGGCAATGGCTGCGGACGCCGAACGAGTGGGGTTTGAGTGGGCGTGGGCGGCGCAGTTCTACAACCGCTCGGCCGTGGTCGCGGTGGCGGCGGTGACCGGGTCGATCACCCTGGGCACAGGGGCCGCCTACGCGTTCGGGCGCAGCCCGCTGGTGCTGGCCACCGAGACGCGGGACCTGGACATGCCCTGCGGCGGTCGACTGATCCTCGGACTGGGTACGGGCACGCGTCGCATGCAGCAGGACCGGCTGTTCCATACCAGGTTTGATGGAGACGATCAAGCCTGGATGGATGAGGAGTGAGCCTTTTTCATCCGTTCGCGAGTTCGTAGTTCTGTAGGACGTGGATGGCTTTGGTCAGGCGGCCGGCGCGGCGTGGGCAGTTGCGGAGTTTGCGTAGGATGCGCTAGGTCTTGAGCTGGGCGTTGGTGTCTCGCGTCAAGTTTCTGGCTCAGTTTTCTGTGTTTGAAAGTTGTGCCTGTTGATCTTGCTGGTGGATCTCTACAGGCCGCGCGAAGTCCAGTGCCTCGTGCGGCCGGATGTGGTTGAAGACCTGCCGGTAGGCCTCGGCCTCGACCGCGAGACTCGGACCGTCGCTGATCTCCAGCCGGTAGAGGTGCTCGTACTTCAGCGATCCGAACGCCCGCTCACGCACCCCGTTCTGGCCGGGTGAGCGCCGCCGGGTGCGGATGTGCAGCAACTCGGGCCGGGAGGCGATGAACGCGGCGAATCTGCTGCCTTTGAACGCCCCGCCGTTGTCGGTGACCAGCTTGATCCTTCTGATCCTGCCGGTGACACGGTCGGTGAGCTGCTCGGCCAGCGGTGTGCCGCCGGCCAGCCGCTCGGCCTCGGCGATCGCGACCCGCACGGCGAGCTCGGCATCGCCTGCGTTGCAGGTCGTCGCGAGATGCCAGCCGAACTCGTACTTGGAGAAGTAGTCCGCGCGCACCCGGCAATCCGCCAGATCCCGCCACGGGTCGTCTCGAACTCCGAGAAGTCCAGCTGCCACACCTGGTTCGGGCCGGTTGGCGGGTCGGCGAACGCGGCCTTGCGGGCCTTGGACAGCTCCCTGCATTCGGCCTGGTATTCCTTGGGCTGTAACAGGTTCCGCCGCCGCATCGCCCGCTCCACAGTGGATACCGACACCTCATGGCCGTCCGCTCGCATCAGAGCGTGGATCTTGCGGTGGCCCCACGCCGGCCACGCCTGGGCGTATTTCTCCACGAGCGGCTCCACGCGCTCGACCGCCGGCGCCGGCCACGGACCCTTCGACGCACGACCGACCCGGGCTCTGGCGATCCAGCGGGTATAGGTACGGCGCGGGATGCCGAACAGGGCGGTGAACCTCGAGACCGGCATCGCCGCGTCTTGGCGAATCACCTCGAGGTCCTCGAAGGGGCCAGCCGCTCCGCCGAGCGCTTCCACACCCGCAACTCGACATGCGCCTCACCCAACGCTTGGGTCAGCTCATCGATCTGCGCCTGCAACTGCTCCTCGCGACCGGAGGGCCCCGGCTTGCCACCCGCAGCCACCCCCGCCCGGCCACCCTCCAAGAACTGGGCCTTCCACCGCGACACCGACTGCTCGGAAACCCTGTTCTGCCGAGCGGCCTCAGCGATCGTCAACTCACCAGACAACACGCTCAGCACGATCCGGATCTTGTCCTCAGCCGGGAACACCGGGGGACGGCTCATCCTCATACCTCCTGCTCAGGAACCTACATAACCCCTGAGCCACAAAGTCTGACGCGCGACATTGGCGCGTTCACCGGGGCCGCGGAGCCGGGCGTGGGCCCGGTTGGCGTCGGTTTGCGATTCGGGCTTGTTGCGGCCCTTGTACGGCGTGATCACGTGTTCTCCGGTCGGGTCGTAGCCGTGGTAACCCTTGTCGCCCAACGCGATCAGCCCGGCGTCGCGCAGGGCGGCGAGAATGTTCCAGATCCGGGCGGCCGCGGTGTCATGCGTGGCGCCGGGCAGGTCACCGGACACTCACAGGATGGCGCCGTCCGGTGAGGCGATGACCTGCACGTTCACCCCGTGCTTGCGGTGTTTGCCCGAGTAGAAGGGCCGGTCGGCGGCGACCCGGTCGATCGGGATCAGCGTGCCGTCGATGACCACATAGGCATGGCCTGCACGCTTGGCCTCCCGCAGCGCCGCACGCAGCTTCGGCGCCCGCGCGGTGAGCAGTTCGACGGTCTCGTTCACATACCGCCAGCACGTCGTGGTCGACACCCCGAACCCGGCGCCGACCTCGGCGAACGGCTCGCCCTTGCGCAGGTGGACCAACACCAGCAACGCCTGCTCGGCTGTGTTGAGCAACCGCCACGGCGAGCCGATCTCGCGGCGGTACGTGCGGATCAGCCCGGACACGAAGGTCAGGGTCTGACGTGACAACGGCAGCGCAGCACGGTAGAACAACACCTGAAGCCCCTGGTTCAGCAGAACGATTTTGGTCGAAAGTCCTGCTACCAGGGGCTTTACCACATCACGGCGCCGACACGCCGAAGATCATCAACTCGTGATCAGCGAGAGTCCTTGCCTGCCAACGCATCCAGACCAGGATGAAAACGGCTCACAGAGCGTTGTGCGATACCCGTAATCTCTTGGCGACCTCCGGCACCGGCACGTCCTAGGCGAACAACTCCGCCGCCTGCAACCGAACCGCCTCACGCCGGGCACGACCCTCAGCCATCAGCCCACCACCATCGGGATAACGCACCCGAAACCAGATACCGCAGTCATCAGCCGTCGTCAGCCCGACACGCCGGATCAAACCCTGACAGTTCAACCTCCGTAGCTGCAGGCGATCGCTCCGCGCCCGCCAACGCAGCAGCCCGCCACCACGACCGGAACCGCCCTCGCAGCTTGCTTGAGCTGCCTGCGGTGAAAGCCGCACGGGCAGTTCTCAGGGGACCGGCGGGGAACCCGCCGGTCCTACCCGACTCATCATCGGCACCGGCCGGTCAGCGATCGGCACGATCGTCGAACGCAAGAGTCGTTCGACCCTGCTGGTGCATCTGCCGCGCCTGGAAGGCTATGGCGAGACACCACAGGTCAAGAACGGCCCGGCACTTGGTGGATACGGCGCGGCCGCGATGAACGCCGCACTGACGGCATCAATGACCAAGCTTCCCGAGCAACTCCGCAAGACGCTCACCTGGGACCGTGGCAAAGAGCTCTCTGGCCACGCTCAGGTCGCGCTCGACACGGGCACGAAGGTGTTCTTCGCCGACCCTCACTCGCCGTGGCAACGCGGTACGAACGAGAACACCTATTGGTGCAGGGTGATCAAGGCCGGGCTTCTTCGACGGGAGACGCTCCGGTCGGGCCGCTGGGTGACTCGGAGAACACGTGCCGCAAGGCTTTCCGTTGATGTGTCCACGGTGGTCCACAGGGCGAGAGCCCTGACCGGGGTGACTTGATAGAAGCCTGCTGAGCCGTCAACTCGCAATAGGTCTGTCCCCTGGCCAGGGCTCTTGCCTCTGCCCCGTCATCCACGGCAGCGGAGGAGAGGACATTTCGATGGTGACAGTAGGGATCGACCCGCACAAGCACGTCCACGTCGCGGTGGCCGTCAACGCTCAGGGCAGGCGGCTCGGCAAGCCGCTGACCGTGAAGAACGACGCGTTCATGATCACTGTGCTGCTCACCTGGGTTCGGTCGATCGCGGGTGACATGCCCGTAACCTGGGCGATCGAGGACGGCCGTGGGTTCGCCCGCCGCCTGGCTGACGGTCTGTTGCTCGCCAGCCAGGAGGTGGTCTGGGTTCCGGCCCGGTTGACCGCGGCCCACCGCAAGCTGCACGCCGCCACCGGCACCAAGTCTGACCCGGTCGACGCCGCCGCAGCCGCTCACGCCGCCCTCGCTACTCCCGGCCTTGACCGGCACCGCATCGACGAGCGAGTGCGTGAGCTGCGTGTCCTGGTCGACTATCGCGCGGATCTCATCAAGCGGCGCACCATGATGATCAATCAGCTCAAGGCGCAACTGCATGTCTGGCTCGACCACACTCCGGGCGATCTCGCCCGTCCCAAGGGCATGGACGCGGTGACCGCATTGCTGGACGCGGCCTCGCTGGGCGCGCACGTCCGCCAGGCGCTCACCGAGATGAGCATGGAGATTGCTGAGCTCAACCGACGTGTCCGCCAGCTCGACGACGCCATCAGGGAGCTCGTGACCCCGCTGGCCCCCACACTGCTGGAAATCACCGGGATCAGCCACATCTCCGCAGCGATTTTGATCGCTGAAATCGGTGACATCACCCGCTTTTCCAGCTCTGCCAAACTTGCCCGCTACACCGGCTGCGCACCGATCCCTGTCTACTCCGCCGACAAAGAACGCCACCGCCTGCATCGGGGCGGCAACCGCCGCCTGAACAGCGTCCTCTACACCGCAGCCATCGTGCAGAAACGGCGCTATCCCGCCGCGCAGGCGTTACTGGCCCGCCACGAACCCACCAAGGGCAGCCGCGGCGCCCGACGCATCCTCCAACGTCACCTCATCGACGTCATCCACCGGGCCATGACCACCGATCAAGCCTCCTGGCAACACCACATCACCCGCCACGACCACGCCGCTTGACATAGAAGCATCAACGGCCTGCTGCGCCAGTACTTCCCGAAAGGCACGGACCTCTCGCGATGATCCGCCGAGAACCTCGAAGCCGTCGCTCTCGCGCTCAACAACCGGCCCCGCAAGAGCCTCGACTGGAAGACCCCCGCCGAAATCTTCGACGAACAACTACGCTCGCTCCAACAACCCGGTGTTGCAACCACCGGTTGAACCCAGGCAGTACACATCACTGGCCTTCACCGAACGTCTGACCGCAGCCGGCGTCGACGCCTCGATTGGCACCGTCGGCAACAGCTACGACAACGCCCTGGCTGAGACGATCAACGGCCTCTACGATACTGAGCTGATCAAGCCCGTAAGCCGTGGCGCACGGTCGAGCAGGTCGAGTTCGCCACCGCCGAATGGGTCGACTGGTTCAATCACCGCCGTCTCCACGAGTACTGCGGCGACATCCCACCGGTCGAACTCGAAACCGCCTACTACGTTCACGACCGGGCCCAGCAACCCGCTGAGCTCTTAAACCCATAGCTCTCCGGACACGCCGGGGCGGTTCACTCGTGTTGTTCGTTGGCCCGTTCGGACCAGTGTTGGCCCACACGTGCCGTGTGATCCACGGCATACTCTCACTGCGTTCGGGTCGTGCCTGCGGTGTCGAACGGGAACTGCGCAGCGCCGCGCGACAGAGAGGTTTGATCACATGGGTGTGACGTCGGTTCGCCGCCAGCATGCGGAGCGGACCCGCCGAAGCGGCTCCGGTCAAGGAGGAGCCGGGCAGCGAGCGCCTGGGGACGTCATCGACATGCCGCTCGCGGTACGTGGCGCGTCTACGGGATTCACCGTCCTGCTGCTGGGAAGTCTTACGCATCCGCTCGTCGCCGCTTGGACTCCAGCATTGTCTCAGCTGTGGCTTCCACTCGTGGCATTGGTTGCTTTCGTGGTGGCGGCGCGCCGCGTCGGCAGGGCGCGCATTCCCATCGTGCACGGCGCGGTGGCCGCGATGAGCAGCTATTTACTGATGTTGCCGCTGGTGTTGCTCGGCCCCGCCGGCGGTGATCCGGCGCAGATCGCTCTGACGGTGGCGGCCTCGCTGATCACCGGAGCTGCCGTCGGCTTTCTGCAGGGCAGCCGAAGGTAGTCGGCGACCTCATGTGAGCCTCGCGTTCGTCGATCCTGTACGGGTTGACGGCCTGGCAAGCCCCCCGCCGCCGGGCAGCTCCGGCCATGTCTGCTGCCCAAGTCGTCAGCATCGGCACACGTCTGAATCATAGGAGCGGCTTTGACTTCCACCGACATCTCGGTGTCATCGCGGCGGCCGTCGCGCGAGCCCGAAGCCAAAACGCGCACACTTGGTGGTCTCGGTTCGTCGGTAGCGAAGCCGTTCGAGCAGGCCGGCGAGATGGTGCGGCTACTCGGTGTCGTTCTGTACTCGGCGATTCGCCACCCGATGGGCTACTGGGGCGAGGTCCGGGACCAGATGTTCCTCACGCTGAGGTTGTGCTCAATTCCGATGATCATTTCCACGATCGCATTCGGACTTGGCGCACCTGGCCTCCAAGGTGGCAACATCTTCTATCTGTTCGGCATTCCCGAGCGTCTGGGTTCGTTCTTCATCATGGCGAGCGTGCGCGAGTTCGCGCCGTGGATCAACGCGATGATCATCGCCGGAGTCATGGGCACCGCCATCACCGCCGACCTCGGTGCGCGCCGTATTCGGGAAGAGATCGACGCCATGGAAGTGCTCGGCGTCGATCCGATCCGGACGCTTGTGGTGCCTCGAGTTGTCGCGCTGACGCTCATCACGGGATTGATGGACATCGTGGCGTTGGTATTCGGCGTCGTCGGTGGATACATCGCGGCCGTCCCTATTCTCGAGGCGAATCCGAGCGCCTTCGTGGCGAGCTTTTTCGACAACGCGACAACGACCGATATCTGGGCGAGCGTGGTCAAGACGTCGCTGTTCGGCATGATCATAGGCGTCGTCTGCTGCTACAAGGGGATGAACCCGGGGAGCGGCCCCATCGGTGTCGGCAAGGCGGTGAACCAGGCGGTCGTCATCGCATTCGCGACCATCTGGATCGTCAATGCCGTGTTCACCGCGATCATTCTCGGTGTGAACCCGGACATGATTGTCTTCAAGTGATGAGGCGGTGGACCCTGTGAGTAGCGGAATGCCACGACCGACAGAGACCGGCACGCAGGCCGGCCGTTCACGAGCCCGTCCTCCGAAGCCGGCCGATGTCATCGTCTCCCCGGGCAGTATCGTCAAGTCCATCAAGGAGGCGGTGACGACCGGTGGTGACATCGCGCGGTTCTCCTGGCAGGTGGTTCGCGCGTTACCTGACTTGCGTCATTACCCGACCGAGGTGTTCCACCAA
>NZ_JAAOYM010000002.1:300000-462245 GCF_011761185.1 Saccharomonospora amisosensis | reverse complement strand
GGTGGGATCGCTGTCGACGGCTGTGCTGGTGGCCAACAACCTGCGCGACATCCCCACCGACACTCGTTCGGGCAAGCACACACTCGCGGTGAAGCTGGGCGACGCGGGAACGCGTCGGCTTTACCTTGCTCTGGTGTCCGTACCGTTCGTGGCGACGGTGGCGCTCGGCGTGTTCCATCCGCTCGCGCTCGCCGGGGTGCTGGCTGCCGCGCTGCTAGTCACCCCGGTGCGCGTGGTCGCGACCGGACGCACCGGGATGGAGTTGATCCCGGTGCTGCGGGACACCGGGCTGGCCATGCTGGTCTGGTCATCGGTCACGGCAGGTGCGCTCGCGCTGAGCTGAAAGCCGCTGGTCAGCCGAGCGAATAACTACCAGTGCGCAGGAAGTCGTCCATCGCGGCGAGTTGCGCCCGCAGGTCGAAGCCGTGCTCGGCGAGCCAGTCGTCGTCGTAGTAGGTGTGCGTGTAGCGCTCACCGCTGTCGCATAACAAGGTCACCACGCTGCCCCGCTCACCCCGTTGCAGCATCCGCGAGATCAGGCTGAAGGCACCACAGAGGTTGGTGCCCGTGGACCCGCCCGCCCAGTGCCCGGTGCGTTCGCGAAGGAAACGGATCGCCGCGAGCGACGCCGCGTCCGGCACCCGGATCATCTCGTCGATCACCTCGGGAATGAACGACGGCTCGACCCTCGGCCGACCGATCCCCTCAATCCGCGACGGCATGCCCGTCTCGTAGTCGCGAACCCCGGTCTCCCACGCGCCGAAGTAGGCCGAGTTCTCCGGGTCCACGACGGCGATTCTGGTCGGGTGGCGCCGGTAGCGCACGTAGCGACCGAAGGTGGCACTGGTGCCCCCGGTTCCGGCGCCCACCACGATCCACGCCGGGACCGGGTGCCGCTCGTCCCGTAGCTGCGCGAACACCGATTCGGCGATGTTGTTGTTGCCCCTCCAGTCGGTGGCCCGCTCGGCGTAGGTGAACTGGTCGAGGTAATGGCCGCCGCATTCGGCCGCCAGCCGCTCGGCCTCGGAGTACATCGCGGGCGGCACGTCGACGAAGTGGCAGCGCCCGCCGTAGAACTCGATCAGGTCGATCTTTTGCTGGCTGGTCTTGCGCGGCACGACGGTGACGAACTCCAGCCCAAGCATTCTCGCGAAGTAGGCCTCCGAGACCGCTGTCGACCCGCTGGACGCCTCGACGAGCACCGTAGCGGGCCCGATCCTGCCGTTGACCAGCCCGTAGAGCAGTAGCGAGCGGGCGAGGCGATGCTTGAGCGAGCCGGTTGGGTGAACGGACTCGTCCTTGAGGTAGAGGTCGATACCCCACTCCCGTGGCAACGGAAACACGTGCAGGTGCGTGTCGGCGCTGCGGTTGGCGTCGGCGTCGAGAAGCCGTACGGCCTCGCGCACCCACGCGCGGCTCACTCGGTGTCTCCGGAGTCCCTCGAATCCACCGAGCCCTTGGCCGACCCTTCGTTGTCCGCTGGCTCTTCCCCGCGCAACTGCGCGCGAAGCCGCGCTCGTTGTTTCGCCCTGTGCTCGTTGCGGGCGGCGAGCCCGGCGGTGACGCGCGCGTTGAGGGAGCGCAACACGAGCATGCCCACCGGCAGCCCCACGACAAGCCCCACCGTCAGCGCCACCAGCAACGGAACGCCGAGGAGCACGAGCACCGTCGCGAGCACCGCCACCAGGACGAACCTCGCGAAGATGTAGAGCGCGAGGTCGCGGGCGAGGGTGCTGGTTTCTCGTTCGCTCACGTTCTACGAGGCTACGCCGCCGCCTGTGGCCACGTCCGGCCGCCTCGTCGGCGGCCCTGTGTCCGAAGCGCTGTCCGAAGCGGTCGTTTTGTCCCTTACTACCTCTTTACTGTCCGACAACCGTTCGAGTACCCGAAGGGTGAAGTGCCACGATTGCGATGTTCAGGTACCGGGCACGACGCACTTCCGGTCTAGCACTGAAGGCGTGAAGGAGGCGGAAAGTGACCGCGAGCACGGGAGGACGGCTACTGACACCGGGTGAGGTCGCCGCACTGTTCCGGGTCGACCCGAAGACGGTGACACGCTGGGCCACAGCGGGGCGTATCGGCTCGATCCGCACACCGGGCGGCCACCGGCGGTTTCGGGAATCCGAGGTCAATCAGCTGCTGGCGGAACTGACCACGGACGCCACCGATATGCGGCACGCCTGAGCCGTTCACCGAAAGCAGGGGTGCCCGAATCCGTGCGGGCACCCCTCGCCCGAATGAACGGTGAACGGGCTAATCTCGGTGGCAGCAGTTGTCACGCGCGGCACACCGGAAGGAGCGAGCATGCTGTACCTGCTCGCGGCGATCGGCGCCCTCACCATCGCTGTCCTGTTGTGGCGAGTACTCGGTGCCGAACGCGTCGGCGTGTCCTCGCGCCAGGCCCCCGTCGCACCCGACGACGATCCTGACTTCCTGCGCAAGCTCAGCGAGCAGCAGAAGAAGCAGGACGAAGAGGGCACCGGCTGACTAGCGGATCACGCGGTCGGCCGCGAATCCGTCGGCGACCGCGGCCGCGAGTTCCAGCAGCGCGAGCCTCGTCGCGGGTTGCAGCCGTTCCAACTCGATTTCCGCGCCCTCCTCCAGGTGAGGGTCGAACGGTATCCGGACGACCTCGCGCACCCTCGCGGCGAAGTGCGCGGCCAACTTGTCCAGATCCACCGAGCCCGCTTTCGGGCGCACGGAGTTGATGACGGCCACCGACCGGCTGACCAGGTCGCCGTAGCCGTGCGCGTCCAGCCAGTCCAGCGTCGCCGACGCGCTGCGCGCACCGTCGACCGAACCGGACGAGACCACAACGAGCGAGTCGGCCGAGTCCAGCACACCCTTCATCGCCGAGTGCATCAGTCCGGTACCGCAGTCGGTCAGCAGGATGTTGTAGAAGTGTTCCAGCAGCGCCACCACGCGCCGGTAGTCGGTTTCGGAGAACGCCTCGGACACGGCGGGGTCCTGCTCGCTGGCCAGGATCTCCAACCTGCTGGCGCCCTGTGACGTATACGCGCGCACGTCGCTGTACCTGGTGATGCGGTCGGCATCCCTGAGCAGGTGCCGCACGGTGGCGGTGGTCTCGATGGGAATCTTTTGCGAAAGCGTTCCCCGGTCGGGGTTGGCGTCCACCGCGACGACCCGATCACCTCGCAACGAAGCGAAGGTGGACCCCAACGTGGTCGTGGTGGTGGTCTTACCCACGCCGCCCTTCAGGCTGAGCATCGCGATCTTGTAGCAACCCCGAAGCGGCTGGTTCACCCGTGAGATCAGTTCCCGGCGTTTGCGGTCGGCAGGACTCTCACCTGGGTTGATCAGCTTGCCCGTACCCAGGTAAAGCGCCTTACGCCAGCCGGACTGGGGACTGCGCTTCATCCGGCGAACGAACTGCGAACTCGCGAGGTCCGCACCATTGACGAACGGGTGCCTGCCTCGCTGCTGCGGGTGCGGCAGCGGAGGCGGCGGTTGCTGGCCCGGTACGCCCTGCTGCGGTTGCGGTTGTGCGGGCAGTGGTCCGGTGTGCGGATCAGGCCCCGACCCCTGCTGCGGCAACAGCGGGGGCAGGTTCGGATCGGCCGGTTGGTGCGGGTAGGGCTGCCGCGCGGTTCGTTCCCGCGACCCGGACACCGCCGGGTGCGGCGTGGAATCCGTGCTGGCGTCGGATAAGAGCGGCTGATCCTGCCCGTGCTGTTCGTTGGGTCCGGTCACCGCGGCAATCCTCCGATGGTTGCGGGATTCTCCCCCCTGCTTCCAGGTGCGACCGTAGCCGGAGTTGACGGCGAGTGTCAGCCCACTCCGGCATACGAGTGAAGCCCCGCGGTGACGAGGTTGACGAAGAACAGGTTGAAGACGGTCACTGCGAACCCGACCACGTTGATCGTGGCCGCCCTGGTGCCCCGCCAGCCCGCGGTGGCGCGGGAGTGCAGGTACGCGGCATAGACCACCCACGCGACGAACGCGACGATCTCCTTGGGGTCCCAGCCCCAGAACCGGCCCCACGCGGCCTCGGCCCAGACAGCCCCGCAGATCACCCCGAATGTGAAGACGGGGAAGGCGAACACGGTGGTCCGGTAGGCGACGCGGTCCAGCACGTCCAGCGAGGGCAGCCTCGGCCCGAACCGCGCGAACTTCGCCGGGTTGTTCTCATGCCTCGACCTGACCAGATACAGCATGCTTGCCACACCGGGGATGAGGAACACACCCGAGGACGCCGCGGCGGCCGCGACGTGGATGACCAGCCAGTATGACTGCAGCGCGGGCTGCAACGGAGCGGCGACCGCGTACAGCATCGTGCCGCCGATGAACATCAGGATCACCACGGGCAGCAGCACGAACGCCGAGAGGTGCCGCACCGGCGACTTCCGCAGCACGGCCAGCCAGGCGACCACGGCGATCAGGCAGACCACCATGATGTACTCATACATGTTGCCCCAGGGCACGCGGCTGGTCGCGAGCCCGCGCAGCACCAGTGCGGCGAGGTGGAACAGCACGGCGAGCACCGTCAGCGCCACGCCCATCCGGCCGAACCGCTCGGCGCGGCTGCGGGGACCGCGCGGCGGCTCCGGCTCGTCCGGCAACACCTCGAAGGCATCGTCCGCGGCAGCCTTCGAGGACCCGCCTGGCGAGACGGCGGCGCCAACCAGTTGCCGCGTGCGAGTGCGTTCGGCGGCGCCGCGCCCCTTACGCCCGAAAGCTTGCTCGATGAGGAAGAACACCATCGCCAGCACGTACACCGCGACGGCCGTGGTGTACGACCAGTCGCTGTACTGCGACAACGCCTCGTTCACCGGCATCAGCGTGCCTTTCTGTCGCGAGGACCGCGGCGCAGGAGATCACGGGCGATCGTGGTGAACTCCTCGCCATACCCGGCCTGGTCGGTACGGGCAAGCCCGCCAATTTCTACTACAGTATGTCGGAGATCAGCTGGCCCCGCCACGGGGGTGGCCCGGACCCACAGCCTGCGCCGCTTGAGGAACAGCGACAACCCGAGTCCGAGGAACATCGCCACCGCGAAACCCAGCACCCAGCCCTGGGTCGGGTCGTGCGACACCTGCAACGACACCCACCTGCGCACACCGTCGAAGCTCACCGTCGTGCCGTCGTCGAGAGTGATCCGCTCGCCTACCTTCAGGTTCTCCCTCGCGACCCGCTCGAGCCTGCCGCTGTCCACCATGGATTGATCGATCTCGAAGATGGACTGGCCCCTGCCGGAGTCGACACCGAGGTCGCCCCGCATGACGTCCACGGCGACCGCGGGATCGGTCAGCTCCGGACCCGCCGACGTCAGCAGCGAGCCCTGCAACGCGGCGGTCGGCGCGAACAGCCCGGTCACGGCCAACTGCTGCTCGCGGCGCTGCCTCGGGTCCGTGACACCGGGCGGGTCGAACTTGGTCGCCCCCTCCGACAGCAGCGTCGCCTGGTCGACGGGCCGCCACTGGATCGTGTGCGTGCGGGACTCTCCGTCCGGATAGGTGACGGTGAACGTCGGCGCGAAGCCGTGTCCCAACAGGTAGACCCGGTCGCCCTCGGTGCGAAGTGGCTCGTTGACCTGTAGGTGGTAAGGCCGCCACGTCCCCGACTCCAGGTCCGCGCCTGCCTGGTACTCGATGTCGGCGTCGTAGCTCACCGGCTGTCCTGCCTCGGTGAAGGTGGGCTTGAAGTCGTTCACACGCACGCAGAACGGTGTCAGCTCGGTGCCGTCCACCCGAAGGCCCGGGTTGAACGAGTCGTAGGCGAAGATGCCCGAGTTGCAGAACTGCTGGCCGTCGGCCTGGACGATCACCTGACCCTCGTAGGAGTACATCTTGCCGAGGGCGAAGGCGATGATCAGGCCAAGCATGCCGAAGTGGAACACCAGGTTGCCCGCTTCGCGCAGGTAGCCGCGCTCCGCGCTGACGGTGCGCACGCCGCCGCTTTCCTCGCGCTCCACCAGCCGCCAGCCACGCAGCCGCTTCCTCGCCGCCGCGACGACGTCACCGACCTCGCCCTGCACCTCCGCCTTCGCGTGGTGGGGCAGCCTGCCGAGGTTGCGCGGCGTCAGTACCGGCTCGGTGCGCATCGCGCGGTAGTACTCCAGGCTGCGTGGCAGCAGGCAGCCGACGAGCGAGATCATCAGCAGCAGGTAGATGGCCGAGAACCACACGCTCGCGTAGACGTCGAAGAATCCGAGCCGGTCGAGCAGGGTTCCCCACCAGCCGTGCTCGGCGATGTAGGCATCCGTTTTCGGCGCGTTGAGGTTGCGCTGCGGCAGCAGCGCACCCGGCATCGCGGCGAGCGCGAGCAGGAACAGCAGCACCAGCGCGGTACGCATGGAGGTGAGGCCGCGCCAGGTGTTGCGCACGAAAGCCAGCGCCGCGCGGGCCCTGGTGTGGCGGTAGTGCTTGTGTTCGGGCGTCAGCGTGCCGGTCATATCGGCAGCCTCGTGTCGGTGATGAACGCGTCCCGCATCCAACCGACCAGTTCCGCCCAAAGGCCTGTCACCAGCAGGATGCCCACCACCAGCAGCAACGCGCCGCCGAACACCTGCACCTTGCGCCCGTTGCGGCGCAGCCAGTCGGTGGCCCCCACCGCCCACCGGGCTCCTGCCGCGATCAGCAGGAACGGCAGGCCGAGCCCGACGCAGTACACCAGCACGAGCAGGAAGCCACGCGCGCCCGCGTCGCCGCTTGCGCTGGCGATGGCCAGCACGCCGGACAGCGTCGGTCCGATACACGGCGTCCAGCCGAGGCCGAAAACCGCTCCGAGTACCGGCGCTCCCCACAGTCCCGCCCTCGGCACGTGGTGGACGCGCACGTCGCGCTGCAGGCCAGGGATGAGGCCGAGGAACACCAGAGCCATCGCGATCGTGAGCACACCGCCGACACGTTGCAGCGTTTCCTGGTTGACAAGCAACGCATCTGCCAGCCAGACGAGACTGCCGACCCCCGCGGTGAACACCACGGTGAAGCCGAGTACGAACAGCCCGGCCGCACCGACGACCGCGAACCTGCGCTGCTTGGGCGCCTCGGCGGTGGAGACGGCGGGGGCGTCCGCGCCGACGAGCGCGGCGAGGTAGGCCAGGTAGCCAGGAACGAGTGGGACGACACACGGCGACGCGAACGACACCGCGCCCGCGAGCATGGCGAGCCCGGCGGCGAGCAGCAGCGGGCCGGAGGTCGCCAGCTGGGTCACCGTGTCCACGGACCTCAGCGTAAGGAATACGATTTCTGTGAAGCCCACCGCCCGGCGTCGCGGCAGGTCACGAACCGCCTTCCTGGGCAAGCCGCCGCACGAGCGGGAGGATGTCGGGGGCGAGCAGGTCGCGCAGGAACACCGCCGCCACCCGCTGCCTGCTGTCCACGACGATCGTGGAGGGCACCACGTTTCGCGGGTAACCGGTCAGCTTCAGCAGCGAGCGGCCGGGCGGGTCGTAGATCGAGGGGTAGGTCAGCCCACGGTCACGCATGAAGTCCCGCGGCGCTGAGCGGTCGTAGTCACGGACATCGATGCCGAGCACCTGGACGCCAAGGTGCTTGGTCTGCTCGTAGACCTTCTGCAGTTCGGGAGCCTCGGTGCGACACGGCCCGCACCACTGGCCCCAAATGTTGATGACGACGACCTTGCCCTTGAAGTCGGAGACCGCGATGCGCTTGTTCTCGTCGAACAGGTCCTCGCCCTCGACCTCGGGCAGCGGCTGCCGGTCAGCACCCTCGTAGTAGATGTCGGTCTTGCCACCCGGTGAGACGAAGGTGAAGCTGCTGCCCCTTGACACGGCGTCCTCGCCGGTCGAGCAGGCGGTCACCAGTGTGAGCAGCAGCACGGCGGCCAGTGCGGCGAGCTTTCTCATGCTCCGGTCACCGCCGGGTCCGTTGTTCCCGCAGGCTCGCTGTAGACGATGTCCACCAGTTGCTCGGCATCGAACACCAGGCTGGTCAGCGATGCCAGCGAGCACTGCCTGCGCCTGGGGTCGTGCCACAACCGCTTGCCTTCGAGAAACCTGCGCAGTGTCCAGATGGGCAACTGGTGGGAGACGCACACCGCCTCGTGGCCGTCGGCGGCGGCGCGGGCGCGGGACACGGCGGCGAGCATGCGGCGGGCGATGTGCAGGTAGGGCTCGCCCCAGGACGGTCGCAAGGGGTTGCGCAGTTTCGCCCAGTGCCTCGGCGAGCGAAGCGCGCCGTCACCGACACTGACCCGCAGCCCTTCGAACAGGTTCTCGGCCTCGATCAGCCGCTCGTCGGTGTTGACGTCGAGCCGGTGTGCCGATGCGATCGGTGCTGCCGTCTCGTTGGCCCGCTCCAACGGCGATGCGACCACATGCACGACCGCGTGACCGGCCAGCAATTCCGCCACCGTCAACGCCTGCCTGCGCCCGAGTTGCGAAAGCCGAAAGCCCGGCATCCGCCCGTACAGCACGCCGTCGGGGTTTTTCACCTCACCGTGCCGCAGCAGGTGCACGATCGTTGTCATGGTCGCTCCGCGGCTGCCGCCGCTCGCGCCGCGGCGGGCAACGCCGTCTCGATCGTCTCGAACGCCGCGTCGTCCATGGCCGCGTTGACGAACCACGCCTCGAACGCGCTCGGCGGCGGGTAGACGCCGCGTTCGAGCAGCGCGTGGAAGAACGGTTTGAAGCGCCAGGTCTGCGATGCGGAGGCGTCGGCGTAGTCGCGCACCGGCCGGTCGGTGAAGAACACGCTGACCAGGTTGCCAGCGAATGCCACGGTGTGTTCGACGCCCTCGGCCGTCAGCGCCTGCCCGAGCAGGGTTCCCAGCCGCTCCGCGTTGGCGTTCAACGCGCGGTACACGCCCTCGTCGGCGAGCCGAAGCGTCGTCAACCCCGCGGCGACCGCGACGGGGTTCCCCGACAGGGTGCCCGCCTGGTACACCGGCCCGCTTGGCGCGAGCCGAGCCATCACCTCGGCCCGCCCGCCGAAGGCGGCGGCAGGCAGCCCGCCCGACATCACCTTGCCGAAGGTGTAGAGGTCGCCCGCGACGCCGTCGACCCCGTACCAGCCGCTCGCCGAGACCCGGAAGCCGGTCATCACCTCGTCCATGATCAGCAGCGCGCCGTGGGCGTGCGCCAGCTCGCGTAGCCGGGCGTTGAAGTCCTCGCGCGGCGCGACGGCTCCCATGTTGCCAGCGGCGGCTTCGGTGATCACTGCGGCCACCGAGTCCGGGTTGTCCGAAAGGGACTTACGGACAGCCTCGATGTCGTTGTAGGGAAGCACGATCGTGTCGGCGGCCTGTGCCCCGGTGACGCCGGGGGAGGTGGGAAGGCCCAACGTGGCGACCCCCGAGCCCGCCTGCGCGAGTAGCGCGTCCACGTGGCCGTGGTAACAGCCCGCGAACTTGATGATCTTGCTACGGCCGGTGAACGCGCGCGCCAGCCGGATGGCGCTCATGGTCGCCTCGGTACCGGAGTTGACCAGGCGCACCTGTTCGACCGGCTGCACCCGCCGGATGATCTCCTCGGCCAGCTCCACCTCACCGATCGTCGGGGTGCCGAACGACAGCCCGTTCGCCGCCGCCTCCTTGGTCGCCCGCACCACCTCCGGGTGTGCGTGCCCCAGGATCATCGGACCCCACGAAGACACCAGATCGACATACCGGTTGCCGTCGACGTCCCACAGGTGGGGACCCTGCCCCCGCACCATGAAGCGGGGTGTGCCGCCCACCGCCGCGAACGCCCGCACCGGGGAGTTGACGCCGCCGGGCGTGGCTGCGGCGGCCCGTTCGAACCAGGACCTGGACTGCTCGACTGCTCCTGTCACAGCTGCCAGTCTCGCAAAGCCGGTTCAGCGGTCTTCCTCGGGCAACGACCGAGTGGGCTGCCGCCGCTTCGGGCGCAGCCCAAGCACCGACTGCCGCGCCGCGTCGACGACCAGCAAGGCCGCCACCGTGGTGAGCGTCACGGTGAGGCCGACCAGGTTCCCCTCGTAGGTGCGCGAAACCAGCACCGTCCCGTCGTCCAGCCGGACCGTCAGCGTGCCGATCGCCGCCGACCAGCAGGCCAGCGCGCCCCACACCGCCAGCCCGGCTCCGAGCAGTTCTGCCACCGCGACGAGCAACCGCCTCGGCTCGTGCAACCGCTCACCCGGCGACTCCGCGGGCATGGGGTCGGCGAGTTCGCTCACGTGTCGCAGTGTCTCATGGCCGTGCGTAGCGCGGTACGCAGCGCCTCGGCGTCGCGGGCCCACGCCACCACAACGGAGCCGTCAGCGAGCCGCAGCGGCACCTCCTGGTACTTGTGCGGCGCGCTCCAACCGCCACCCAGCACCCTGGCGCCCGTAAGCGTGCCCACGTCGGTGTTGTCGGTGGCATCGGGGATGTCGGCGATGTCGGCGATCGGCTGCCGCTGCTGCCCCTGCCACAGCTCCTCGCCGGTCACCCGCACGGTGAGGAATCGCCTGCGCGCGTAAACCCACACCGACGTCAGCACCAGCAGCCCGAAGGCGACGAGCACCCACATGAACCAGTGCGGGCGATCGCCCACCAGCAACTCGACGAGCGAGCCCACCACGGCGAACGCGGGCCCCCACAGCAACGGCCCGTAGCCCACGCCTCGCTCCAGATACAGCGGCTCGGTCACGATCGGGGCAGCGACTTGGGCACCTTGGGGAAGTAGTCGGCGACCGTGGGCAGGTACATCAGCACCACGGCCACGATCGCCAGGAAAGCGGCGGCGAGCGTGATCAGGTTCGAGAACAGCACCAGTTGGAAGATCAGCACGATGGCCGCGAGCACCGTCAGGATGGTGCGCGCCGAGCGGGTGCCCTCCCTGGCCTTGTAGGCGAATAACGCGAACAGGATCGCGAACACCAGCGCACCGACGAACAACGTCCACAACAGCGTCGTCGCACCCGAGCGGATCTGCTCCTCGCTGATGTTGGGGTCGTTGTTCACGGCGAGGATCGCTTCGATGATCTCTTCCTTGGCCGTGAGCGTGTAGCCGAACCCAGCGACGAGCACCGCACCGGAGAGCAACCACAGCACGAAGGAGATCTTCACCGGAGTCGGCGGGGCGACAGGCTCGCGCTCCTCACCGGGAGGGCGCGGTGCGGGCGGCAGCCCCCGCGAGCGCCGCTGGTCATCCGATTCGTCTGAGTCAGTCACGGCAGGCGACTCTAGTCCAGCCAGGCCGTCGCTTCAGCGGCCCAGTACGTGAGAATCAGGTCGGCTCCGGCCCTCCTGATCGAGGTCAGCACCTCCAACACCGTGCGCTCGCGGTCGACCCAGCCGTTGGCCGCAGCTGCCTCCACCATCGCGTACTCCCCCGAAATGTTGTACGCGGCCACCGGAACGGGCGATGCTTGCGCCGCCGCGCTGACCACGTCCAGATAGGACAGCGCGGGCTTGACCATCACCATGTCGGCGCCCTCCGCGATGTCCAACTCGATCTCGCGCAGCGCCTCGCGGGCGTTGCCGGGGTCCTGCTGATACGTCTTGCGGTCACCTTTGAGCTGGCTGTCGACGGCCTCCCGGAACGGGCCGTAGAAGGCGCTGGCGTACTTGGCCGAGTAGGCGAGAATGCCGGTATCGGCATAGCCCGCGCCGTCCAGCGCCCTGCGGATGGCTCCGACCTGACCGTCCATCATCCCGCTCGGGCCGAGCACGTGCGCGCCCGCCTCCGCCTGCGCCACCGCCATCTCGGCGTAGCGTTCCAACGTGGCGTCGTTGTCCACCCCGCCACGGGAGTCGAGTAAACCGCAGTGACCGTGGTCGGTGAACTCGTCCAGGCAGGTGTCGGCCATCAGCACGGTGTCGTCGCCCAGTTCGGCACGCAGGTCGCGCAGCGCGACGTTGAGAACGCCGTCGGGGTCGGTGGCGCCGGAACCGACGGCGTCGTGCGTCCTCGGCACCCCGAACAGCATCAACCCACCGACGCCGGCACGCACCGCTTCCACGGCGGCCTTGCGCAGCGAATCGCGGCTGTGCTGCACGACGCCGGGCATGCTGGCGATCGGTTTCGGCGCATCGGCGCCCTCGGCCACGAACATCGGCAGGATCAACTGGCGCGGGCGCAGCGTGGTCTCGCTGACCAGACGACGAATCGCGGCGGTGCCACGCAACCGGCGGGGACGATGCTCAGGGAACACCCCTACCACCGTACTCCCGCGCGCGGCTGCCAACAGCCCTTCCCCCGAAACCGCGGTCCCCACGACCTGGCGATCACGCCTAGGCTGCTGGTACGGCAATCCTCACACCAAGGCGGCTGTCGAATGAGCGTCGATGTAGTGCGGCTGACAAGGGACCTGGTCTCGATCGACACGATCGGACACGACGAGAGCCGGGCGCTGGCCGTTGTGGCCCCACTGCTTGAGCAGGCGGGCTTCACAGTGGACATCGAGGAGCACGAACCGGGCCGGGGCACTCTCGTGGCGCAGTGGCACACCGGTCTGGACCAACCGCCGTTGTGCCTTTCCGGACACGTCGACACGGTGCCACTCGGCATCGCGCGATGGCGGCACGACCCCTTCAACGCCGAGCCGGACGGTGACCGGTTGTACGGGCGTGGCACCGCCGACATGAAGGGCGGTGTCGCTGCGATCGTCGCCGCGGCCAGCAAACTCGGTGCCACCCGACCGAAACGAGCAGGCCTTCGGCTGGTGCTCACCTCCGCGGAGGAGACCGGCTCGCAGGGCGCGCGGCACGCCGTGCAGCGGCTGCGCGGCGAACCAAGCGGCCCGCTGGTGATCACCGAGCCGACCGGGAACGCGCTGCTGCACGGGCACAAGGGGGCGTTGTGGCTCTCCGCCCAGGCGAGCGGCGTCACCGCGCACGGCTCCATGCCGCACCTCGGCGACAACGCCGTCTACAAGCTTGCCGAAGCCGTGACCAGGCTGCGGGATCACTCATTCGACGTCCCTGCACACCCCGTGCTGGGAGCGCCGACCCTGAACGTTGGCACCTTCCACGGCGGCCTCAACACCAACTCGGTTCCCGATGCCGCCGAGGCGACCGTCGACGTACGCACCGTGGCAGGCCAGGACCACGCCGAGGTGCTCGCGAGCCTCGGCGAGCGCCTCGGCCCGCAGGTTCGGCTGCGGCCGATGGTCGACCTGCCCGCGGTGTGGACCGACGCCGACGACGAATGGGCCGCGTCGGCGGCCGAGGTGGTGCGGGAAGTGACGGGCGGCGACGGTAAGCACACCGGGCCGCGTGCCGCCACCTACTTCACCGACGCCTCCGTGCTGACCCCAGCACTCGGTTCGGTGCCGACCGTGATCTGCGGTCCAGGTGAGCCGGAGCAGGCACACGTGACCGACGAGTGGGTATCGATCCGCAAACTCGCCGAGTCCGTGGCGATACTGGAGCGGCTCTGCCTCAACTGGTGCGGCCTGTAGCGCGGGCGCCCTGGCGTTGCTCTGCTGAGCCCGGCCGCGCGCCCGCGCCCGTCGTCAGGAATCAGGAGCGGCGAGCGCGCTTGGCCTTGCGAGGCGGCGGCAGTGCACCCTCGGCACGAAGCTTCGCGGCGTGCTCGGCGAGCGCGTCCACCAGCATCACGACGTTGGGCTTCTCCGGCCGCACGTCGACCCGCAACCCGAACTCCGTCGCGGTCTCCGCCGTCTTCGGTCCGATGCAGGCAACCAGCGTGCGCGCGTGCGGCTTGCCCGCGATACCAACCAGGTTGCGCACCGTCGAGGAAGAGGTGAAGCACACGGCGTCGAAGCCGCCTGTCTTGATCATCTCTCGGGTCTCCGCCGGTGGCGGCGCCGCACGCACCGTGCGGTAGGCGGTGACGTCGTCGATCTCCCAGCCCCGGTCGCGAAGTCCGGCCGACAGCGTCTCGGTGGCGATGTCGGCCCTCGGCAGTAACACGCGGTCCACCGGGTCAAGCACGTCGTCGTAGGGCGGGAACTCCGCGAGCAGGCCCTCGCTGGACTGCTCACCGGAGGGGACCAGTTCCGGGATGATGCCGAAGGAGCGCACCTTCTCCGCCGTCGACTCCCCGACGCAGGCGATCTTCACACCGGAGAAGGCCCGCGCGTCGAGCCCGAACTCGGCGAACTTCTCCCACACCGCTCGCACCGCGTTGGTGGAGGTGAACACGATCCACTGGTAGCGGCCGTCGACCAGCCCCTTCACGGCGCGCTCCATCTGCGCCGGGCTGCGGGGCGGTTCCACCGAGATGGTCGGCACCTCGTGCGACGTGGCACCGTGGCTGCGCAGCCGCTCTGCCATGTCGCCTGCCTGCTCCTTGGTGCGCGGTACGAGCACCTTCCAGCCGTACAGCGCGCGCGACTCCCACCAGGACAGCTTCTGCCTGTTGCCGACGGCCGCACCGATGCTCACCACCAGCGGGCCGACGAGTTCACCCGCGTCGGCGGCGAGCGAGGCCAGCGTCGAGTCCACGGTGCGCTGGGTGTTGCTCGTCCCGTTGCAGGTGACCGCCACCGGCGTCTGCGGCGCGAGGCCGTGCTCCATCAACGCCGAGGCCGCCTCCGCGAGGTGGCTGGACGTCGCGTGCAACACGATCGTGCCCGGTGTGGCCGCGAGACCGGCCCAGTCGACCTCGGAACGGACGTCCACCTCGGTGTGCGCCCCGCCCAGCGCGACACCGGCGTACGCGGGCACCGCGGTGCCCGGCGAGACTCCGGGCACGATGTCGAACACGGCGCTGGTGCGCGAGACCGCCTGCACCTCGGCGACCACGGCAGGCTGCGTGAGTGGGTCACCGGAGACCAGCCGCAGCACGAGCCTGCCCGCCTTGGCCTCGGAGGCCAGGTCCTTGGCGACATCGCCCGGCTCCCCTACAGCAGGCCGGACTTCGGCGTCCGCGCCCGCGTAGGCGAGCGCCCCTGCGGGCACGTCCGGATCTGTCACCACCAGTTCCGCCTTCGCGAGCAGTTCCTGAGCGCGGACCGTCAGCAGTCCGGCGTCGCCGGGCCCCGAGCCCACGAAGGCGACACGCCCCGTTGTCTTGCGTGCGCGGGTGGTCATCTACGTCGTCTCTCCTCGTATTCGGCGGTTCTCACGAACCGCCGAGCGGTTGCGGTCTTTCGTTCGATGTTCGGTGGGGCGGTGTTCAGTGGAACGCTCAGTGAAATGCTCAGTGAGACGTTCAATGAGACAGTGCCCCGGCACCGAGGTCGAGCAACTCGGCGGCCAGCGCCCGGCCCAGTTGCTCCGCCTCGTGTTTCTCGGCGATGGCCGACGCGCGAAGGATTCGGACCGCGTCGCCGTCGACATCGACGGCGGCGATCCCGCGCAGCGAGAGACGTTCGATGACCGCCCCCTCGCCGTCGAGGTCCTCCACCACCTCGGCCAGCGCGCCCACCGGCGCGCTGCAGCCCGCCTCGAGAGCGGCGAGCATGGCCCGCTCGGCGGCCGCCGAGGCCCTTGTCGGCTCATCGTCCACAAGGGAGTGAATCAGGTGCTCAGTGTCCACGTCGTCGACGCGGGTCTCCACTGCGAGCGCACCCTGCGCGGGTGCGGGCAGAACCTGGATGGGGTCCAGGGTCTCGGTGACCACATCCAGCCTGCCCACCCTGGCCAGGCCCGCGCGGGCCAGCACGACAGCGTCCAGTTCACCCGAGGTGACCTTGCCGACGCGGGTGTCGATGTTGCCCCTGATAGGCACCACCTCGAGGCCGAGGCCGAGCGCACGAAGCTGCGCCATCCGTCGCGGCGACCCGGTACCGACGACGGAGCCCGGCGGAAGTTCACCGAGCGTCAGCCCGTCCCGCGCGACGAGCGCGTCCCTGGGGTCCTCCCTCGGCGGCACCGCGGCCAGCGAGAGGTCGGGTTCCGCCGCCGTCGGCAGGTCCTTGTAGGAGTGCACTGCCACGTCGACCTGCTTGTTCAGCAGCGCGTCCCGCAGCGCGGAGGTGAACACTCCGACACCGATCTCGGCGATCGGCGCGCTGGACCGGTCGCCGGGCGTGGAGACCGTGACGATCTCGACGTCGTGCCCGGCTTCCTCCAGCCGCTTGGCGATCGTGCCGGTCTGCGCGAGAGCGAGTTTGCTGCCCCTCGTGCCGATCCGGATGGTGCTGTCAGCCACGTGCGTCACCGTCGATCTGGTCGTGCTTGGTGGTCACCGACGGGTTGGACACCACGTTCGGCAGCTGCGGGTCGAGCCCGAACAACTCACGAAGCGCACTCGCGTAGTCGGTGTCAGCCGTCTCGGCGGCCAGTTGTTTGACACGCACGGTGGGGGTGTGCAGGAGCTTGTCGACGACCCTGCGGACCGTGCGGGAAAGCTCCTCCCTGACCTCGGCGTCGAGTTTGGGCAGGCGCCGGTCCAGCCGCAGCAGCTCGGCGTCCACCACCTCCGCCGCCCGCTTGCGCAGTGCGGTAACGGTGGGTGTGACGGTGGAGCTGCGCTGGCTGGCGAGGTAGGCGCGTACCTCGTCCAGCACGATCCCGGAGGCGAGCGCGAGTTGCCTGTCCGTCGTCGCCGAGCCGGTCCGGCGCATCCGCGCACGCACCGTCTCCAGGTCGACCACCTGCACCCCGGGCAGCTCTGCGACCTCCGGCTCGACGTCCCTCGGCAGCCCGAGGTCGCAGACGACCAGTGGCGAGTCCTCGCGCGGACCGACGTGCTCAGCGGCGAGCACGGCACCCTTGGCGCCGGTGCACGACACCACGACGTCCGCCCAATCGACGGCGGCGTCCAGCTCGGCCATCGAAACCGCACGCGCGCTGATGCCCTGCTCAGCCACCGAATCGGCCAGTCGGGAGGCGTTGGACAGCGTGCGGTTGGCGACGGCGAGTTCACCGATGCCCGCCTTGCGCAGCCGCGAGGCCGCGAGCGCGCCCATCGAACCCGCGCCGACGATCAGCGCCCGCTTGCCCACCAGCTCACCGGCGGCCGCCAGCGCCTCCGACACCACGGAGGCACCCAGCGCGTCCAGACCCGTCTCGGCGTGTACCCGCTTGCCGACCCGCAGCGTCGTCTGGATCAGCTCGTGCATGGTGCGTCCGACCGTGCCGGCCTCCCGTGCAGTGGCGTAGGCATTGCGGACCTGACCGAGGATCTGGGTTTCACCGACCACCATCGAATCGAGGCCCGCCGCCACCGAGAACACGTGCTCCACGGCGGCTCCCGCGTAGTGCACGTAGAAGTGGTCGTACAGCTGCGCCGCCTCGACTCCGGCCTGGCGGGCCAGCACCTCGGACACGTCGGCGAGACCGCCGTGGAACGTCTCCACCACGGCGTATACCTCGATGCGGTTGCACGTCGAGAGCAGCATGACCTCGGAAACGTGTTCGGTCTGCTGCAACTCGTGCAGCACCTTGACCACCTCGGAGGCGGGCACGGCCGCCCGCTCCAGCGTGGCAAGGTCAGCCGTGCGGTGCGACAGTCCGATCGCCAATACGCTCATGACGACACCACCACGTCACCGATGACCTGGCTGCCGGCCTCGCCGTCCGCCTTGCGCGCCACATGGAAAGACAGGATCTGCAGTTCCACAGCCAGGTCGACCTTCCGCACCTCGACATGTTCGGGGACTTGGAGTACCACGGGGGCGAAGTTCAGGATGCTGCCGACCCCGCCCGCGACGAGGCGATCGCACACCGTCTGCGCGGCCGCGGGCGGTGTGGCGATCACGCCGATGGAGATCTGGCGCTCCGCGCACACCCGGGGGATGTCCTCCAGGTGCGAGACGGGGATGCCGCCAACTGGCACTCCGGCGAGGTCGGGGTCGATGTCGAACAGCGCCTCGACAGGGAAACCCCGTCCTGGGAATCCACCATAGTTCGCGAGGGCGTGGCCGAGGTTGCCGATGCCGACCACCGCGACCTTGTGCTTGCGGGTGAGACCCAGGATGCGCTCGATCTGCCCGACGAGAACCTCGACCTCGTAGCCGACACCCCTGGTGCCGTAAGAGCCGATGTAGGACAGGTCCTTGCGCAGCTTCGCCGAGTTCACCCCCGCCGCGGCGGAGAGTTCCTCACTCGACACCGTGGTGGCGCCTTGCTCGGCCATCGCGCACAGCACCCGCAGGTACACGGCCAGCCTTGCGACCGCGGCCTCGGGGATGGACTTGGCCCTGACCTCGGGGTCGGTGCCGTTGTCCGTGCCGTTGTCCGTGACGGCGGGCAGTTCCGCGGTGGGCGCGTTGTCGGCGTCCGGCATCCCCGGCCTCCGCTTGGGCTTGGGCGAGGGCTTGGGCGAGGGCTTGGGCGAGGGCACAGCCCCGTTTCGCCGGCCCCGCTGTGCCACCACGCTGGCTCTCCTGTCGCCGAGTAAGAATCAACCCTTGACCAACCGGGCGGGAGGGTGTTCGATGCCCGCCTGTACTGCGCAATACGGTAGCCATTTGTGAACGCAGGCACAAAGTCGCTGGTGACAGCATTGACGCAGGCCACACCGGACACTTTGGTGACGCGTTGTCAGCTCCCCTGCCGGTTGTAATCCGCGTTACCTGGCCGTGAATCTCACCGTGTGTCGGCCGGTCGCGCCGTCTGGGAGGACGGGTGCCCGCTCGCCGGTCTGGGTGTAGCCGGACTTGTCCGTCGCGCGGCAAGCCACCGAGTACTCGCCGGGGCGAGGCAGCTCCAACTCGATCCGCCACATCCGCCAGGCGTCGTCGCTGACGTCGGCGGAAAGCTCCGCCGTTCGCCACGGCCCCTCGTCCAGCCGTACCTCGACCTTCGCGATGCCCCGCGACTGCGCCCAGGCGGTGCCCGCGACCGTGATGGTGCCGGTGGGCACGGTCGCCGACGCCGCAGGGAAGTCGACGCGCGACTGGGTCTTCACAGGGGCGCGCTGTGCCCAGCCGCGCTCGAGCCAGTACGCCCGCCGCGCCTGCCAGGTGGTGAGCTCAAGGTCGGTGACCCACTTGGTCGCCGAAACGTAGCCGTAAAGGCCCGGCACCACCATGCGGGCGGGGAAGCCGTGCTCCAGCGGCAACGGCTCGCCGTTCATGCCGATCGCGAGCATGGCGCCGCGCGAGCCGTCCGTCACGGCCTCGACGGGGGTGCCGCAGGTCCAGCCGTCGGCACTGGTGGAGAACAGTTGCTCGGCACCTGGCTCGACACCGGCCTCGGCGAGCAGGTCTGCGAGGTCGATGCCGATGAAGTTGGCCGTGGACACGTAGGGGCCGCCGACCTCGTTGGAGACGCAACACAAGGTGACCGTGCGCTCCACGAGTGGCCGGGCGCGGATGTCGGCGTAGTCGATGGTCAGCTCGCGCTCCACCATGCCGTGCACCCGAAGCGTCCAGTCCTGCGCACGAACCTGCGGGACGACCAGCGCGGTGTCGATGCGGTAGAAGGAGTCGTTGCTGGTGAGAAACGACGGCGTGCCGGAACCGGCGAAGTCGGCCCCGGCAGGAACCGGTGGTGCGGGTCGCGCCACCGCCAACTCGCCCACGGCCGCCCGTGAACCGGCCGCGTCCTTGCCGCCACCGATGAGTACCCCGCCCAGCCCGGCCAGCCCCGCGCCGGCCGCGACCCCGCCTGCGGCGGCGAGGAAGCGGCGCCGGTCGGTGGTGACCTGCTCAGCGTGCTCGAAGGGCCGCTCGCCGGGGTCGTGGCGGCCGCGCCGGGCCAACGCGTGCAGCCAGTGGAAGACGCCCAGCCCGGCCGCGACCGCGGCCAGCGGGGCCAGCAATGCGAGCCGCCCGACATCAGGCCTTGTCAACACCGCGACCCCGGCGAGCACGCCGAGCCCGGCGATGACGATCGTTGCGGCAAGCGGGCGGCGCCGGGAGAGCAATCCCGCGGTGACGGCCAGCGACATGAGCACCGCGGCCATGCCTGCGAGCAGCACGAGCTTGTCGTAGCTGCCGAAGGTGCCTACCGCCCAGTCCTTAAGCCAGGTGGGCGCGAGGTCGATGGCGGCGGAGCCGACCGCGAAGTAGGGAGAGGCGCCGATGCCGACGAAGGCCGCCATCAGATGTCCGGCCGCCAGCGCCGCGGCGAGGGCCAGCAGCCCGATGAGGCCCGAGACGGGCCCCGAGATGCGGGGCGGACGCCGCGCACCGGTGACATCGCTCATGTCACCATGTTCGCCCGCTTTCGCGGGCTGGGAGAGGTCTGGCGTGGTTACAGCAGGCTTACGAGGACAGCGCCGCCCGAAGCCGGTCCTCCTCGACCGTCCAGTACCCGTGTTCCTTCCCGTCGACAAGGATCACGGGGACACGGTCGCCGTACTCGGCACGCCACTCGGTGTCGGAGTCGACGTCGGCCGTGGACCATTCCACGCCCAACTCCGTGCAGATGCGCTCCACCTGCTGCTCGGCTCGCTCGCAGGCGTGGCAGCCCGCTCGTGTCATGACGGTGACTGTGTGCATGACGCCATCATGACCGCAGGTCGAGGCGGCGCAGCTTGCCGGTCGGTGAGTGGGGCAACTCGGAGACGAACCGCACCGTGGCAGGCACCTTGTAACCTGCCAGCCGCTCCGAACACCGTTGCAGCACCTGCTGTTCCGACAGCGCGGCACCTGGCTTCGGAACCACCACCGCCCGCACGGCCTCCCCGCTGCGTTCGTCGAGCATTCCCACCACCGCCACCTCGGCGACCTGCGGCAACTCGGCGATGACCTGCTCCACCTCGCGAGGGTAGACGTTGAAGCCGTTAACGATGATCAGGTCGTTGGCGCGGTCGACAAGGTGCAGGTCGCCGTCGGTGTCCAGGTAGCCCACGTCACCGGTACGCACCCAACCGTCGGCGTCCGGGCCGTGCGCGCCGTCGGGCCAGTAGCCGGAGAACAGGTTCTCGCCGCGGATGGCGACCAGCCCGGTGCCCGCCTCGTCCTCGCCGAAGGCGTCGTCGGGGTCGGCGGGATCGAGCGGAACGCCTTCCCCGCTTCCGTCGCTGTCGACAAGGCGCACCTCGACGCCCGGCAGTGGCCGCCCGACCGATCCGGGCTTGGCGTAGCCGGTGACGAGCGTGGAGGTGACGACGGGCGCTGCCTCGGTGAGCCCGTAACCCTCGTAGACCGCAAGACCCGTCGCCGCCCGCATGGCGGCGAGCACCTTCGGCCGCAGCGGTGCGGCTCCCGAGACCAGCAGCCGCACCGTGGAGAGCCGCTCGCCGACCTCCTCGGGTGGCAGTGCCGCGAAATCGGCGTACATGCCCGGCACGCCGAGCAGCACGGTGACCCGATGGGTCGAGCAGTGGGCAAGCGCCTGCCTCGCTTCGAACCGTGGGGCCAGCACGGCGGTCGCCCCGGCCGCGGCGGCGGTGAGCAGACCGGGCCCGAGCCCGTAGATGTGGTGCAGCGGGATGGCGATGAAAACCCGATCGCCCGGCTCGGCCACCGGAGGCGTCAGCGAGCGCAGTTGCTCCACGTTGGCCAGTAATGCACGGTGCGACAGCATCACGCCGCGCGCGGGGCCCGCGGTGCCCGAGGTGTACAGCAGGGCGGCGATGTCCTCACCGCCGCCGACCGGATCGACAGGGTCACCGCTCGCGCCCAGGTCCGGCTCGAGAACCGTCAGGTCGTGGCCCAACTCGGCGTCGGCGGACCCCAGCAGCATGCGGGCGCCGCTTTGTTCGAGCACCGGCAGCAACTCGGCGTTGGGCGCCTGCGGGGAAAGCGGCACGACGATGCCCCCTGCCCTGGCCACGGCGAAGAAGCCGATGGCGAAGGCGGGGCAGGTCGGCGACCGCAGCGCCACTCGATCGCCCGGGCGCAGCCCCGCCTCGCTGAGCGAACGCGCCAGCGCGTCGACGGCGGCGTCCAGCGCTTTCCAGGTCACTGTGTCGCCCGACACTGTATCGATCAACGCGACAGTCGTCGGATGTGCCGTCGCAGCCGTGCTCACCAGGTCGGCGACATTGCCCCGTACACCGGTCACAACCAGCCCCTTTCCTGTATCGGCCAGTGTGCCAGCCGAGCCGTCACCGTGGTGTCGCGCGACCGTTGTGCTCGGTTCGCAATCGGGACACCACTACCTACTTTGGGGTAACAACGCGTATGCTCCCCAGGCGACGTAGTGGCGGTGATCACGCGGAGGCCGGGAACGGGCCCGGAGGAGGTGCGACACGTGAGCATGCCGATCGCTGTTGCGGCTGGTCCCGCACCCGCGAGGCTTCGGGCCGTCGATGCGCCCGCACCGGCCGAACGCGAGCAGACCGAGCCCCGGGATGCCGCCGTAGCGGAGAACTGGGAGCTGGTGCGAGCCGCCCAGCGCGGCGACACGGCCGCTTTCGGCAAGCTCTACGACCGCTACGTGGACTGGGTTTACCGGTATGTCCTGCTGCGGGTCGGCGACCGGCACCTCGCCGAGGACGTGACCAGCGAGACGTTCCTGCGCGCGCTGCGCCGAATCACCTCGATCTCCTACCAGGGCCGTGACGTGGGCGCGTGGTTCACCACGATCGCCCGCAACCTGGTGTTCGACCACGTCAAGTCGAGCCGGTACCGGCTCGAGATCGTCACCGACGAGGTGGCAGAGCCGGGCTCGCGAGGAAGCGAGGCCCCAGGACCGGAGCAACAGGTGATCAGCAAAACCACCAGCGACGAACTGTTGCGCAGCATCGCCGACCTCGGTGACGACCAGCGCGAGTGCATCATCCTGCGGTTCATCCAGGGCTACTCGGTAGCCGAGACCGCCGCGATCATGCAGCGCAACGAGGGTGCGGTCAAGGCGCTGCAGCACAGGGCCGTTCGCAGGCTCGCCAAGCTGTTGCCTTCCGGAGTGCGCTGAGCCCGCCGCGCGGCCTGTACTCGCCGTGCCCACAGCCGTAACCGCGCGTACCAACTGATCGTTACTCAGGCAAAAGATTCGGTGACGACTGCGTGGAGGCGGGCGAGGTGAGAGTGCCCCCCTGGTCGCGAGCCAGGCGACGCGAGGACGAGCGTTTCGCTCGCGCGGTCGATACCGGCGACGACTCGGAGTTCGGGACCGAACTCGCCGTCGTGGCAGCGCTGCGGCGGCTGGGCGAGGGCGACACCGCCTCGCTGAGCGGTGACGCACGTGCCCGCATCGCCGACCGCGTCACCCCCGACCTTCGCAGGGTGAAGCGCAAGCCCCGGCTGACCGCGGTGATCACCGCGGCGACGGCCGTGGTCACCGCCGTTTCCGGACTCGCGCTGGTGCTCTCGGCGAACTCGCTGCCTGGAGAGGCACTCTACGACGTCAAACGGGCCCGCGAGGCCGCCGTCATCCAGCTCACGCTCGACGACGAGAGCAGGGCGCTTAAGCACCTCGAGTACGCCGAACTGCGGCTGGCGGAACTCGCGCTGCTGGTGGAAAGCGGCGAGCGGGCGCGGCACAACTACGCGATCGCGTTCGACGACTTCACCGACGAGGCGGCGGCAGGTACCTCCGGCCTCACCGCCGTGGCCACCAGCACGGGAGGGCGGCAGCTCAGCCCGCTTCGACAGTGGGCGAACGAGCAGGCGGCCAAGCTTGCGCTGCTGAGCCCCACGCTTCCCGAGGAACCGGCGGCGCCGCGCACCCTGCTCTCGCGGATCGAACGGCGAGCCACGGCACTGGCGGCGAGGATGGACTGTGCGCAGATCACGTCCGGCGACTTCGACGACATCGGCGCGATTCCAGCCACCGGAGCCTGCGGCACACCGCCCGCCGAACCTCCCGGCACCCGGACCGATCCCGGACCACCGCTGCCGCCACCACCGCGACCCACCCCGGACGACGAGCGGACCGAGAACACACTGGCCGTACTGCGGGAACCGGTGCCTACCGCCTCGCCGCTACCGACCGCCTCGCCGGTGACCTCGAGCACCACCGTGTACGGGCCGCCGGTCCCCACCCCGACGATGCCGCGGCTGCCGGACGGCTCACCGCCACCGCGACCGCCGGTGACGATCCCGCCGCTGTTGCCCGGCTTACCGGAAGTCGGGATCGGATAGCTCTCCGGTGCTGGCGACGTTCTCGATACTCTGTGAGCGGGTGCTGAGCACAGTGTGAAGATCTGGAGGCGGTGCGCGTGTCGTGGTTGGCCGGCCGCGGGAAGGACCGTGAGCGCCTCGCGGCGCTGGCGGGTGAGGCTTCTGCCGACGCCGCTGTCGCGATGGAATCCGCCGCGCCGGTGGCCACCATCGAGCTCGAAAGCGGCGACGACGAGGAGCGGCAGCCACCTCCACCGCCTGCCCCGCCGGACCTGACCGCGGCGGCGTTCTTCGACGTGGACAACACGATGATGATCGGCGCCTCGATCTTCCACTTCGCGAGGGGACTCGCGGCGCGCAAGTACTTCACCACCTCCGACCTCGCTGGCTTCGCGTGGCAGCAGGTCAAGTTCCGGGTCGGTGGCAGGGAGAGCAAACAGGGCGTGCAGTCCAGCCGTGAGCAGGCGTTGTCGTTCGTGGCAGGCCGCACGGTCGAGGAAATGGTGGCCATCGGCGAGGAGATCTACGACGAGCTGATGGCCGACAAGATCTGGGCAGGCACGAGGGCGCTCGCCCAGTTGCACCTCGACGCGGGCCAGCGGGTCTGGCTGGTCACGGCGACACCGGTCGAGCTGGCCGCGATCATCGCGAGACGGCTGGGCCTCACAGGGGCACTCGGCACGGTCGCCGAGAACGTGGACGGCGTCTACACCGGCAGGCTCGTCGGCGACCTGCTGCACGGCAGGGCCAAAGCACACGCGGTACGGGCACTGGCGGCGCGAGAGGGGCTCAACCTGAAGCGCTGCACCGCCTACTCGGACTCACAGAACGACGTTCCCATGCTCTCTGTGGTCGGCACGGCTGTCGCGGTGAACCCCGACGCGGGGCTGCGCGAGACCGCGAGGGAGCGCGGCTGGGAGATCCGCGACTTCCGCACCGGGCGCAAGGCCGCCAAGATCGGCGTGCCGTCCGTGCTCGGCGCCGGAGCGCTGGCGGGGGCGGTCGCCGCCGGACTCGCCTACCGCAGGCGCGCCGCGTAGCGGCCTCGAAGGGTCCGGGTCAACCCCGAAAGATGCCGCGCCGCTGCGCCAACCTGCGGTAAAGCATGTGCTGGATCGCCTCGCGGACCTGGTCGGTGAGGTTCAGCACCAACATCTGGTCGTCGTCGGCGCCGGCATCGTAGGTGTCTGTGCGGATCGGTTCACCGAATTCGATGTGCCACTTGGTGGGCAGCGGGACCGTACCGAGTGCGCCGAGCAGCGGGAAGAACGGCGTCACGGGGAAGTACGGCAGGCCAAGCAGCCGAGCCAGCGGCCGGATGTCGCCGATCTTGGGGTAGATCTCCTCGGCGCCGACGATGGCACACGGGATGATCGGCACGCCGGTGCGAAGCGCCGCCGACACGAACCCGCCTCGGCCGAACCGCTGCAACTTGTAGCGGGCCGAGAACGGCTTGCCGACGCCCTTGAACCCCTCCGGCCAGACACCCACCAGCTCACCCGCACGCAGCAGTCGCTCCGCGTCAGGGTGGCACGCGAGCGTCTGCCCCGACTTGCGCGCGAGCATGCTCAACAGCGGGGTCTTGAACACTAGGTCGGCGCCGAGCATCCGCAGGTAGCGGTGCTCCGGATGCTCGTCGTGGACGGCGAGCCCCATCATGATCGCATCGATCGGGAGCACACCCGAGTGGTTGCTCACCAGCAGCGCGCCTCCACGCCGCGGCAGGTTCTCCACCCCATGCGTGCGCACCCGGAACCAGTTGTCGTACAGCACCCGCAGCGGCGGCAGCAGCAGGGTCTCGGTGAGTTCGACGTCGAATCCGAACTCGTCCACCGGATAGTCCCCGGTGAGGCGGTGCCGCAGGAAAGTCAGCACCCTCGCTACCGGATCGGCGGGCAACGGACCCTTGTCCTGCGACGTCGGCAGCGTCACCACCGGCGCGTCGCGATCGGACCGCACGGTGCCTCTCGGTGCGCTCCTGCCCCGGTGCAGCGGGATGACCCGCGCCGAGCTGCCGGAAGTCACAGCTTCGCCCTCCAAGCGTCGACCGTTGTAACCAGTCTCGCTAGCCGCTGCCCATCGACAACCGACCGCAGTCCCCTGCCCTGCACGTAGTCGTCGAAGGCTTCCCGTGTCGTCCAGCTGGGGGTGTAGCCGAACTCCTGCTTCAGCTTCGTGTTGTCCACGACGCGCCCGAAATTGAGCAGCCGCACCTGGTCGGAGGAGAAGTCGACCACCCTGGCGCCCCGAAGCATCCTGCCCAGCACGGGCATCGCGTTGCGGAGCACGGGCAGTTCAACTCGACCCGCTCGACGGATCGCCTGCCCCAGCGTTATTACCCCGTCGGAGGCGGCGTTGAACACGCCCGGCCGGTCGTGCAGTGTCGCGTGTTCGAGGATGCCGAGCGCGTCGCAGGCGTGCAGCAGTTGCAGCCGCGCGTCGAAACCGAGCACGGTCGGCACGACCGGCATCGCGAAGTACCGCGAGAACACCGTGTCGATGTCCGGACCCACGACATTGACGAACCGCAGCACGGTCATGTCGATGTCCGGGCGGCGGCGGGAGAGACCACGCACGTAGCCCTCCATCTCGACGGCGTCCTTGGCGTAGCCGCTCGATGCCGAGCCGCTCAGCTCCGAGTCCTCGGTGAACACCGCCTGCGAGCGCGGCCCAGCTCCGTACACCGCGGCCGTGGACTTGACGACCAACTTGCCCACGCGCGGCGAGCGTTGACACGCGGCCAGCAGCCGCATCGTGCCAATGACGTTGACTTCCTTGATCGCCCTGCGCCGACCGGGTTCCGCCGGATGCGACGTGGTGGCCGCGTGCACGACGGTGTCGACCTCCGAGGAGGCGATGATCTTCGCTATGAGCGGGTTCCGGATGTCGGCGCGCACGAACTCGGCTCTGCCCATGCGACGCAGCACGTCCTCGCGCGGCGGTGCCGTGTCGACACCAATGACCCGTTCGAGGTCCGGGCTGTTGCCCAACCGCGCGAGGAGCCGCCCACCCAGCTCACCGGCCACCCCGGTGATGAGGACGGCTTTCGACGGCATCGCACCCCCGCGAAGAGGCAGGTCTGGTGGCGGATCGGACGAGACAGTTCGAATGGTACTGGCGAACCGGACGTGAACGAACCGGCTATAACCTGTTGTTGACGGCGGTCACGCCTCGCGGACCCCGCGCCCGCACAGGCCGGGCTTCAGCGCGTCACTTGCCCTGCTTGCGGCGCTGCACCCGGGTGCGGCGAAGCAGTTTGCGGTGCTTCTTCTTGGACATACGCTTACGGCGCTTCTTGATCACCGAGCCCACAGGCGCTCCTCAACGGTCGGTCACGAACGACCTACCAGGTTACCCGTCGCCGCTCGTGGCCTTTGCGAGGCCTACCCAACGTCGAAGTAAGCGTTGTCCAGGTAGTCGTGCACAGCCTTTTCCGGCACTCGGAAGGACTTGCCGACCCGGACGGCGGGCAGTTCTCCCGAGTGCACGAGCCGATAGACGGTCATCTTCGACACCCGCATCAGCGCGGCCACCTCGGCTACGGTCAGGAACTGGACCTGCCGGGGCCCCGGCACGTCTTCTTTCCTGCTCGGCGACATAACAATTCACCGTGCCCCTTCGGCACGTGTCGTGCCGCTCGGCTTCCCCACCGAGCGGTACCGACACGCACGTGCTGACGCCGAGGGTAGCGGGACAGGTGGGGCCAGTGCGACGCCTGTCGAGGGGATTGACTCCAGCGACGGTGCCGGTCAGGCCTCGTGGGCCCTGCCCAGTTCCACCGATCGGTCCCTCGCAGCCTCAATGGCGGCCAGCAGTGCGGCGCGTACGCCGTGTCGCTCCAACTCCCTGATGGCGTTGATGGTGGTGCCCGCGGGGGAGGTCACGGCCTCACGCAGCAACACGGGGTGCTCACTGCCCTGCGCTAGCATCTTGGCGGCCCCCACCGCGGACTGCACGATCAGTTGCTCGGCTACGGCCCTGGGCAGCCCCAGCAGAATGCCCGCGTCGATCATCGCCTCGACCAGGTAGAAGAAGTAGGCGGGCCCGGAGCCCGACAGCGCGGTGACCGCGTCCTGCTGCGCCTCGGGGACCTCGACGACCTTGCCGACCGAACGCAGCATGTCCTCCACGGTCCGCACGTGCTCCGCGGTGGCGTACCTGCCGGGAGAAACCGCGCTCATCGCCTCACCGACCAGCATCGGGGTGTTGGGCATAGCCCGAACCACCGGCACCGCATCGGGCAGCCTGCGCTCGTACAGCGTGGTCGGCAGCCCTGCGCACAGCGAGACCACCAACGAGCCGGGACCGACCAGTGGCGCGAGTTCGGCCAGCAACGGCTCGATGTCCTGCGGCTTGACCGCCACGACCAGCACCTCGGCCCGCTTGGCCGCCTCGGTGACGCCCACCGACGCGATGCCGTAGCGCTCGGTCAACTCGGCCGCACGCTCGGGATGCCGCTCGGTGAACAGCAGTTCCTCGGCGGACTTTCCCGCGCTGATCAGCCCGGACAGCAACGCCTCGCCGATCTTTCCCGCACCCAGTACCGCGATGGTTCCCATGGCCGCAAAGCCTAGGCAGCGGGGTGTCCACCTGGGCAACCGGCTACCCGCTCGGTGACGGGGACAGCGCCAGCTGCCTGGCCTGGCAGACGATACGGCCCTGGGCGTCCACCACGACCGCGTCGGAGTCGAACCAACCTTCCTGCACCGACCGCGCCTCCACGTGCACGCGCAGCCAACCGGGGCAGGGCCGGGTCCGTACCAGAGCGGTCAGTTGCGCTGTAGGCGCCCAGCCGAACCTGCCGAGGTTGAACACCACAGGCGGGTTGATGTCGCAGGCCAGCAACGCGAACAGCGGGTCGGGTTCACCGTCCCTCGGCCGCGCCCACAGGCGCAGCCGAGGCGGGTCGCCCGTCCGGCCGGACAGGTAGCCCGCGGTGGCCGGGTCGATGCGCACGTCGCAACCGCTCGCCAGGTTGAACACGCCTTCCGATGTCTCCCCGGTCAGCGGGATGGCGCCTTGGGGCGGTTCAGCGGGCAGTGCGGGTGCGTCGGTCCACACCGGCGGTCGCACCGGCAACCTGCCCACGGTGACCCTGCCCTCCACGCAGCTTCGACCTCGCTGCTCCAGACCTACCGCCACCACCGTGGCCCTGCGCCCGATCTTGCGGATGTCGGCACGCAACAGCGCGGGCCCCACGGCGGGTGCGCGCAGGAACTCCGCGCTGACCACCATCGGGTCGGCGGGCGGCTCGCCTCGCTCGGCCAGCGCCCTGCCCGCCGCGTTGGCGAGCAGGGCCAACAAGAAACCCCCGTGAGGGTGACCTCCGATGGACCATTCGAACCGTAGGTCCGCGGTAAAGGTGCCGTCCCCGAGGGAACGGACGGCACAGGCCTCTCCGAACCGAGCGGCCTCCTGCTCCGCGGCGCTCACGAACGGCTGGCCAGCGCTCGGAGGAAGAATGCGGTATTGGCGGGCCGCTCCGCCAACCTCCGCATCAAGTAGCCGTACCACTGCTCCCCGAACGGCACGTACACGCGCACGGTCTCCCCTTCCGCCGCCAGCCGACGCTGCTCGTCCGGCCGGACCCCGTAAAGCATCTGGTACTCGTAGCTGCCCCGCTCCCGTCCGTACCAGCGCACTCGCTGCCCGAGCACCTCGACCAGCCGAGGGTCGTGTGTCGCGAACATCGCGTACGCCCCGCCCTCGAGCAGCACATTAGCGTTACGGACGTAGCTCACGTCGACGTCGTGGGCGCGGGTGAACGCCACCTCGGCAGGTTCGGCGTACGCGCCCTTGCACAGCCGCACCCGCGAACCCTTACCCGACAACGCGACGGCGTCCTGCTCGGTGCGCCGCAGGTACGACTGCAACACCGCACCCACCGAAGGCCACGTCCTTCGCAGTTCGGTGACCACCCGCAACGTGTCGTCGGTCGTGGTGTGGTCCTCCATGTCGATGGTCACGGTGGTGCCGCACTGCTCGGCGGCGGCGCAGATACGGCCCGCGTTACGCAAAGCCAACCGCGCATCGCCCCCGACCGTGACCGCGGACAGCTTCACGCTCACCTCGGCGTGAGCGGTGAGCCCGCTGGAGTACAGCTCGTCGAGCAGCCGCAGGTAGGTGCGCACGATCCGCTCGGTCTGCTCCTCGTCACTGGTGTACTCGCCGAGATAGTCGAGAGTCGCGCACCTGCCGTCGTCGGCGAGCCCGCGCACCGCCCGCAGTGCCTCTCCGATGGTCTCCCCCGCGACGAACCTGCCCACCACGCCACGAGCACCGGGCGCTGTGGCTACCAAACGACGGATGCTGTCACTGCCCGCGGCAGCGAGAATCAGCGAACGCAGCGGCTCCACGAGCACGACTGTACGTGTGAGTAGGCACGAATCGCTCTCCCCCCGGCATTGCGGTGCCTGCCGCTTCGCCTCGCCTACTGACCAAGATGCAGGCGGGTGAACAGCAGTGCCTCCGCGAGGTCCTTCGCGCGCCTTGCCATGTACCTCGCGCCACGAGTGTTGACCTCGAGCACGACGTGACCGGAGTAGCCGTGCTCCACCAGGTGCTCCAGCAGCCGCGCGCACGGCTGGTTGCCCCGCCCCGGCACCAGGTGCTCGTCCTTGGGGATGCCGGTGCCATCGGCGAGGTGCACATGCGAGAGCCGCTCGCCCATCCGCTTGGCCAGCAGCATCGCGTCCATCCCGGCGGCGGCGGTGTGCGAGAGGTCCAGCGTGTAGTGGCGGTAGCCCACGTCGGTCGGGTCGATAGAGGGCCGAAACGCCGAGATCCGGCTGGTCTTGGCGCCACCGGGGGGACGCACCTTGAACATGTTCTCCACGGCGATCTCGACCCCGCTCTCCTCCTCCAGCTCGACGAGCAGCTCCGCGAACGCGTCGCCGTAGCGGCGCTGCCACCGAAACGGCGGGTGGACCACCACGGTCCGCGCCTCCAGCTCCACAGCCGCCTCGACGGACCTGCGCAGCCGCACCACGGGGTCCGGAGACCACACCCGCTGGGTGATCAACAGTGACGGCGAGTGGATGGAAAGTACCGGCATGCCGGTGGTGCGGCTGCGGTTGCGAAGCGCGGACACGCTCTGACTCTCCGGATCAGCCCACACCATGACCTCGACGCCGTCGTACCCCAGCGCGGCGGCGAGCTCGAAGCCCTCGCCCGCGCGAAGCGGCCACACCGAGGCCGTCGAGAGGCCGACCCGGATCGCTGCGGCCACGCGCTACCTGGAGAGGAGTAACAGCGCGGCCGGGGACACGGTCACCACAAGACCGACGAGCAGTGCCAGCACGGTCGTCTGCAGGTCCTCCGCCCGCCTGACCTTGCGCACGATCCAGACGAGCCCGACGGTCACCACCAGCGCCGCGACCAGCGCGGCCGCGGGCAGCGCCACCCAGAGCCAGTTGAACCCAAGCCACACACCAGCGCCGCCGACCACGCCGAGCGCGAGCTGGCCCGCGAGCGCCAGCCACTGCCGTGCCGGTGACACGGTCTCCTGCCCGGCCTCGCCCGCCTCGTCGGGGTGGTCATCGGGGTCGTCGTAGGTGAACTCACCGGAGTCGTCGACGTAGTCGCGGTAGTCGTCCTCCTCGCCGAGCGGGTCGTCGTCGAGTACACCGCTGCGGTAGGGCTGCGAGGCTTCGTCGTCATCGTCGAACTCCGGCACGTAGTAGCCGGTCGGCGGGCCCTCCTCGGCCTCGTCGTCGTCCTCCCTCGGGAGTGTGGGCAGCGCTGCGATCTCGGTGTCGTCGAAACCACCCTGCCGCTGCCCGTGCCAGCCGGACAGCCCCGCGGGCGGCTCCGCCGCACCGGGCAGCGCCTGCGCGATGGCCGTCTCGTCCACCGCGGGGAACTGTTCGGTGCTGGGTTCCGGCGGGGGTGCCGGGGGAAGCCGCGGCGGCCTGCGCCGGTGCGGCGGCGCGGGGTAGGCGCCGGTGCCGTGCGGTGGAGGCGGACCCTTCGGCTCCGCGACGTCGGCCTCCGGCTCGCCGAGCCCGTCAAGCCGGGCGGCCAGCGAACTGTCCGGCGGCGACGACGGTGGCTGACCCGGAGGAGGAGGCGCAGGCTGTACGCGACGGGTCGCGTTCATCCGGCCCTGGGCGTCACCCGGTGGCTTGACGCCGTTGGGGATGCCGTTGGGGCCGGTGTGGCCGTGCGGCGCCCCGTTGGGCGGTCCCGGTTTGATCGCGCCGTTGGTCTGGACCCCACCCTGCGAAGCGCCGTGCGGCGGTCTTCCGTTGGGTGCCCTCGGCGGCAGCGGCGGCCTGGCTACCTCGTCCGCACCAGGGACGGGGTAGCCACCCGTCGGGTGCGGCGGGCGCGGGAGCGGCCCCGACTGCTGCTGCCGTGGTTTCGGCGGCTGCGGCTGTTGGCCTTGCTGTGGGGGCTGTGGAGGCTGTGGAGATTGCGGAGGTGCCGGACGCGGTCCGCCCCGGCCCGGTGGCGGTTCCTCGTTGGTTTCCGGCACGGCGTGGCCGTTGTGCCGGGTACGCGGAGGCTGCGGCCCTTCCGAACGCACCCGTTCGATGATCGCCTGCGGTGCCGTGTCCCCCATCCTGGGACTACGACCGCCAGGCGCGTCGTCGTCCTCGGCAGCGCGACGCCGCCGACGGCGTGGATTGCCGCCGACCTGGCCGCCGTGCTCGGCGAGTAGCTCGGCCACGGTCTTCTGTGGCCGCCCGCCGTCGCTGTCTCGAGTCATCCTTTCCACCGTGCCCGTCGCGCGTTGTCTGCGTCTAGTGTGAACCCAGGCGTCATCCGCACCGTCCCTGGCCGGTCAAAAGCGGGGTTTGGTCCGTGCCATCCGTGTCGCTGGCATGGTCCAACCGCCGCAGGATCACGCCCTCCCGCAGGGCCCACGGGCAGATCTCCAGCAGCTCCAGTGACAGCGCTCGCATGGTGGCCTGCGCCACGAGTGCTCCCGCGACCAATTGATGCGCCCTGCTCGGGCTGACCCCTTCCAGTTCGGCGATGTCGGAGGAGGGCATCCGCGACACGAACGCGATCAGTTGGCGCAACGCGGTGTCGGTGAGCACCCTGCGCACCCGCTGGCCTGCTGAGGATGGCGCGGCACCAGTGAGCCGGGCAAGAGAGCGGAACGTCTTGGAGGTCGCTACCACTCGATCGGGCTCGCCGAGCCGGGTGACCTCCTTGGCGAGGTCGCCGAGTTGGTCCTCCAGCCACGCCGTGGTCGCCACGAGTTCGGACCGGGTGGGCGGGTCGTGCCGGAACCGCGTCCGGGTGATCCGGCCCGCGCCCAACGGCAACGACGCCGCGAGTGCGGGTTCCTCGTCGATCCCCATCGCGACCTCCAGCGAACCCCCACCGATGTCGAGGACCAGCAACTTTCCTGCCGACCAGCCGAACCAGCGGCGCACCGCGAGAAACGTCAGTCTCGCCTCGTCGGTGCCGCTGAGCACCTGCAACTCCACGCCGGTCTCGTCGGCGACCTTCCGCAGCACCTTGCCCGCGTTGCCCGCCTCCCGCACGGCCGATGTGGCGAATGCCATGAGATCTTCGCAGCCGAGCCGCTCCGCCGACTCCTTGGCCGCGGCCACCGTCCTGGACAGCTCGGCGGCGTCGGCCTCGCTCAGCTTGCCGTCCCCTGTGATGCGTTCGCCGAGCCGAAGCACGGTCTTCTCGGAGTGCATCGGTGTCGGGTGGGCACCACGATGCGCGTCCACCACAAGCAGGTGAACGGTGTTCGACCCCACGTCGAGTACCCCTAGGCGCACGAAGCCCTACGGTACCTGGCTTCGGCCCCCCACTGTGCCGATATGGACTAGTGCCACCACCGGTGAGGTCACCGTCGCGCTCGGTCGCGGACAAGGCAGGCAGTGGGGTCGGTCAGCTTTCGAACTTGTAGCCGAGCCCGCGAACGGTCACCAGGTACCTCGGCGAGCCGGGGTCGGGTTCGATCTTGGACCGCAGCCGTTTCACGTGTACGTCGAGGGTCTTGGTGTCACCAACGTAGTCGGCACCCCAGACCCGGTCGATCAACTGGCCGCGGGTGAGCACTCGACCGACGTTACGCAGCAGGTATTCGAGCAGATCGAACTCCTTCAGCGGCAGCGAGACCTCATCCCCGTCCACGGTCACCACGTGCCGCTCGATGTCCATGCGTACCGGTCCCGCAGCGAGCACCTGGGGAGTCACGTCGTTGTCGGCAGTCGGCTCGCCGCCGCGGCGCAGCACGGCCCGAACCCTGGCGATCAGCTCGCGCGCCGAGTAGGGCTTGGTGACGTAGTCGTCGGCGCCGAGTTCGAGGCCGACCACCTTGTCGATCTCGCTGTCCCGCGCGGTGACCATGATCACAGGCACCGTGGAGCGCTGGCGCAACTGCTTGCACACGTCGGTGCCGCTCATCCCGGGCAGCATCAGGTCCAGCAGCACGATGTCGGCACCGTTGCGGTCGAACTCCTCGAGTGCGTCCTGCCCGGTGGTGGCCACGGCGGCGGTGAAGCCCTCCTTGCGCAACAGGAAGGCCAGCGGGTCGGCGAACGACTCCTCGTCCTCGACGATCAGCACCCTCGTCACGGTGTTCCTCCCTGTTCGGTGCTTTCCTGTCCGGTCGCGACCAAGGACCGCGGCGCGGGCTGCTGGTCGTCGGTTGCCGCCACGTGCGCGGGTATGCGCAGGGTGAAGGTCGAGCCCACCCCGAGGCTGCTCCACAGCCGGACCTCGCCACCGTGGTTGGCGGCGACGTGCTTGACGATGGCCAGACCGAGGCCGGTGCCCCCAGTGGCGCGGGAACGGGCCTTGTCGGCCCGGTAGAAGCGCTCGAACACCCGCTGCTGCTCTTCCTCGGCTATGCCAATGCCCCGGTCGGTCACGGCGATCTCCACGAGCCCGTCGACGAGCCGCCTGCTGATCGAGACCGGACTACCGGGCGGCGAGTACGCGACCGCGTTCTCCAGCAGGTTGGTGAGCGCCGTGACCAGCAGCGTGCGGTCGCCCTCCACGAGCAGGTCGCTGGCCTCGTCGGTGGTGACGGTGATCTCGGAGGTCTCCGCGGCGAGCCGCACGCGGCCAAGCGCCTCCTCGACGACCGCGTCGACCTCCACCACGGTCAGCTCGGGCAGTCGCTCGGCACCCTGCAACCTGGACAGCGCGATCAGTTCGGTGACCAGCTTGCCGAGCCGAGTGGACTCACGCAGGATCTTCTCGCTGAAGCGGCGCACCTCGTCGCTGTCGTCGGCCGCGTCCAGCACGGCCTCGGCAAGCAGTGCGATGGCTCCCACCGGTGTCTTGAGCTCGTGGCTGACATTTGCGACGAAGTCGCGGCGGGTCGCCTCCAGCCGCACGGCCTCGGAGTGGTCGACCGCCTCCACCACCGTGAAGCCGTCACCGAGCGGGCGGACCTCGCCGAGCACGGCCTCGGGCCCCCTCCCGCGCACTGCCAGCGGCGAAAGGTCGATCTCCAGCGGCAGCGCCGTCTTGATCACTTGCTCGGCGGCCTTGCGGGCACGGGCGTCGGCCTGGTTGAGCCGCACGAGGCCGAGCGCCTCGGCGCGCCTGTTGTGCAGCACCATGTCGCCGAAACGGTTGAGCACGACGACGCCGTTGTTGGAGGAGCGGACGAAGCGTTCGAGTAGTTCGGCGGCCGTGGGGCCCACCGGTCGACGCTCCCCGTTTGCGAAGCGGTGCCTCGCGAGAAGAAAACCGACGGCCGAGCCCACCACCAGGGCGGCGATGGCCAGCACAGCGGAAGCGGACGCCGTCACGATTCGCATGGTAAGCGTCCGGGTGGCCTGTTGGCCTAGTCCTGGAAGTGCTCTCGTGACGGCCGCGACACCTACTGGGCACAAGTTCGCCGCTGGGTCAGCGGCCGTTCACACTCTGGTCACCCTTCGTAGGACTCATCGCAAAGCACATCCATTCGATTTCATTCGATGCGGTGGAGTATCACCGCGTTGCACTCGGAGAGTCGCGACTGTCCGGCTGCCATCGTCCGGGGCCGGGAACCCACGGCCCCTGACGGTGGGGTCAACGGTCAACGACCCTGGCTTGCCACCGCCGCGGCGGCCTCCTCGGCGGCCGCGGGGTCGAGGTAGGTGCCGCCGGGGTTGGTCGGTTTGAGGTCGGCGTCGAGGTCGTAGCGCAGCGGGATACCGGTGGGGATGTTCAGGCCGGCGATGTCGGCGTCGGAGATGCCGTCGAGGTGCTTTACCAGCGCGCGCAGCGAGTTGCCGTGCGCGGCGAGCAGCACCGTCCTGCCCGCCAGTAGGTCGGGCACGACCGAGGACTCCCAGTACGGCAGCATGCGCGCCACCACGTCCTTCAGGCACTCGGTCATCGGCAACTCGGCGCCGAGTCCGGCGTAGCGCACGTCGGCGTCCTGGCTGAACTCGCTGCCGGGTTCGATGGCAGGCGGCGGGGTGTCGTAGGAGCGCCGCCACAGCATGAACTGCTCCTCGCCGAACTGCTCGAGCGTCTGCTTCTTGTTCTTGCCCTGCAAGGCGCCGTAGTGGCGCTCGTTGAGCCGCCAGTCGCGCCGCACCTCGATCCAGTGCCGGTCGGCCACGTCGAGCGCGATGTTGGCGGTGGAGATGGCCCTCCGCAGCAGTGAGGTGTGCACCACGTCCGGCAGCAGCCCGGTCTCGGCGAGCAACTCGCCGCCACGGCGAGCCTCCTCCTCGCCCAGCTTGGACAGCGGGACGTCGACCCAGCCGGTGAAGAGGTTTTCGGCGTTCCACGTGCTCTGCCCGTGTCGCAGCAGCACCAGAGTCCCAAGTTCGGCCATGCGTTCAGCGTGCCAGAAGGTTCGCGGTGTGCTAGCCGAGGCCAGCTGCGTGGGTGAGTTCTACCGACTGTGGGCCAGACATACCGTGCCGTGTTAACCCGATCGCTAGGCGTAGCGCCAACAACATTTCGATACGGTTAACGATGTCGCGATGCGTTAACGACCTTGGAGAAATTCACCCAATCGGGGTAGTAAGTAGTCTTGTGATTACAGACCCGAGTCTGACAAGTTGGCTACCAACCCGCTCGGTCGGAAACCACGCACTCCCCGGCCGAACGCGGTTGTAGGCGCAGCTCGTCTCCCCCCTGCCGAGCTGCGACCCGCCGGCCCCGTTGGCATCCCCCTCGTCACCGGGTCCACGCGGCGGGAACGTCAGCGGGGCGGCTCGAGTTCGCGACTCCCCCCTCCCTCGAGCCGCCCCGCGACCCGCGTTCAGTCGTCCGTGAGCGATCCGGGCCGGTGTCCGCCTTCGGGTTCCACCAGGTGCGCGAACGCCCGCAAGTTGGCCAGTGACTCGCCACGCGAGACCCGCCAGTCCCACTCCCGCCGGATCGACGAGGCGAAACCGATCTCGAGCAGGGTGTTGAAGTCACCGTCCGCCGCTTCGAGCACCTGCCCGAGCAACCGGTCCAGCTCCGCCTCACTCACCGCGTCCAGGCCGAGCCTTCCGACGAGGTAGATGTCGCCAACCGCGTCGATCGTGTAGTGCACTCCGTACAACTTGGCGTTACGACGCAGCAGGAACCGGTACACGTCCTCGTGCCGCTCGTCGGGCCTCCTGCACACGAAAGCCTCGATGGCCAGCGAATGCTCCCGCGCCACCAGCCAGCAGTTCGTCTGCAACTTCTTGGTGCCAGGAAGCGTGACGAAGTACACGCCCTCCCCCTTGCGGTCGTAGTCCAACTCGGCCGAGTCCAGCGTGCGCCGGATGACCTCGTCGACGCTCATACCGCCACCCCCAGCGCGGCACCCTGGAACGCGCTTGTCGCCTCCGTGTAGGCGTCCAGCAGCGCATCGGTGGTGCGCTTCCAGGAGAACCGCTCGGCATGCCGCAACGCGCCCGATGCGAGCTGGGCGCGCCGGTACGGGCTCAACGCGACCAGACCGAGCGCGCCCGCCCAGTCGTCGGCGCTGTGCGAGGGCACAAGGACACCGGAAACGCCATGGTCGACGGCCACAGGAAGGCCACCCACCTCCGCGGCGACCACCGGGGTGCCGCACGCCTGCGCCTCGAGCGCCACCAGCCCGAACGACTCGTTGTAGCTGGGAACCGCCACCACGTCGGCGGCCCGATACACCTGCACCAGCCGCTCGCCCGACTGCGGCGGCAGGAACCGTGTCAGCTCCGCGATTCCGAGCGAGGAGGCCAGTTCCCGCAGCGCCGTCGGCTGCTCCATCCCTGTGCCGGACGGGCCGCCCGCGACCAGCACCACCAGCCGCCGTCGCAGCCACGGGTGCCGTCGCAGCATCCGCTCGGCCGCGTTCAGCAGCACGTCAGGAGCCTTGAGCGGCTGGATTCGGCCGACGAAGGCCAGCACGACGGCATCCGGCGGCAGATCCAGCGCCTGCCGGGCGGCGGCCCTCGATCCGGGGCGGAAGGTGTGCAGGTCCACACCGGGCGACACGGTGCGCACACTGCCGGGGTCTGCGTCGTACAGCCGAACCAGCTGGTCGGCCTCCACATCGGTGTTGACGACGAGGCGATCCGCCTCGGCCACCACCTGTTGCTCACCGATCACGCGGGTGCGCGGCTCGGGTTTGTCACCCTCGGCGAGCGCGGCGTTCTTCACCTTGGCCAGTGTGTGGGCCGTGTGCACCAGCGGCACGCCCCAACGGTCCCTCGCCAGCCAACCGACCTGACCCGAGATCCAGTAGTGCGAGTGGATGAGGTCGTAGTAGCCGGGCTCGTGGAACGCCTCGGTGCGCAGCACGCCTGAGGTGAAGGCACACAGCTGAGCTGGCAGTTCGTGCCGCTCCAGCGGCTCGAAAGGGCCCGCGGGAATGTGACGCACGATGACCCCGGGCGCCAGTTCCGCCACCGGCGGCTGCTCCGAGGAGGTGGCCCTGGTGAACACCTCGACGCTGACCCCGCTGCGGGCCATCTCGATCGCGGTTTGGGTGATGTAGACGTTCATGCCGCCCGCGTCCCCGGTACCCGGCTGCTCCAACGGGGAGGTGTGTACGGACAGCACCGCGACCCGGCGCGGCTTCGGTGCCGTCCGGTACAAGGAGATCGTCACCGAATCACCTTTCTGCTGGGGCGCCCTGCGCCCGCTCCTCGACGAACCGCGCCAGGGTCTCGTTGAACTCCTGCGTGGCTTCGACGAACGGTATGTGGCCTACACCGACCCACCAACGCGTCGCCGCCCCCGGAATCTTCCCGGCCGCGTACTCTCCGGCCCTTGGGTCGACGGTCGTGTCCTCGGTACCGTGCGTCACCAGCGTGGGGACGTCGATCGAAGCGAGCACGTCCGCACTGTCGACGTCGCGGCTGAACAGCGCCGATCGCACCGACGGTTGGACGCAGAGGCTGGCCCCGAGCATGGCCTGCGCGAAGGTACCCGGCAGCGGGTTCACCGACATGTCCGCGATGAGCCGACTCAGCGCGGGCAGCGCGACGTCGATGTCCTCCGCGAGCGCGTCCGGCAGCGCGGAGCGCATCGCGGAACCGACCCAGCCGCCGGGGTGGCCCTTACCGATCTCAGTGATCCCGCCGACCAGCACGATGCCGGCCAGCCCGCCGGTGCCGTGCACGCGAACGTAGTCGGTGATCACGAGCGCGCCGTAGGACCACCCGACCACGACCGCGGGCTCGCCCACGAGGCCCAGTACGGCGGCCAGGTCGTCGGCCCACACCGCCGGGTCGTCGTAGCCGCGGGTGGGCACGTCGGAACCGCCGTGACCACGCAGGTCCAGCGCGAGGAGCCGGAACCGCTCAGTCAGCCGTGGATCGGCGAACTGGGCGTCCCATGCCCGAGCCGACTGTGCCCAGCCGTGCACGAAGACGATCGGGGGCCCGGTGCCGATGCCCGCCACGCGAACGCCGATCCTGGCGCCACCCGCACCGGCGACCTCTGTTCTCATCTCCACGACCTTCCCGAAGGTGTCGGTCGAAGCAGGCCTTCTGAGCACAGGGGTCGGTCACAGGGCCGACTTCGACATCCATGTCCGCCAATCCAGTAGCCAGTCCATCACGTCGGACGTGAGGGGAAAGTCCGCCTTCGACCCGGTGATCTCCACCGGATCGCCGATCAGCGCGGAGTCGAAGTATGCCAAGGCATCACGCTCGAACAGATTCACGCACCCATGAGAGGTGTTGTTCTTTCCGATGTTGGCGCGGTTCTCCTCGTTCTCGTGGATGTACTCGCCGTGGTTGGAGATGCGGCAGCACCACTTCTTCTTCACGTCGGTGTAGCCGTAGCGCTCGTTGTCGAAGATGGAGGTCGGCTCCTTGGTCATCACGATCACGGTGCCGTTGGGGGTGTTGAGATTGGGGTCGGCGTCCTTGCCGTTGCTGCACGGGTAGCTGGCGGATTCGCTGCCGTCGCGATAGACGCGCATCACATGGTCCGGGGTGTGGATCTTGACGACCTGGTTGCGACCGACCCTGAACTGGGTGCTGACGTCGGCCTTGCCGTACGCACCGCCGCCGTAGTGCACGCCGTACAGCTTGGCGGTGACCTTGACGTCGGTGTTCGCTGGCCAGTACTCCTTGGGCCGCCAATCGACCTGCCGGTCGGACAGCCAGGCCCAGCCGCCCTCCACCTCGGTTGACGTCTCCACTGCCAGGGCCCGCTGCGCCGCGGCGCGGTCGGCGACCGGCTCGGCGAACTTGACGCTGATCGGCATGGCGACGCCCACCTCGGCGTTGTCGACCGGGTTCAGCGTCGCCCGCACCAGCGTGGCCGGATTGATCGTGTCGAAGCTGCCGGTCAGCTCGGCCACCTTGCCGTCGTGGCCGCTGGCCTTCGCCGTGTAGGTGTAGGTCGAGCCGTAGCCGAGCGGCTCCGAACTCGTCCACGTGCGCTTGTCACCGTCGAGGCCGCCCGCCACGGGTTTGCCGTCTGGGTTGGTCACCGAGACCTCGGTGAACGTGCCTTCCTCGACCTTCAGCTTGACCGGGGCCAGCACGGACACGTCCCTGGCCCCGACCGCGGGCTCAGCCGTGATCTTCGCCTTGGGCGGCACCCGCGCGGGGTCCACCTCGGCCGTGCCCGCCGTGCGCCCGGAACAAGCCGCGAGCGCGCCGACCGACCCTGCCGCGATGGCGGCCCTGAAAACCGTCCGCCGTTCGATCAACCTGTCCTCCTCGATCACAATGTGAACCGCCCGTGAGCGGACTCACCTCATTTGGCAGCATGCAGGCATGAGCATGCGAACCGCAGTCGTAACGGGAGCAAGCGCGGGCATCGGCGAAGCGAGCGCCAGGGCGCTGGCCGCAGCCGGCTTCCACGTCGTGCTCGGCGCACGCCGCCTCGACCGGCTGCGTGCGCTCGCCGAGGAACTGTCCGGCACCGCACATGAACTGGACGTCACGGATGCTGACTCCGTTGCGTCATTCGTCAACCACATCCCAGAATGCCATCTCCTCGTCAACAACGCCGGCGGCGCGAGGGGGCTCGAGCGCGTCGAGGAGGCCGACGAGGAGAACTGGCACTGGATGTGGCAGGCGAACGTGCTCGGCACGCTGCGTGTCACCAAGGCTCTGCTACCGAAGCTGATCGCCTCGGGTGAGGGGCATGTGATCACCGTGACCTCCATCGCCGGGCACGAGGTGTACGACGGCGGCGCGGGCTACACCTCGGCCAAACACGCGCAGGCGGCGCTGCACCAGACCCTGCGTTCGGAGCACCTGGGAGATCCGCTGCGCATGACCGAGATCGTGCCAGGGATGGTCGAGACGGATTTCTCGCTGAACCGTTTCGACGGCGATGCTGAGCGAGCGGCGAAGGTCTACCGGGGCCTGCAACCCCTCACCGCGGCCGACGTGGCCGAGGTCATCGCCTTCGCCGCCACCAGGCCCGCGCACGTCAACCTCGACCGGATCGTGCTACAGCCGAGGGACCAGTACAACGGCAGCCGCATTCTGCGTCGCTAACGGCGCTGACGGCGCTGAAATCCAGGTCGCGCTACAGCTGGCAGTTGATGAGCAGCGGCTCCGGCCGAAGGGTGACGCCGAAGGTGTTGAGCACCCCGTCACGCACCTCGCGAGCGAGGGCCAGCAGGTCGGCCGTGGTCGCCGCGCCGCGGTTGGTCAGCGCGAGCGTGTGCTTCGTCGAAAGCCGAACGCGCCCGCCCGGCCCCGGGTAGCCCTTGCCGAACCCGGCTCGCTCGATCAGCCACGCCGCGGACAGCTTCACGCCGCCGTCGGCGGGATACCTTGGCACGGGCACGTCGGCCCCGACGACCTCGGCGATCCTGGCCAGCACGTCGGTGACCTGGTCGTCGGCGACGACGGGATTGGTGAAGAACGAGCCCGCGCTCCAGGTGTCGTGATCAGCAGGGTCGAGCACCATGCCCTTGCGCGCGCGTAGCGCGAGCACCGCCTCTCGGGCCTCGGCGGCAGGCACCCTGGCGCCGACCTCGGTGCCCAGGGCGGTCGCGAGCTCTGCGTACCGGATCGGGGCGGACAGCCCGTCGGTGTGCAACGAGAAGCGCACCCGGAGCACGATGCCGGAGTCGGTGCCCTTCAGCACGCTCGTGCGGTAGGCGAAGCCGAGGTCGGCGGCGGCGATGGTGCGGATCGCGCCGGATCGGCGATCGTAGAGATCGATGGAGCGCAGCACCTGGCTGATCTCGCAGCCGTAGGCGCCAACGTTCTGGATCGGCGTCGCGCCTGCCGACCCCGGGATGCCGGAGAGACATTCCAGGCCGCCCAGACCTGCCGCGATCGTGGCCGCGACGTAGTCGTCCCAGTTCTGTCCCGCGGCGACGCCGTCGTCGTCCCAGCCGGTGGTGCCGATGCGCACCACCGTGCCCGCGAACCCGGCGTCCGCCACGACGAGGTTCGAGCCACCGCCGAGCAGCAGCACCGACTCGCCCGCCGCGTCGAGTTCGCGCACGAGCGAGACCAGTTCCCCGGTCGTCGACGCGGTGACGAACCGGCGGGCCGGGCCGCCGAGCCGCAGCGTGGTGTGCTCGCGCAGGGCCTCCTGGACGGGCGTTCCGACAGTGCTCACAAGCGGTAACGGTACTGTCCTGCGCATGGCGACCCGTATCGAGCACCGTGCGACGTTCGCGCACAGTGCCGCCGACGTGTATGCCGCCCAGACACAACAGCACGCGCTGCGGGCACGGCTGGACGAGATCGGCGGCAAGGATTCGACGCTGCGCGAGCACACCGCCACGGCCGACGGTGTGTCGTACACGCTGGTACAGGGCATTCCGGCCGAGCAGCTACCGCACCTGGTGCAGAAAATGCACTCCGGTGACCTCGAGGTGCAGCGCGAGCACACCTGGTCGGCGCAGCAGGGCCGCTACGTCGGCACGGTAACCGTTCACGTCAGCGCGATGCCGGGGCACATCACCGCCCGCACCGAACTTTACGACGAGACGTCGGGTAGCGTGCTACACACCAGGGGTGAGGTCAAGGTCCGCATCCCGCTCGTGGGGGGCAAGCTCGAAGGCTTCGTCGCCGACCAGGTGACCGAGCTGCTCGAGCACGAGGCGGAGTTCACGTCGCGGTGGCTCGCGGACCGCGGCTGATCGGCACCCCTACCCGAGGAACCACCAACCCCAACCGGCTACGCAGGGTCGACCGCTGGCTGCTCGCCGATCCGGCGGTGGGCAGGGCGCTGTCCGGCGCGGCCGAGCCGCTGGTGGTCGATCTCGGGTACGGGGCGTCACCTGTGACCACGGTGGAGCTGGCGAGGCGGTTGGCACAGCGGCAGCCGGGGGTTCGGGTTCTCGGCCTGGAGCTGGACGCCGACCGCGTCGCGGCCGCCGCCTCGGTGGCCGACCCGCCGAGGTTGGACTTCCGCAGGGGTGGTTTCGAGTTGGCGGGCACGCACCCGGTGCTGGTGCGGGCGTTCAACGTGCTGCGCCAGTACGCCGAGCGTGATGTCGCACCCTCGTGGGAAGCGATGCTCGGCGGCATCGCGCCGGGAGGCCTGCTGGTGGAGGGAACCAGCGACGAGATCGGCAGGTTGTGCTCGTGGGTCACGCTCAACCACGCAGGCCCGATCAGCCTCACCCTCTCCTGCCGCCTCGACAGCATCGACCGTCCGTCCACTGTGGCACAGCGATTGCCTAAGGCGCTGATCCACCGCAACGTGCCGGGCGAAGCCGTTCACGGCTTCCTCGCGGAGCTGGACGAGTGCTGGGCCGCCGCGGTGCCGTTCGCACCGTTCGGCCGCAGGGCGCGGTGGGTGGAGGCGGTGCGGTTACTCGCCCAGCGTGGCTGGCCGCTGCTGGGCCGCGGCACGCGTTGGCGGCTCGGTGAGCTGACCGTGGCATGGGAAGCGGCCGCCCCGTCCGAACGGAACAGGTAGCCGCCGCACGGGGGTCGGGCCTGCAGGTAAGGGGTGCCCTGAGTTCTCCCTGAGATCGCTGTCAGCCCGTGGTCGACACCGCTCTTACCTGCGAGTCTGCGGTGAGCGGGGTCGTCGGGCCGCCACCCGACGACCCCGCGAAGACACCGGCTCCTCACTGCGAAACGGAAAGAGAGTCACCATGCCCTCACCCGCCACGGTACCCACGCGCGAGTACACGGTTTCGATCGCGCACACCCCTGCACAGGTCGAAGCGGCTCAGCGGTTGCGCCGTGCCGTCTTCGTCGACGAGTTCAACGCCGCGCTACCCGGCGAACTCGACCGCGACGAGTTCGACGACCGCTGCGACCACCTGATCGTCGAGCACGCGGACACGGTGGTGGGCACCTACCGGCTGCTGCCGCCCGGTCGTACTGATCGGCTCTACTCCAGCGGAGAGTTCGACCTCGCCGCGTTGCGCCCGCTGCGCGAATCGCTGATCGAGGCAGGCCGCTCCTGCGTGCACCCCGACCACCGTGGCGGGCAGGTCATCAACCTGATGTGGGGTGCGCTGGCCCGCTACGCGTTGCTCTCCGGCGCGCGCCACCTCGCGGGCTGCGCCTCGGTCTCGCTCGCCGACGGCGGGCAGGCCTGCGCGAACACGTGGCAGCTCGCGCGGCGCCGCCACCTGTCACCGGCGCACCTGCGGGTCGAGCCACACCTGCCGTGGAACGCCACGCCGACGACCGACGAGCGGCCAAGCTACGCACGGGTGCCGCCGCTGCTGCGGGGATACCTGCGGCTCGGCGCTTGGGTCTGCGGGCCACCCGCTCACGACCCGGACTTCGGTGTCGCCGACTTCTTCGTGCTGCTACCGCTCGACCGCATCGACGACCGCTACCTGCGGCACTTCCTCGGGCAGACCCGGTGAACTCATACCGCGCGAGTTCACCCTGCACTCCTCGCTGCGTCACCCACCGGAGAACTCCGGTCAGCACCATGAAAGCCATGAAACGGTGCGCAGCGCTGGGGTCCTCACTCACCGCACGCGGCACACTCGATGCCCGAGCCCTGCGCGTGCTCCGCGCGCTGGAGGTGACCCTCGAGCGCGACACCGATCGGCTCAGCGCAGCCGACGGACGCGGCACACTGGTGGTCGCCAACCACGTCTCCTGGCTCGACATCGTGGGCCTGCTCGCCGTGGAACCGGTAAGCATGCTCGCCAAGCGCGAGGTGGCGAGTTGGCCGTGGCTGGGCAGGCTGGCGCGCGACAGCGGCACGCTGTTCGTTGACAGGTGGGCGCTACGCGCGCTACCCGAGCTGGTCGCGACGATCGCGACGCGGCTACGGCAGGGCCACACCGTCGCCGTGTTTCCCGAGGCCACCACCTGGTGTTCGGCACCGGGCGGGAGGTTTCGGCACGCGGTGTTCCAGGCCGCGCTGGACGCGGAAGCACCGGTGCGTCCCGTCACGTTGGAGTACCTGCAGGACGGCGAGCCGAGCACGGTGGCGGCCTTCGTCGGCGAGGACTCGCTCGCCCGCTCACTGCGTCGGGTCTGCGGAGCGCGGGAGCTGAAGCTGCGGGTGCGCGCGCACCGGTTGCTCGAACCCGAAGGCGATCGTGCGGAGCTCGCGGCACGGGCCCGGCACGCCGTACTCGCCACGGAACCGGCATGCTGGAGCTGCTGAACGAGTTCGCCGCGCTGTTGCGTGGCGCGCTCGACTCACCGTGGCTGTGGTTGCTGATCTTCGCCGTGGCGGGTCTGGACGCGTTGCTGCCGTTCATGCCGAGCGAGAGTTCGGTGATGGCGGTGGCGGTACTGCTCGGACCGGACTTTCCCGCACTCGCCGCGCTTACCGCCGTGGCGGCCTGTGGCGCGCTCGCGGGCGACCTGCTCGGACACGGCGTCGGCAGGCTGGCGGGTCCACGAACGCTGCGCAGGCTGCACCGCAACGAGAAGGGCAGACGCACCTACGAGTGGGCTCGGCGAAAGGTGTATAGGCACGCGACGCTGCTCGTCGTGGCGGGCCGCTACGTACCGGGCGGCAGGGTCGCTTCCGCACTGGCCACGGGCAGCCTGCGCTTCCCGCTCGCCCGCTTCGCCGCGCTCGACGCGGTGGGTGTGACGATCTGGGCGGTGTACGCCGTCGCGGTTGGGTACGCGGGTGCGGCGGGCTTCGCCGACGATCCCGCCAAGGGTCTGCTCGTCGCGTTCGGACTGGGACTGCTGGTGCTCGGCTGCGTGGAGCTGGGGCGAAGGATAGTCTCTCGCCGTGGACTACGGGACCTTCCGACAGGCCGTCGAGAACCACTGCGACGCGCTGCGGGACGCGGCGATCGCGGCCGGTCCCCAGGCTCAGGTACCCACGTGTCCGAACTGGACTGTGCACAAGCTCGTGCGGCACATCGCGAGGGTCCAGTCGTGGGTCGTCGCGGCCACCGAACATCCTGAGGTTTCCGGGGTGCGTGCGGGCGAGGCGCCTCGGGAGTGGGAGCGGTTGCTGGATTGGTGGGAACAGCAGCGGGAGGCGCTGCGCGCGGTGTTCGACCGGGGCCCCGGCGCGCCGACGAGGTTGCCGTTCTCGTCGTACCCGCCGGTGGTCGCGTCCTGGGCGCGGCGGCAGGCCCATGAAGCCGCCATACACCGCGTCGACGCCGAGCTCACGCTGGGCGCCGTCACCGTGACGTTCGACCCGGAGTTCGCCGCCGACGGCATCGACGAGCTGCTCATGTTGCTGGTGCACCGGCGCACCGGCTGGAGCGAGTTCACCGCCGACGGCACGGTGCTGGTGCACGCGGAGGACGCCGGCAGGCTGTGGTCGGTGCGGCTGGCGCCGGGTTCGGCACCACAGCTGGCGGAACAGCCGTTCGAGCCGGACGTGACTATCGAGGGCAGCGCCGACGCGGTCTACCGGGCGGTGTGGCGCAGGCCGAGCGAGGCGAAGGTCACCGGGGACGTGGCGCTGCTGGAGCCGCTGGCGGCGCCGTGACGCCGGGTACGACAATCGGGTTGTGCACGACCGCGAGTACGTCATCACCTTCGGCTGCCCCGACCGCACCGGCATCATCGCCCGCATCGCCTCGTTCCTCGCGGAGGCGGGCGGCTGGATCGTTGAGGCCGCCTACCACACCGACCCGGACACCGGATGGTTCTTCACCCGCCAGGTGGTGAGAGCCGACTCGCTGCCGTTCGACGTCGACGAATTGCGTGCCCGGTTCGCCGGGGTGGCGCGCTCGCTCGGCGCGGAGTCCGACTGGCGGATCGACGACACCGCAGAGCGCCACCGTGTCGTACTGCTGGTGTCAAGGGAGGGGCACTGCCTCTACGACCTGCTCGGCAGGGTCTCCTCCGGCGAGCTGGACGCCGATATCAGGGCGGTGATCGGCAACCACGACGTGCTCGCCGACATCACGAGAGCCCACGGAATCCCGTTCCATCACGTACCGTTCCCCACTGACGCGGAAGACACAGCGGGCGAGGCGGCTGCTTTCGACCGCATCGCCGAACTGGTCGACGAGCACGACCCGCACGCGGTGGTGCTGGCGAGGTTCATGCGAATCCTGCCGCCCGCGTTGTGCGAGGCGTGGGCGGGCAGGGCGATCAACATCCACCACAGCTTCCTGCCGTCGTTCGTCGGTGCCCGGCCGTATCACCAGGCCCACACGCGCGGGGTGAAGCTGGTGGGCGCGACCTGCCACTACGTGACCGCCGACCTGGACGCGGGACCGATCATCGAGCAGGACGTGATCCGTGTCGATCACACCGACTCGGTGACCGACATGGTGCGTAAGGGCCGCGACATCGAGAAGGTGACCCTGGCCCGCGGGCTGCGCTGGCACCTGGAAGGGCGCGTGCTGGTGCACGGAGACCGCACCGTCGTGTTCTGAGGGCCGAGCGAAACGATCAGCGCGGCCACGCGGCGAGCAGGTCGTCCGCTGTGAGAGTGCGCACGCCTTCGGTGGTGGCGCCGCTACGGCTCACGGCGAGCAGCGCGGTGCGCTCGTCGGCGCCGGGTAGCAGCGAGCGATGGAGTACAAGCCGCGACAAGTCGTGTTCGTCGAAGGGACGCCGCTCCAGCCACTTGATCGAGCCCACGAGAGTAATCCGTTTGGCGACGGGTTCCCGGTCCGCACCGACGATGTCGATCTCCGGATCGTTCCTCCGTGTCCAGTACGAGCCGACGACCGCGGTGCCTTCCGGAAGCATTTCGGGCGGAAGGCGGCGAAGCGATTCGCGCACGACCGGCTCCACGGCCCCGCCGCGCCATGTCGTCCACGATCGAAGGACCCGGTCCAGTACGAGGTCACCCCTGCCACGTTCGATCTCGGGCAGATGCGGTCCGACGAAGGCCAACCAGAACCGCAGGTATGGATCCGCTACGCAGTATCGCGTCTCCTTCGACGAGCGTGCCGAGAGCGGCAACTTCGCTTCGACGATTCGCTTGGCCGTGAGCAGCCGCAGGGAACGGTTCAAGGAGGCGTGCGGTATCCCACCGGCGGCCTGCCCGATGAGCGAGAACGTCCGCTGCCCGGAACCGATCGCCATAAGCACGTGCCGAGCTTGCGCCTCCGTCGGAAACTCGGCCGCGAGCGCACGCTCCGCACTCACCAGCAATGCCGATGTCGGATCGGCCAGCGCTTCGGCCAGGTACCGCACAACCGGCGCGCCCGCGGGCCATTCGTCGAGGATCAGAGGCAGCCCACCGGAAACGAGGTACGCGTCGAAGGCTTCCGCGGACGTCTCCAAACCCAACATGTCCGCGACGTCGGCGGGGCTGAGCGATGGCACGACGAGTTCCGAGGCTCGCTGGTGAAACGGCCTGCCGTAATCGTTGAGTGCTTCCATCATCGCCAGGTCCGAACCGATACCCAGCAGGAGCACGGGTCGCCGCGACAACTCGCGATCGAACACTTTTTGCAGCGTCCCCTCGAACCCGGGGTCGTTGCGTATCAGGTAAGGCAGTTCGTCGAACACGACGATGCTGGGTTCGTCGTACGGCACGGCGCTCGCCAACAGCCGCAGGGCCGCGTCCCACGACTTCGGGGTCTGGTCACGGAACAGGTCAGCGTCCGGCAGGTCCGAAGCCACCGCTGCCTCGGCGAAGAGTTCCAGGTCCGCCCCCGCACTCGGTTGCGCCGATGCGGTGTAGAACAAATGCGGTACGCCCGCGTGCTCGACGAACTCCTCAACGAGCCGGGACTTGCCGACCCGCCGACGACCGCGGATGAGCACGGCCCTGCCGGGTCGACCGGCTCTGCCGCCCGCGCGTACCCGGTCCAACATCCGGCCCAAAAGCGCGAGTTCCCGCCCGCGTCCGATGAAACGCGCCATAGTAACTCCAATGATACTTTCATGAATGATAGTATCATCGATGTTAGTAACTCTGTGCCACAGATTTGGCACAGTCAGCGACCGTTACGTCACTCCTGCAGGCGGACCAGCATCTTTCCGGTGTTGGCTCCTTCGAGCAGGTCCAGAAACGCCCTCGGCGCGTTGCGGATACCGTCCACGACGGTCTCGGAGTAGCGCAGCCTTCCGTCGGCGACCATGGGCGCGACCTCGGCGAGGAACCGCGACCGCAGGTGATAGTGATCGCCGACGAGGAATCCGCGCATGGTGAACCGCTTGGCGATGATCTGCGCCAGGTTACGCGGGGCGGCAGGCGGCTCCGTCGCGTTGTAGGCCGAGATCATGCCGCACACCGCGATACGCCCGTGCGGGTTGAGCGAGCCGATGGCCGCTTCCAGGTGCTCACCGCCGACGTTGTCGAAGTACACGTCGACACCGTCGGGCGCGGCGGCCGCGAGTTGTTCGGCCACGGGCGCGTCCCGGTAGTTGAAGGCGGCGTCGAACCCCAGTTCTTCGGTGAGCCAGCGAACCTTCTCCGCCGAACCCGCGCTGCCTATCACGCGGGCGGCGCCGTGCAGCTTCGCGAGCTGGCCCGCCACGGAACCCACCGCCCCGGCCGCGGCCGACACGAATACCGTGTCGCCCTCCTTCAACCCGGCGACGTCGAACAGTCCAGCGTAGGCGGTGAGTCCGGTGAGCCCAAGCACGCCGAGATAGGCCGTCACGGGCGCGGCCTCAACGTCGACCTTGCCTGCGTGCTTACCTGCCACGACGGCGTGCGTGCGCCAGCCAAGGCCGTGCAGCACGACATCGCCGGGGGCGAGCCCGTCGAAGCGAGACTCCACCACCTCGCCGATCGCGCCGCCGTGCATGACCTTGCCGACCTCGTAGGGCTCGGCGTAGGACTTCGCCGAACTCATCCGGCCCCGCATGTACGGGTCAACCGACAACCACGTGTTGCGTACCAGCACCTCACCCGGGCCTGGGCTTGGTACCTCGGTGTCCACGACGTCGAAGTTGGCTTCCGTCGGCATACCGTGTGGCCGCGAAGCGAGCCTGACCTCGGTCGCCGCCATCAGGACTGCCGCGACCGCTGCTCGAGGTTGGCCAACACGCCGTCGTAGATGCGGCGCAGTCCCGAGGGGGCGAAGGTCTTCTCGAAGAAGCCACCGATACCGCCCGCGCCCTGCCAGGACGTCTCGATGCGAACCAAACTGCGGCCGTCACGTTCCCGCACCGTCCAGGTGGTGACCATGCTGGAGTTGGCGTCGGTTTCCACGACGGTGCCCGGCTGTGGCTCACTGATCGTGGCCGCGACGTCCCGTACCCGCTTGGAGGTCGCCTGCAGCTTCCAGCGCGCGACCGTGCCCGCTCCGGAACCGCCCTCGACCACCTGGTAGTCGCGGTAGTGCTCGGTGAGGATCTCCGGTCTCGTCTGGCTGTAGTCGCGGACCAATTCCCGCACCCGGTCCGCGGGAGCGTCGATCGTCCGCTCGGCGGTGGCAGTGACCGTACCCATGGGCTGCTGGGCTCCTCTCGCCTACTTCGCCGGTTACCTTGCCAGGCCCTCGATCACCTCGGCACCCGGAAGCGATGCCAGGAGCGTGCCGGTGACGAGGAGCTTGCTCTTCCGCAGACCGCTGCCGATCACCAACTCCGGCGAGTCGGCGACCGCCTTGTCCACCAGGATCGGCCAGTCGCCTGGCAGCCCGACCGGGGTGATCCCGCCGTATTCCATGCCGGTGAGTTCCACCGCCTCCGCCATCGGCGCGAACGACGCCTTGCGTACGTCCAGCCTGCGCCTGATGACGTTGTTCACGTCGGCGCGGGTGGTGGCCAGTACGAGTGCGGCGGCGTAGCGGGTTTCTCCCGCGCGCTTGCCAGCTACCACGACGCAGTTGGCCGAGGCCGACAGCGGGGATGAGTAGGTGGCGCAGAACTCCGCTGTGTCGGCGAGTTCCGGGTCGATCTCCACGAGACCGACCGGCTCGCCGAGTGTGGCCAGCACCTTGGCGACGGGTTCGGCCACCAGCTCGGTGTGCTCAGTGGCCGGGACCGGCGTGAGGGTTCCTGCGATGTTCCACGTGCTCACAGCGCTACCGTACTCAAGCCGGGATCACCAGCTCTGACCGCCGCGCTGGACTTCGATGAGCTTGGGGCGAACATCGACGATGTAAACCAGTGCGGCGACGATGCCCGCCAGCCAGAAGATCATCCCGATACCGAAGAAGCTGAACAGCAGCATGGCGACCGTCGCCCCGCCGGTGATGGCCAGCCAAACCGGCTTGGTCATCCGGTCGGCGGCGGTGTAGGCGTCCGATCTCTGCATGACGGCGTGCGCGAACGCGACCAGGCCGACGAGCGTACCGGCCCAGTCGATGACCCAGACAATCCATTGCGCGAGGAACGGCACTCATCCACCCTACGTCAGACCGCCGCGGCGGCGGTGGCCCCGGCACCGGGTCGCGGCGCCGGGGCCGGTGAGCCGCCTGCTACTCACTCGCCGCTCTTGCGCGAGCCGCCCTGCGGCTTCCTCGGGGTTGAACTGGTGCGTGCGCCGGTGTCGCGGGCGGCGGCCTTCGTGGTCTTCGCCTGGGTCTTCGCGGGCTTGCGCTGCTGCGCCGCCTTTTGCGGCGCCTTCGCGGGCTCGGCGGGCGCCTCGGCGGCCGGTGCCTGCTCCACTATCCGGTCGGCGACCTTGTCGGCGACGTCCTCGGTCACCGTGCCTGCCCGCTCACCTGCCTGCCTGGTGCGTCCCGCCACCATGGAGACCACCTCGTCCATGCGCTCGCGGGCGTCGGAGGCCACCTCGTCGACCCGCTCCTGGGCGGCCTGCAGTGCCTCCTCCAACTGCTCGATGCTGCGCTTGACCTGCGGCTGCGACACGAACCGCTCCCACGTCTGCTCACCGGACTCCGCGAGCTGGTGGTACAGCTTCAGCGCGGCGTCGGTGTACTCGTCGAGCAGCTTGCGCAGCTCCGTTGGATCGAGGCGCTCGCGAAGGCCCTCCACGTCCGAGGGCAGCTCCTCGATGTTCTTGCGCGCGACCTCGCTGCTCTCGTTCACTCGCGCCCTGGCCTTGGCCACGGCGTCGGCGACGGCCTGACCCGCCAGGTTGCCAGCGCCCAGCGCGGCGAGCATCGACGTCTTGATCTGTTCGAATGCGGTGTTGACGGCCTTTCGGACGTCATCGGGCTTGGTAGTCGCCATCAGGATCACTCCTCGGGTTGGGTGTCGGTGTCGGATGTGCGCGCTGCCCGGTTCTCGCGACGGAAGGACTCGTAGACGTCGAGCAGCACCTGCTTCTGGCGCTCGGAAAGCTCGGTGTCGGCGCGGATGGCGTCGGGCACCGGTCCGCCCGAGGGCAGGTCGAGCAGCCCTGCCTGCACGTAGAGCGCCTCCGCCGAGATGCGCAACCCCTTGGCGATCTGCTGCAGGATCTCCGCGCTTGGTTTGCGCACCCCTCGCTCGATCTGGCTGAGATAGGGGTTCGACACGCCGGCCAGCTTCGACAACTGCCGCAGGGAGATCTTGGCGTTGTTGCGCTGCAGGCGGATGTACTCCCCGATGTCGCGGCCGATGTCGGCCACCTTGTCCATCGGAGTGGTGGATGCGCCGTTGCCCTCCGCGGCCGGTGTTTCCTTCAACTCCTTGCACCTCCTCGCGCATTTCCCACGGTACGCCCGGGTGCTAACTACTGCAAGCACTCAGCTTGCACCTTTCGGATGGCATTGGCACTAGTGTTGGGTGATGGGCTCCGCGGCTCGGCAACGCAGGCGCATGGTCGAGGCGCTGCGCCGCGACGGCGTGCTGACCGACCCTCACTGGATCGAGGCTTTCCGCCAGGTGCCACGGCACGTGTTCGTGCCCCACTACTTCCTGCCCCGAGGCGAGGGCTGGGCCGCCATCGCCTCGGGGGACCCCGGCTGGCTGGCCACCGTCTACTCCGACAGCGTGCTGGTCACCCAACTCGACGGCGAGGACGGCAAGTGGTCGCTCGCGAGGCGGGAAGGGCCGGTGCGAGGCACCCCGACCTGCTCGTCGAGCATGCCGACGATCATGGCGGTGATGCTGCAGGAACTGTGTGTCACGCAGGGCCGGCGCGTGCTGGAGATCGGCACGGGCACCGGCTACAACGCGGCACTGCTGTGCCACCGGCTCGGCGCGGAGCTGGTGTCCACTGTAGACGTCGACTCCGGGTTGCTGCTCTCCGCCCGCGCGGCACTGGCGGCCATCGGCTACCAGCCCGACTGCGTACTCGGCGACGGGGAGCTGGGCCACCCCGAGGGCGCGCCGTACGACCGCGTGCTGGCCACGTGCTCGGTCTCGCACATTCCCACCGCCTGGCTGGAGCAGACCGTGGCGGGTGGACTGGTGCTGACGACGTTGAACCGGCCGATCGGCGCGGGTCTCGTGCTGCTCGCCGCGGGGGAAGGCCCCAGCGGCCACGGAACGGTGCTCGCGCAGGACGGCAGGTTCATGCCGATGCGCGCACACCGGGAAGCGGAGGCGGCCGAGGTACTGGCTCGCGGTGGTGAAGCCGACACGCGCCGGACCACGGAACTGTCGCTCGGCACCGTGCTCGACCCGGCGAGCCCGTTCGAGTTCTTCGTCAGTCTGGAGATCCCCGGACTGCTGGTGACGATCGGCAGGGACAGCGAAGGAACAGGCACCACAGCCACCGACACCACCTACCTGGTGCACGCCGACGGCTCCTGGGCAGGCTACCGAACGGCCGGTGACGAGCGCGTCGTCGAGCAGGGCGGGCAGCGCAGGCTGTGGGACCTTGTCGAGCGCGCCTACCAGCGGTGGCTGGCGCTGGGCGAGCCCGCGCGGCACGACTTCGCCGTCACGGTGACGCCGCAGCGGCAGTTCTTCTCACTCGGCGAACACGCCTGGCCGCTTGGCGAGTGACACGCTCAGTCCGTCGCGAGCACCTGCTCCACCCAGGCCACGACCTTCTCCACCGTCTCCTCCAGCGCGGTTCGCGTGGTGTCGAGCAATTCCACCGGCGGGAAGAGCCCGGCGGCCTGCTGCCGCAGCCAGTCGTTGAACCGCAGCATCTCGGCGATACGTTCCTCGTCCCAGCCTCGCCAGCGGGGTCGCGCCCGCAGCCGCCGCGCCAGCACGTCTGGCTCCGCCGCCAGCGCCAGGTAGTGGATACCGGAGAACAGCACCCGCTCCGGCAGCGGCTCGAACTCCGGCGGCACCACCGTCCCGCACAGCACCACCGGCCTGCCGCTCTGGTGGATCATCGCCGCCATCCGCAACCACGTGGCGCGGAAAGTGGGATGGCCGTCCACGTCGTCGCGCAGGCCGCCGGTCCACAGCACGTCCTGTTCCAGCACGACTACCCGGTCACTCAACCGCTCGGCCAGCAGGGGACCGACGGTGGACTTGCCTGCCCCACTCGGGCCGGTGAGCGCGAGCAACGGCAGCCGCCGGAACGGCCAGCTGTGCCCACACTCGGCGCACACCAGTAGCCCCTGCCGCACCGTCGGTGCTTCGGCCCGGTCACCGCAGGAGGGGCAGATCGTCGGATCGAGCAACGCGGTCAGTCGAACAGGTTCTCTAGGAAGCTGCGCTTACGGCGGTGGCCGTAGCCGTGCCCGTAGGGCTTCGGCGAGTCGCCGTAGCCGCCCCGATACGGCTTGGGCGAGTCCTTGTAGTAGCCGCCACCCCGGTACGGCGCCGGTGAGTCGCGATACCCGCCGTGATGCATGGGTGGTGGCGGGGCGACGGGCGGCTGCGGCCCGCCCGCGGGGCGGTACGGCGGCGGCGCGGCGGGGGCACCGTAGTAGGCGTTCTCCGCGTTGACGACCTGCTCGAGCTCACCGTGGTCGAGGAAGATGCCACGGCAGCCTTCGCACTGTTCGATGTGGATGCCGGACTTGTTGACGGTCTTCATCACGTTCTGGCACTTGGGACAGATCACGACGGACAGCCTACGCAGTTTCCGGTAGCTCGTCGGCCACCCGGTGCAGCGCCGCCAGCATGGCGGCGATCGCGGGATTGCGACCGCTGCCCGCCCTGATCGCCGCGCCGACCGTGCGGCTGAGCGACGGTTGGGCGACCTCCCACAGCCGCACGTCGGCGGACATCGACTCGAAGGCGAGGCGGGGCACCAGCGACACCCCGAGCCCGGCCTCGACCAGCGCGAAGATCACGGTGTAGTCGGAGCTGGTGAAATCCAGCCTGGGGACGAAACCCGCCAGCCCGCAGGCTCTGCGCAGCATCTCGTGCAGGTCGTCGTCACGGTCGGCGGCGATCCAGGGCTGGTCGGCCAGCTCGGCCAGCGCCAGCGTCCCCTCCCCCGACCGCAGCCCGGCGGGGAGTGCGGCCAGCAGCGGTTCGTCGAGCAATCGGTGGATCTCCACCCCGGCCTCCCTGACCCGGGGCAGCAGGCTGTAGCCGTAGACCAGCGCCAGGTCCACGTGCCCACCCTGCAACGCGGTGATCGCATCGGGCAGTTGCGCCTCGGTGAGTCGGATGCGCAGGTCGGGGTGGCGAGCGCGGCACCGCGCTATCGCACCGGGAACGAGCACCCGCGCGGCCGTGGGGAACGCGGCCACGCGCAGCACACCACTCACGGTGGAGGTCAGCGCCGCTACCTCGGCCCGCGCGCGTTCCAGCTCGGCGAGGATCTCCTCGGTGTGCTCGACGAGCACCCTGGCGGCCTCCGTGAGGGTAAGCGTGCGGCCCTCCCGCAGCAGCAACGCCGTACCGGCCTCCCGCTCGAGCAGCGAGAGCTGCTGAGAGACCGCGGACGGGCTCAGCGAGCAGACCCGCGCGGTCGCGGCGATGGTCCCGTGCCGCGCGAGTTCCCTGAGCAGCCGCAGCCTGCGGACCTCAAGCATTCGGAAATTCTAACGCTGACCGTCAAATATCATCGCTTGTTCTTACGGCTTGGCGACCACATCCTGGCGCTGTGACCGCCGAACTGCTGCCCGCGCGCCCGCCCGTGGCGAACCAGGAACACTCCCGACGGCTGGCCTCGCTGCGGGAGCGAATGCGGCTGCTGCGACTCGACGCCGTCGCCGTCGCCAGCCCGGAGGCCATCTACTACCTGACCGGACTCGATCACCACGGCTACTTCGCGTTCACGCTCCTCGTCGTACCGCTGCGTGGCGATCTCGCCCTGGTGACAAGGGAGATGGAACGCTCGACGGTGCGAGCGCAGGTTCCGCACTGCGAGCACGTGCCGTTCGGCGACGGAACCGACCCGGCCACCGCCGCCGCACTCGCCATCGGGGGTACGGCTGCCCCACACGGCCGGGTCGGCACCGAGGACGCGGCGATGTTCTTCCCACCCGCGATCCACAGCCGTATCAGGGAAGCGCTGCCCGACCGCGAATGGCTGGACGCGACACCACTGCTCAGCGAGGCCATGGCGGTCAAGTCGACCACCGAGGTGGAGCACATGCGCTTCGCCGCCGCCCTCTCCGACGCCGCGATGGCCGCGGGGATCGCCACGGCGGGCACCGGCGTCGGCGAGCACGAGGTGGCCGCCACGGTCCAGCACACCATGGTCTCCGGTGGCGGACAGCAGCCGGGGTTCGTGCCCATGATCCGCCCGCTGCGGCTGCTCGACCAGGAACACGTGTCCTGGGCGCAGCGGCAGCTGGAACCAGGCAGCGGGCTGTTCATCGAGCTTTCCGGGTGCCACCTTCGCTACCACGCGCCGTTGAGCAGGACCGTCTACATCGGCAGGCTTCCCGATGGTGCGGCGAGAGCGCACGCCGTGGCGCTCGCGGGGTGGCACGCGGCGCTCGCCGCCCTGCGGCCGGGCGTGCTCACCGGCGAGGTGTACGCCGCCTGGCAGCGGGCCACGGGTGCGCCGACACCGAGGCACCACTGCGGCTACCTCGTCGGGATCGGCTTCCCGCCCAGCTGGGTGGGCGGTGGCGAGGTGCTCGGCATCCGCCCGGGTGGGCGGGTGCGGGTGGCACCGGGCATGACCTTCCACCTGATGTCGTGGCTGCCGGGGCACGTCATGTCGGACACCGTGCTGGTCACTCAGGACGGCGCCGAACCGCTCACCAACACACCGCGCGAGCTGAAGGTGGTGAACTGAATGCGGATCAAACAACTCGCGGCGACGCCGGTGGCCGTGCCCTACGTGCACGACGAGATATGGGCTTTCGGCAGGCGACGCGGTCAGGTGAGCGTGCTGCTGGAGGTGGAGACCGACGAGGGAGTCACCGGGCTCGGCGAGGCGGCCGGCTACCCGTCCGCCGACATCGTGCTGGCGGTGCTGCGCTCCATCGAACCGCTGGTGCTCGGTGAGGACCCGTTCGCGATCGAGCGCCTGATGCGCAGGATCGAACTCGTCGGCACCTGGCACCACGTGAAGGCGACAAGCCCGGCGATCGCCGCCGTGGAGATGGCGTGCTGGGACATCGTCGGCAAGGTCTGCGGTCAGCCGCTGGTCAACCTGCTCGGGGGCCGGTTCCGGGAACGGGTGGAGTGCTTCTACTACGTGGCGCGTTCCGATCCCGCCGAGGTCGCGCGAGAGGCCAGGCGAGCGAGTGAGTCCGGCTTCTCGACGTGCTACCTGAAGGTCGGCTCCGACGAGCCGAACACCGACATCGAGCGGGTCGAGGCACTGCGCGACGGGGCTGGCCCCTCGGCCAGGTTGCGCGTCGACGCCAACGAGGCGTGGGCACCGGGGACCGCGGTTCGGATGATTCGCGAGCTGGCTCGGTTCGACCTCGAACTGGTGGAGCAGCCGGTGTCGGGCCGCAACCTCGAGGAACTTGCCTACGTCCGGACTCGGGTGGACGTGCCACTGCTGGCCAACGAGGCGAGCTGGACCCGGCACGAGCAGCTCGCGGTACTCAAGGCAGGGGCGGCCGACGTGCTGTCTGTGGACAACCAGATGGACGGCGGGTTGCTGAACCTGAAGCGTTCGGCGGGCATGTGCGAGGCCGCGGGCCTACCGGTGGTCAAGCACAGTCTCGGCGAGCTTGGCGTTGCCCTGGCCGCCGCCGTGCACGCCATCGCGGCCACGCCCAACTTCACCTACGCCAACCAGGCCTACGGCGCGCTGCTGTCCGACGACGTCACCGAAGGCTTCGGCGGCGGGGTGGCGGGCTATACCGATGGCCACCTCGATGTCCCGGCCGAACCGGGACTCGGCGTAGCGCTGGACCCCGACCGCGTCGCACGCTACGCCGAGCTGTACCGCACCGAGGGTGCCGGGTTCTCCTTCGGCGACCCCGACGCCATGCTGCGCTCACCAGCGCTGCCGAAGTTCTGAAAGCCGGTGCCGCCCGGTCCGGGGACCGGGCGGCACCGGATCAACAGGCGCAGAGGCAGAACGGGTGGCCCGCGGGGTCGGCGTACACCCGAAACGACGTCGGCTTGTCGTCGAGCAGCCTTGCCCCCAGCGCGAGCACCCGCTCGTGTTCGGCCTCGATGTCGGACACCTCGAAGTCGAGGTGCAGCATCTGCGCGCGCTCCGGTGAGGGCCAGGTCGGCGGCCGGAACTCCGGGTCTCGCTGGAACGCGATGTCGGCGCCCGACCCGGGGTTGACCAGCGTTACCCAGTCGTCATCCGGCTTGTCGTCCTCGTGCGGCTGCCAGCCGAGCAGCTCGCCGTAGAACCTGGCCAGTTCCCACGGTTGCGGGCAGTCGATCGCCACGCAACCCCACTTGATCGATGTCTTCGCTGCGGTCACAGCCACCTCCCAGTAACTATCAAAACGAGTATGACGGTTACAGCGGCAGGTGACAACAACAATTCGCACTAGACTGGTTAGGTGGACGCGGACACCTCACTCGTGCTCGCCTTCCTCAACACCTTGGATGTCGAGGCGAACACCGACGTGCTGCGTGCACAGCGGGACTGGCAGGAGTGGGCGGGCGAACGCCAACTCGCCGCCGACCCGCTCGACGAGGCGGCCAGGGCCCGCGACTCGTTGCGGGCCGCGGTGGGCGATCCGGACGTGGAGGCGCATCCGACGCGGGCCAAGGTCGAGGTCACGCTTACCCCCGACGGTCCAGCCATGGTGCCGGGCAGTGCCGTCGCGGCGGTGCTGGCCGCCGCCGCGCGACTGGCCGTACTGGGCGAGTGGGACCGGATCAAGATCTGCCCGGCCGACGACTGCCGGTGGGCCTTCTACGACCGCTCCCGCAACCGATCCAGAACCTGGTGCTCGATGAAGGTCTGCGGCAACCGGGAGAAGGCGAGGGCTTTTCGGGAGCGCACAGCCACAAAGCCCACCACTTGACCCTGTGGATAACTCGGTGGATAACCGCGCCAACTGTGGATAACCTCACCCAGTTGGGTGGCCCGCGTCACGACCGCGGGGAGCACTCCTGGCGAGTTCGGGAATCGCCGCGATCTTCTCCTCGGACAGGTGGTCCCACAGGATGCCGGTACTTCGCTTCGGCCGCGCCGTCTTGATCACCTCGTCCGGGGTGGCCACGAGATCCACCTGGCCGCCGCCCTGCGTGGCGATACGTCCGGTGAAGCGGGATCGAGCAGCACGAACGGCTGCTCCCCCGCCAGTTTCGGCCCCGCGAGGTAGAGCGGCTTGCCACCCGCCAGCGCCCGCGAGCGCACCGGAAGTTGCGGGCTGTCCGGATTGGCCTTCACACCACCCGAGCCGACCGCCACTGCGCAAGCGCGGCCAGCCTCGCCGCCGCTTCCTCCGCGCCCACGAAGTTGGCGATGCGTTCCCAGATCCCACACCCGTTGCCCAACAGCAACTCAGAACAGCAACTCAGAACAGCAACTGTGCCACCGTGTAGATCACCAGCCCGGCGAGCGAGCCGACGACGGTGCCGTTGATCCGGATGAACTGCAGGTCCCGCCCCACCTGCAACTCGACCTTGCGAGACGTCTCCTCGGCATCCCAGCGCTCGACGGTGTCGGTGATGATGGTGGTGATCTCACGCGAGTAGTTGTTCACCACGTGCGCCGCGGCGCCCTCGACCCAGCCGTCGACCTTCTTCGCCAGTGAGGCGTCGGAAAGCAACTTCCGGCCCAGCGACTCCAGCCCGTCGCGCACGCGTCTGCGCAGCTCGCTCGAGGGGTCCTCGGCCGCGGTCAGCAACATCTCCTTGGCCGTGGACCACGCGGAGTCGATCAGCCTGCGTACCTCCGGGTGTTCCACGAGTTGTTGCTTGACCTGCTCGGCCCTGGCCATGGTGTCGGGGTCCTTCTGCAGATCCTGCGCGAACTCTCCGAGGAACCGGTCCAGCGCCAGCCGCATCGGGTGATTGACGTCGGTCTTCACCGCCCACGCGAACGCGAGTACCTCGCCGTAGACCTTGTCGGCCAGCATCGCGTCGACGAACCTGGGTGACCAGGACGGCGCGCGTTCGGACACCACCCTCAGTACGGTCTCGTGGTTGTCCCGCACCCACTCGTACACCCGGTCCACCACGAGATCCACCAGCCGGTAGTGCGCACCGTCGGCGAACACTTGTTCAAGAAGCTTGCCAAGCGGCGGACCCCACTGTCGTTCCACCACTCTGCGCACGACCGCCTGCTCCATCACCTCCTGCACGTCCTCGTCGCGCAGCACGGTCACGGCACCGCGAACCACCGACGCCAGTTCGGCCGTTACGCGGTCGGCGTTCTCCCGCCGCGAAAGCCACTCGCCCGCTCGGCGCGAGGTCTCCACCCTGCGCAGCTTGTCCCGCACCACCGGCTCGGAGAGGAAGTTGGACCCGACGAAGTCGCCGAGACTGTCACCGAGGACGTTCTTCTTGTTGGGGATGATCGCCGTGTGCGGGATCTTGATGCCGAGCGGATGGCGGAACAGCGCGGTGACGGCGAACCAGTCGGCGAGCGCACCCACCATGCCTGCCTCGGCCGCCGCTCGCACGTACCCGACCCACGCGGGCCAGCCCGCCGACTGCGCCCAGCTCGCGAGCAGGAAGATCACGGTCGCGCCAAGCAGGAAGCCCAGCGCGACCAGCTTCATTCTGCGAAGGCCACGCCGCTTGCTCTGCTCGCCCGCGAGCACACCCGGTGGCGACACGGGAACGGCGGCGGACGTCGGTTGCTCCACACCGACATTGTCCGTGAGGATGGGCGATCGTGCGTGAACCTGTACTCGTTCCCCGGCTGCGGCCGTTCACCTCGACCATCTTCGCGGAGATGACCGCACTGGCCGTGCGCACCGACGCGATCAACCTCGGCCAGGGCTTTCCGGACACCGACGGTCCCGCCGGGATGCTGGAAGCGGCGCGGGAAGCGCTGTTCGGCGGCGCCAACCAGTACCCACCCGGCCCTGGCCGACCGGAACTGCGCGCCGCCATCGCGCGGCACAGAGCCCGCTACGGCACGCACTACGACCCCGACAGCGAGATCCTGGTCACGGCTGGCGCCACCGAGGCCATCGCGGCCAGCCTGCTGGCGCTGACGCAGCCGGGCGACGAGGTACTCGTCATCGAGCCGTACTACGACTCCTACGCGGCCTCGGTCGCCATGGCAGGCGCGGAGCGAAAGGTCGTGCCGCTGGTCTCCGATGGCGGCCGGTTCGCGCTCGACACCGAGGCGTTGCGGGCCGCCGTGACGGACAGGACGAGGGCGATCCTGGTGAACTCGCCCCACAACCCCACGGGCACCGTGTTCACCCGCGACGAGTTGGCCGCCATCGCGCGGGTGTGTGTCGACAACGACCTCATCGCCATCACCGACGAGGTTTACGAGCACCTGGTGTTCGACGGCGGTGAACACATCCCGCTCGCGACGCTGCCCGGCATGGCTTCGCGCACCGTGTCGATCTCCAGCGCGGGCAAGTCGTTCAACTGCACCGGCTGGAAGATCGGCTGGGTTTGCGCGACACCGGAACTGGTCGCGGCGGTGAAGGCGGCCAAGCAGTTCTTGACCTTCGTCTCCGGTGGCCCGCTGCAGCCCGCGGTCGCCTACGCGCTGGAGCACGAGCTGGACTGGGTCGAGCGACTGCGGCTTTCCCTGCAGCACAAGCGGGATCGACTGTCCGAGGGATTGCGGGCGGCCGGGTTCGACGTATGGCCGAGCGCGGGAACGTACTTCGTGTGCGCCGACGTTCGGCCGCTTGGATTCCGCGATGCCGCCGAACTCGCGTGGCGGCTGCCGGAGACCATAGGCGTCGCCGCCGTCCCGGTGAGTGTCTTCACCGACAACTCCGAACCGTGGAAACACGTGCTGCGCTTCGCGTTCTGCAAACGCGATGACGTGCTGGAAGAGGCGATCAGCCGGCTGCACAAACTGATCTCGATTGCGACTTCCGGGGTGGATCGACCATCGACTGGGTGAAACACTTCGCGGCAATGCTAGAAATAGCAGTCTCCGGGGTAGTCGTGGCCCGGTCTGTCGGCCGCGAGGCCGGTGGGCCGTTGTAATTCCAGCAAGCGTGCAAGGAACGCTCGAACGGTGGTGGTGATGGTGAGGAGTGCGGACCCCGCACGCCCTTGCCTGTTGCCCGCTGCCGTCGTGCGCGTGCTGGTAACGGCAGGCCTGGCGCTGGTGGGGTGGCTACTGGTCGCCGTGCTGGGTGCGGCCGCGAACGCGGAGCCGCTTTCCGAGCCGGCCGACGGGCAGGCCAAGGCCGCCGTCGAGCGCGACGCCTCCGAGCCGGACGCTTCCGACCCCGCCACGGACGACTGCGGGGACCGGGAGGCAGGCGAACCGGCGGAACCCGCCCAACCAGCTGAGCCAGCGGAACCCGCTGACCAGGGCGAACCGGCGGAACCCGCCGAGCAGGCGGAGCAGCCCGAGCCGGGCGGCAGGGCGATGGTGTGCGAGGACGGTGCCACGTCGGCGGAGCGGGCCGAGCAGGTGCGCACCGACGCCGGGCCCACCGACACCGAAGCCAACGGTGACGGGCAAGCCGCCACAGCGGAGCCCGGACCGTGGCCCGCGGCCGAACAACCGCCCGGCCGCGACGGCGTTCTGCTCGGCACGTTGCGCGGTGCGGCGGGAACGGTGAGCCGCACCGTAGACGGCGTGGGCGGCACGCTCGGGGGCGTGATCAACCCGATCCTGGACCTTCCCTCGATGCTGCCGGAGCCCGACCTCGGCTCGGTGCTCCCGGGGCTACTGCCCGCACCGCGACCCGGCACTGGCACCGGACCGGACGTAGCCGTTCCGGCCGCGCCCGGGCTTCTCGCACCACCGCCAGCAGCGCCGCCCGAGGCCGCCCCCGACCCCGGCGACACCCCGCTCTCCTACCCGCTCACCGAAACGATGCAGGCCACGGTGGCCCCGGCCCCGCCCGCCGCCGAGCCGGTCACCGAGACCAGCGCCGATAACCGTCCGCCAGGCGGCGGTGGGCCTCCGCCCGTGGCTCCGGTCTCGATCAGCACCGTGCCCAGCCAGCTCGCCTCCTCATCCGACGGGGGCAACGGTCCGCGTGCCGAGCACGGCATGCTGAGCTGGGCGCCCACACTCACGCAGTTGCGCCTGCTCGGCGTCAGCCGTGACGGCGACGCAGGCAGCACGGGCAGGGAAGCCGCCCTGCCCACCACCTCTCCCGACTGACCGCCACGGCGTAAGCCGGGAGAGCTGCGTCCAAATCAAGATCAACTTTCTGCCGGACCCTGTCCACGTCCGGCTCGCGGCGAACCCGACGCCCGCGACGGCACCAAACCGTCGAACGCGACAAGTTTCCACGAGTCACCAAGAGGTAGTCCCCGTGCATTCGTTACTTCCCGCTCGGCCGACCGCGCCCGGCCGTGACGGGGCCTGGCCCCGGTACCGCACTGCCCCAGCGGTACCGGGGCCCCACCCGGGCGCGCGCATGGCACTTCCGCTCACCGCGCCGAGCAGGAAGGCCATCCCGATGCGCGCCTGAGCCGGTGGGCCTTCCCGGCATGGCGAGGGGCGATGCCGGGAACGGCCCACGGCGCCCGTGCCCACCCCCGGGCACGGCCAGGAGCCGGTGTGCCGAATGCCGACCGTCGTTTTCCCTGGAGTGACGGCAGGAGTCTCCGCATTCGGCACACCGGCTCTTCCCGGGTCAGGTCACGGCCATCTCGGCCACGCCTTCACCACCACGGCCACCGCGTACCGCCGCGGCGGCGAGGCTCAGCCTGCGCACCGCCTCGACCAGCGACCGAGGCTGCTGCGCGAACGGCAGCCGCAGCCAACGTTCGAGGCCGCCGTGCACCGCGAACCGCGAGGCGGGAGCGAGCCGCACGCCATGGTTGACGGCTGCCACGCTCAGCCTTGTGCTCATCGGCTCCGGCAGCCTGCACCACAGCGATAGCCCGCCCTCGGGCGCGCGCACGGTCCAGTCGGGGCAGTGGCCGCGGAGTGCGTCGAGCAGCGTGTCGCGGGCGATACGGGTCTGCTCACGGCGGCGCCGTAGCAGGGCACCGTCGTCGCCGAGCAGTTCGGCGAGCACGAGTTGCTCAAGCACCGGCGAACCGAGATCGGACGTGAATCTGGCGGCCGCGAGCCGGTCGATCATGTCCTCGGCGGCGCGCAACCAGCCGAGGCGCAGACCGCCCCAGTAGGCCTTCGAGGAGGAGCCGACGGTGATGGCCGCCTCGCCCGCGAAGGAGACGAGTGGCGGTGGGCCGTCGAGCGGGTCCGCTTCCAGGTCCAGCTCCACCAGGGTCTCGTCCACCACGACCGGCGTCCGCCAGCGGGCGAGCACGGTGCCGAGGCGTTGCCTGGTGGGCAGGTCCATGCGCAGGCCGGTGGGGTTCTGGAAGTCTGCGACAAGGTAGGCCAGCCGTGGCGCTGCCTGCCTGATCGCCGCCTCGATGCCCGCCACGTCCCAGCCTCGGTGCGGGTCGAGGGCCACCGGGATCGGTCGCGCGTGCACCGACCGCACGGCTTCGAGCGAGTTCGGGTAGGTGGGTTGCTCCACGAGCACGCGGTCGCCGGGGCCGGCGAGCAGGCGCAGCGCCAGTACGAAGGCATGGTGCGCACCATTGGTGATCATGACCTGCGCTGGATTGGTCGGCAGCCCCCTTGCCGTGTAGCGCTGCGCGATGCGCTCCCGCAACACCGCGAGCCCGCACACGCTGTAGCCGTGATCGAGCAGTTCGTCGGTGAGGCGCGAGCGGGCGGCGTCCACGGCGGCCATGATCCCCGCCACCGCGGGCGGTGAGGCACGGGCGAGGTCGATGAGATCGAGTCGCTCCGGAGGCGCAGGCGCCACGCGCTTACCCGACGGCGCGGTGATCCATGACCCCGCGCCCCTGCGGCTGGCGACGAGACCGGCTTCGCGTAGCCGCTCCAGCGCGGCGCCGACGAGGGTGCGGCTGACGCCAAGTGCCGAGGCCAGTTGCCGTTCCGCGGGCAGCCTTGTGCCAAGCGGCAGCTGGCCGTCCAGCACCTGCAATTCGATGGCGGCCGCCAGGTCGGTTGCCCCGTTGCGGGAGCCACCCTGGCGCCAATCGCCGAGCAGCGTCGCCAATCGGGTAGGCGATACCCGGCCGGCCAGGGGAAGGTGGGCGAGACTGCCTTGCATGGGAGCCAATTCTTCATAATTGGCTATGGTTCGGCGAGCCAATGCTGGCGATAGTTTGCTGGTGGCTCACGTCGAACTGCATCCGGTCTCCGTCACCAACGACCCCACCCGCCGCCTCGGCCAACTGTTCGCCGGTCTGGTGCTCTACGGCACGAGCATGGCGATGATGACCAGGTCCGGTCTCGGCCTGAACCCGTGGGACGTGCTGCACGAGGGGGTCGCGGGCCGGACCGGTCTCACCTTCGGCACTGTGACGGCGGTGACCGCCGTGGCCGTGCTGTTGCTGTGGGTGCCGCTTCGCCAGCGGCCCGGAATCGGCACGATCGCCAACGTGGTGGTCATCTCGGTGACCGTCGACCTGGTTCGGCTGGTGTTGCCGGATCAGCACGCGTTCGCGTGGCAGGCTCTGCTGCTCATCGGCGGCATCGTGCTGAACGGCCTGGCCACCGCCGCCTACGTCGGCGCCAGGCTCGGCCCAGGCCCCCGCGACGGGCTGATGACCGGGCTGGCCGCCCGCACGGGCCGGTCCGTGCGGCTTGTCCGCACCTTGATCGAACTGACCGTACTCGCGATCGGTTGGCTGCTCGGCGGCACGGTCGGGGTCGGAACGGTGCTCTACGCGCTCGCCATCGGACCGCTGACGCAGGCCTTCCTGCCGCTCGTCGCCTACCGGAAGCGGTGATGGACACCGGCGCGGCCGGTGCTTCGCCGCTGGCTACTGTCGGGCTGTGCCACGAATCGAGATCGCGGAGCGTGCGGGCGTCGGTCTCGCCGGAGACGAGCGACCCAGCGAGGACTACGTGGTGCGCACCGACAACGCCGTCGCCCTGCTCGACGGAGCTACCGAGTTCCGCGCGAACCTACCGAGCGGCGGCTGGTACGCCTGCCGCCTCGCCCGCAGGGTCGAGGCCAACCTCGTCAGCGCGCCGCAGCGGGATCTCGCGGCGGTCCTCGCCGACTCCATCCGCGAGGTGGCCGCCGAGTACGACCTGCGGCCCCGCGACTGCCCATCGAGCACGGTGGCCATGCTGCGCTGGAGCGCGCGGACCGTGGACGCGCTCGTGCTGGCCGACAGTCCGGTCGTCGTGTTCACCCCCTCAGGGCCCGACGTGCTCAGCGACACCAGGCTGACGCACCTTCGCGACAGCGGAGTCCTTCGCACCCGCGCCGACGTCAACCGGCTCCGCAACGCTTCGGGCGGTTTCTGGGTCGCCGAGGCCGACCCGACCGCGGCCGAGCAGGCACTGCTGCGAAGCTGGCCGCGCGGGGAGGTGGAGGCCGTGCTGCTGGCAACCGACGGTGTCTCGGTCGGAGTCGACACCTACGGGGTACTCGACTGGCCGGGGATGCTCGCGCTGGCTCGCGAACAAGGGCTCGAACGCGTGCTCGACGCCGTGCGAGCGGCTGAACTGTCCGACCCGCAAGGGCAGCGGTGGCCGCGCGTGAAACGCCACGACGACCAGGCGCTGGCCCTGATCGACTTCGCCTGACAAGTCCGGGAACGATCAGGGTCGTCCCTGATCACAACCGTGGCGCGCGCGGCAACGCTGGAGATATGCCGCAATTGGGGGTCGAAGCCGCCGCATCGCGCTCGGCGGGTCGCACACGCACCTGGACGCTGACCGCGTCGGTGAGTCTGGGCTGGGCGCTGTTCACACTCACCGTCCTGCACGCCGTCAGCGCGTTTCATCCGCTGCTGGACCCCGTCAGCCGTTACGCGTTCACCGAGCGAGGTGGCGGGATGCTGGAGGCCAGCCTGCTGTCCTTCGCGATCGGCGTGCTCGCGGTCAGCGCGGCGCTGCGGTCCAGCGGGATCGCGTTCGGCCGCACAACGAGTGTCCTGGCAGGCGCCACGGCGCTCGGCCTGGTCGCGGCCGCGCTGTTCCCCGCCACCTTCACCTCCGACATCGACCCGGCCAGCGGACGGATCCACCAGTACGCCAGTCTCGTTGCCTTCCTTTGCCTGCCCGCGCTCACCTGGACCCTTGCCGAACGGGCCCGGGATGTGCCCGCGTTGGCGGCGACCGCAGCGGCGCTCGCCCGGCTGTGCCAGGTCGGCGTCGTCAGCCTCGCGGTGTTCGGGCTCAGCTATGTCGGCGACGCCTTGCCACCGGACTCCGCCGTCTCCGCGCTGGCGCTCGCGCTGCCCGTCGGCATGACGCAGCGCCTTGTCTTCCTCGTGGACTTCGCTCTGCTCGCCGGCCTGCTGGTACTGGCCAACCGGGCGGCAAAGCTGTCACCACCGCTGCGTGGCTGATACGTTCGTTCGAACGAACGAGAGGATGGGCGGCCATGCACGACGTCGCGTTCACCGGACTGCGCCGGCAGGCGGAACTGGTAGCCGACGGTAGGCTCAGTTCGGTCGAACTGACGCGGGCGGCGCTGGAGGGCATCGAGTCCACCCGTCACAGCCTCAACGCCTTCCGGTTCGTCCGCCCCGAAGCGGCGATGAGGGAAGCCGCCGAGGCGGACTCACGCAGGGCGCGGGGCGAGCGCGCACCGCTGCTCGGCGTCCCGGTCGCCATCAAGGACGACACCGACATCGCGGGACTGCCCACGGCGTTCGGCTGCCCTGGCGAGTTCGACGTGCGCGGCGCCGACGCCGAGGTCGTCACCAGGCTCAAGAACGCCGGTGCCGTGATCGTCGGCAAGACGAACACACCGGAGATCGGGCAGTGGCCGTTCACCGAAGGTCCGGCGTTCGGGATCACCCGCAACCCGTGGAACCCCGAGTACTCACCTGGCGGTTCGTCGGGCGGCTCGGCTGCCGCCGTCGCGGCGGGCATCGTCGCGGGCGCGCTCGGTTCCGACGGTGCGGGTTCGGTGCGCATCCCGGCGGCGTGGACCAATCTGGTCGGCATCAAGACCCCGCGCGGACTGGTGCCGACCGCGCCGGAGCCGGAACTCTTCCACGGCCTCACCGTGTTCGGGCCGCTGGCGCGAACCGTGGGCGACGCGGCGCTGCTCCTCGACGTCGTCGCGGGCACGGGCAGCCGCTTCCGCGACGCCGCCTGCCAACGCCCCGGCAACCTGCGCATCGGGCTTTCGCTGCGTCCTGCCTTCACCGGCATGAGCACCCCACTGGAGGAGCAGGTGCGCGCCGCGGTGGAGGGCGTCGCGGGCGCACTGGCGGAGCTGGGTCACCAGTTGGTGGAGACCGAGCCGAGGTTCGGGCTGCTGGGTCTGGACTTCCTGCCCCGCTCACTCGCCGGTGTTGCCGACTGGGTGAACCGGGTGCCGCAGCCGGAACTGCTCGATCCCCGCACACTCGGCAACCGGCGCACCGGCTCGTGGCTGCGACCGGCGCTCGGACTCGCCAGGCGTGCGGAGCGGCATTTCCGCGACCGGGTGGGTGCGGTGTTCGCCGACGTGGACGTCGTGCTCGCCCCCACCACGGCCACGCCACCGCCGAGGGCTGGACACTTCCTTGGCATGCCGAACTGGCGCACCGACCGGGAAATCATCGCCGCCTGCCCCTACACCTGGCCCTGGAACGTGCTCGGCTGGCCTGCCGTGAACGTGCCCGCGGGCTTCACCCGCGAAGGGCTGCCCGTCGGGGCTCAACTCATGGGACCGAACGCTTCGCAAGAGCTGCTGCTCCAGCTGGCGGGTCAACTCGAGGAGGCGCTTCGCTGGCACGAGCGTCGGCCATGAACACGAGGGAAACCATCCTGCGCGCGGCGTTGCGCGTGGTCGGCGAGCACGGCGTCGCCGGATTGACCAACCGCCGGATCGTCGCGCGAGCGGGCATCTCCCTCGGCTCGCTCACCTACCACTTCCCGAGCCAGACCGCGCTACTGCGGGAGGCGATGCTGCTGTTCGCCGACGAGGAGGCCGGCCGACTTGCCGAGCTGGCGCGGGCGCACGGTGCGGCCGAACTGACCGTGGAGCAGGCAGCCGAGGTGGTGGCCGGCGTGCTCGCCCGGCTGCCTGCGAGCGTGGAGGAGATCGCCTCGCTGGAGCTGTACCTGCAGGCGGGGCGCGACGCCTCGTTGCGGGAGGCGGCGCGGCGCTGCTTCGCCGCGTACGACGAGTTGGCCGAGACCGTGTTGCGCACACTCGGGGTGCCACGGCCGCGACAGCTCGCCGGACCGGTCGTCGCCTTGCTCGCCGGGTTGCAGCTTCGTGGCCTTGCTACCGGCGAGGCGCCAACCACCTCCACGGCCGAGGCACTGACGATGCTGGTAAGGGGCGGTCAGGAAACCTCCCCGCCTCCCCGCGACGCCGGTTAGCGACACACGCCTCGACGTGCGCGAAGAGTATCGGTTACGAACCCCGAGTAGCGATCACGTCACGGCCGTGTGCATCATCAGGTGTGGGCTGGCTGGACTCGGCGACGGATCGTTCCGCACGCCGCTGGTCGAGCAGGATAGGCGAGGACCTGCACAGTGGCTGGGCCGCGCTCGCCCAACCCGCCGCACGCAGGCAGTTCGACCGCCATCTCGATAACGTGGTGCAAACCATCGCAGAGCGCGAACGCGATCCCGACCGCGCCGTCCCCCGCGAGCCAGCTCGTGTTGCTGGCTTCCCACGCCTACGACATCAGGTCGCGAGTGCTGCGGGAAGGTTGACAACCACCTCGGACAGCGGCCGAGTGGAGCCCGGACGAGTGGTACGGGCTTCGCCTGCTCGCCTGCTACGAACTCGCTGCCAGAGAACCGAAGGGACCGAAACGACCGCGTCGTTACGGCGACTGGTCCTCGATCGTCGGGCTCATCCGAGGGTCGCGGCCGTGCTGACCGGGCACCGGCGTCACCACTGGACCACGCTGTAGTTGGGAGTTGGTGCTTGCCGAAGGGCGGGTGGCGGGCCGGTTGAACCGGTCGTCGGCCGCCCTGCTGTCGTGGATCTGCGACACAACGGCCATGGTCACGGCGTGCACAAGCGCCAGCAGGAGCAGCAACACGCCGAGGTTGCCCACGATGGAGCGCATCGGGTCACCGAAGTCGAAGTCCAGCACGGACAGCAACGCCAAGAACCCGAACATCACCAGGTGGAACAGCACGGTGACCAGTGACGCCATCGAGCCGACCTGCTCGCCTTCGGTGTCTACGTCGGACAAGTACCGCTTTCCGCTGTGGTAAAGCAGTTGCCCATCTGCGACGATCATGACCAGGCCCAGGCCGATGAACGCCAGGTAAGCGTCGGTAGCCACCTCAGCCTCCTTTCTGCGTGACAAAAAGCCACTGACGTTGCGTACCCAAGCGCCTGCGGGGAGAAACCGCGCGTGTAGGGCTCCCGCCGAGTGGGTAACAGCAGCTACCAAGACCGACATCGATCCCGCGGGAGCAGCCGTGAACGCATTCAGCCCGACCGCTCCGAGCCAGAACCCCCGGCCGGTCCTGCCCTACACCGAGGAACCCGACCCTGAGCAGCGGCGCAGGGCCGTACGTGCCGTCGCCTCGGCGGCGGCCGACGCCGAGGACTGTGCCGAGTTGCTGGACGCGCTGGGTCTCGCCCCCGAGGAAGGCAGGCACGTGCCATCGCAACGCGGCCGCTGACGTGATGTGCCCGCCGCTTCAAGACCGCGGGCCCGGTAGGCGTCCGCAAGCGTGCAACAGGGCCGCCAGGACGCCTCCCGGGTCGTGCACGATGCGGGCCCCTTCGGTCACGACGCGCCGGGTGCCTGGGTCGATGGGATCGGTGCGGGCCCAGTCAGGGTGACCAATGTTGATCTCGACTTCGAAGCCACCGGCCGCGACAAGCCGATACTCGGTGATCGCTCCCCAGGGTCGGGTCCCGGTCAACTCTGCGATCGCGAGTTCGTCGACCCAGGCACCGTCGCGGTAGCGGTTGGTGTCGCGGCTGAGCACGACGACATCGATGTCCGATTCGGGTCGCGCGGTGCCGCGTGCACGGGAACCGACCAGCAGCACACCGGCGATGTCGTCACGCTCGGCTGCCCAGCGGGCGATGCGGCGGATCGCCTCCGCGATGTCGACGGCCAGGGCCACTGAGCCCTACGACGCCCTACGAGGCCCGGCGCAGCTCCTCGTGACCCGACGGCGGCTCCGCACAGCCACACCCGCCCTCGATGTCGTGGCATTCGATCACGAGCGTGTGCCGCACGATGTCGCCGTCGACGCAGCCCTGCTCGGTGCAGTCGACCTCGCCGTCGCTATGCAGCACCAGCGTGCCGTGGCAATGGTCGAATCCGCTCCGGCAGCTCGCACACGTCATGCGCTCTTGGTACCACCCGGCACTGGCCCGACCGTGGACGACACGCGGGGGTGGGCTTCGACGACGGCGGGCCGAAGGCTTGACGCCCAGGGACAAGACGGATGTAACGTTTCCTTGGAGTGGCATTTCTGTTCCATGAAGCGGAAAGCAGGTGGGCGAGGATGCTCGACGCGGCGGTACACGCCGCGCTGGCCTCCGCGGTCGGGGAAGACAACATCGTCTCCGACCCGGTCGGACTACGCAGCTACGAGTGTGACGGGCTCACCGGCTTCCGGCAGGTGCCCGGCCTGGTCGTCCTGCCGCTCGACACGGCGGGAGTGGCGGCCGCGGCGCGCGTCTGTCACCAGCACGGAGTGCCGTTCGTCGCTCGGGGTGCTGGCACCGGCCTCTCCGGTGGCGCGCTCCCGGTCGCCGACGGGGTGGTGATCTCGTTGCAGCGGCTTCGCCGCGTGCTGGAGGTGGACCCGGTCGACCGGCGCGCGGTGCTCCAGCCCGGTGTGACGAACCTGGACATCACCAAGGCCGCCGCGCCGTTCGGGCTCTACTACGCGCCCGATCCCTCCAGCCAGCAGGTGTGCACCATCGGCGGCAACGTGGCGGAGAACTCCGGCGGCGCGCACTGCCTGAAGTACGGCTTCACCACCAACCATGTGCTCGAACTGACCGTCGTGCTGCCGGACGGCGAGGTCGTCACCCTCGGCGGCGACACCGCCGAACAGCTCGGGCCGGACCTGCGAGGTGTCTTCATCGGCTCGGAGGGCACGCTGGGCATCGCCTGCGAGATCACCGTGCGGTTGCTGCGGGTCCCGCAGACCGTGCGCACGCTGCTGGCGGACTTCCCCTCGGTGACCGAGGCGGGCGAGGTCGTCAGCGACATCGTGGCGGCGGGGATCGTGCCCGCCGCCGTGGAGATGATGGACAACCTCGCCATCCAGGCGGCGGAGCAGGCAGTGGGAGCCGGCTACACATTGGAAACACCGGCTGCCCTCGTCGTGGAACTGGACGGCCCGGCCGCCGAGTGCGGCGAGCAGTTCGAGCAGGTCAAAGCCATCTGCGAACGGCACGGCTGCACCCGCCTGCACATCGCGGGCGACGCGGCGGAACGCGCGAAGATCTGGAAGGGCCGGAAGGCCGCGTTCGCGGCGGTCGGCCGGATCAGCCCCGACTACATCGTGCAGGACGGCGTGGTACCGAGGACAAGGCTCGCCGAGGTGCTCGGCCGCATCGAGGACATGGGTCGCGCCGCCGGGCTGCGGGTGGCCAACGTCTTCCACGCCGGGGACGGCAACCTGCACCCGCTTGTGCTGTTCGACGAGTCGGCGGGCGAGTTGGATCGTGCGGAACAGCTGTCCAAGGAGATCGCCGAGTTGTGTGTGGAGCTGGGCGGCTCACTGTCGGGTGAGCACGGCATCGGCACCGACAAGGCGTGCTCCATGCCCACGATGTTCTCCAGAGACGACCTCGCGACGATGGACCGGGTCCGCTCGGCGTTCGACCCGGCGGGGCTGTGCAATCCCGGGAAACTGCTGCCGACCCCACGGCTGTGTGGCGAGGCCCCCGGCCGCTACCGGCCGCACCCGCTGGAGGAGGCAGGAGTGATCGAACGGCTATGACGGCCACCATGCTCGCGCCGACCAACCTGCGCGAAGCCTACGAAGCGATGGCGGGCACGCCGGGGACCATCCGAATCCAGGGTGCGGGTACCGCCGACACCTGGGCAGGCGCACCGCTGCCCACCGACGCCGTGCTCGACACGACACGACTCACCGGCGTGCTGACCTACAACCCGGCGGACCTGACGGTCGCCGTGCGGGCAGGCACCCCGCTGCGCGAACTACAGGCGGAACTCGCCGCGAACGGGCAGCGGGTGGCCTTCGACCCGGCCAGGGTGCTGCGCGGCGCCACGGTGGGCGGGCTGATCGCGACGGCGGATTCCGGCCCACTCGCGCTGGCCTACGGCTCGATGCGCGACCTGGTGATCGGCGCGACGGTGGTGCTCGCCGACGGCACCGTAGCCAGGACCGGCGGGCATGTCATCAAGAACGTCGCCGGGTATGACCTCGCCAAGCTGCTGCACGGCTCCTACGGCAACTTCGGCCTGCTCACCGAGGTGGTACTGCGGCTGCATCCGATACCGGAACAGACACTGACCGTGCGCCTGGACTGCACGCTCGACACCGGGGCCGAGCGGGCGGCGACGGTACTGGCGGGCGCGCTCGAACCGGTCTGCCTGGAGTGGGCCGACGGCATGCTGCTCATCCGGGTGGAGGGGACGCGAGAAGGTGCCAAGGCACGGGCAGGGGAGCTGGCCAGGTCGCTGTCGGGCACGGTGCTGGACGAGGACGACGCGGAGTCGGCGTGGGCGCGGCACGCCGAGCTGGTCGACGACGCCTCAGTACGGATCGGCTGCCGCCCGAGCAGGCTGCCTGGCGTGCTGGCCGATTGCGGCGGCGCCGCCACGGCCGGGCTGGGCACGGGAATCGGCACCGTCACCGTCCCCGACTCCGGCATCGGGGACGTGCACGAAACCGTCTCGGCCGCCGGCGGCACGTCGGTGACAAGGCGACGCCCACCCGAGCCGACACCCGCGTGGGGCGGGAGTCCTTCCGCGATCAGCGTGCTGCGGGCGCTGAAGGACAAGCTGGACCCGGACCGGCGGCTCAGCCCTGGCCGGTTCGAGTCCTGGTTCGATGGTGAATCCGATGGCAGGGAGGCGACCTCGTGACGGAGTCGAGTTTCGACGCAAACAAGCCGCCGTCGCGGGAACTGCTGGACGACTGCGTGCATTGTGGCTTCTGCCTGCCTACCTGCCCGACATATCAGTTGTGGGGCGAGGAGATGGACTCGCCCCGCGGCCGCATCTACCTGATGGACCTGGCCAAACGCGGCGAGATCGGGCTCGAGGGGGCGTTCACCCAGCACATCGATGCCTGTCTGGGCTGTATGGCCTGTGTGACCTCGTGCCCGTCCGGAGTGCAGTACGACAGCCTGCTGGAGGCGACGCGCCCGCAGATCGAGCGCAACGTGCCTCGCCCGCGCTCCGACCGGCTGTTCCGCGACGCGATCTTCGCGCTGTTCCCCTACCGGCGACGGCTTCGCGTGGCCGCGGTTTTCGGCCTGGCCTACCAGAAGCTGCGGCTGGACCGGCTGGCGGAGCGGGTGCTGCCGCCCCGGCTACGGGCAACGCAGGCGCTGTTGCCCTCGGTCCGGCTGCGTGAGGCGTTCGCGTCGCTGCCGAGGAGGGTTCCGGCCAGCGGTGAGCGGCGGCGCCGGGTCGCGATGCTGTCCGGTTGCGTGCAGGACGTCTTCTTCCACGAGGTCAACGCCGCGACGCAGCGAGTGCTGGCAGCAGAGGGCTGCGAGGTGCTGACGCCGAGGCGGCAGGGGTGCTGCGGCGCTCTCGGTCTGCATGCCGGGCGCGAGGACCACGCCGTCCGAAACGCCAAGCGCACGATCGAGACGTTCGAGAAGCTTGCCGTGGACAACGTGGTTGTGAACGTCGCGGGCTGTGGTTCCTCGATGAAGGAGTACGGCGCCTTACTCGCCGACGATCCGGCCTGGGCAGGCCGGGCGGCCGACTTCAGCGCGAAGGTGCGCGACGTCACCGAACTGCTGGCCGAGTTGGAGCCGCGTGCGCCGAGGAAGCCGATCAACGCGAAGGTCGCCTACCACGACGCCTGCCATCTCGGTCATGCCCAGGGTGTGCGTGAGCAGCCGAGAGCGGTGCTGCGCACCATACCGGGGCTGGAACTGCTCGAACTGCCCGAGGCGGAGCTCTGCTGTGGTTCGGCCGGCATCTACAACCTCATCCAGCCCGAGCCCGCCGCCGAACTGGGCGAGCGCAAGGCCCGCAACATCCGCTCGGTGGAACCGGACATACTGGTGACCGGCAATCCCGGGTGCTTGCTGCAGATCGGCCGGTACCTCGGCGGCGACGTCCCCTTGCTGCACCCGGTGCAGTTGCTGGACGCCGCCATCGAGACCCCACGCTGATCGCCGCTCACGTCACCGCGTCGCCGCCGCGCCGGGCGCAGGCGGGGACACCCCGGCCGGTGTCGGCCCGCAGGTAGTGCCGTGAGGCGAACCCGTCACGGCCGTCGACCGTGCCGCGCAACCACCTGGTTTCGCCGTTGACCGCGGTCCCACTCCGCCAGCAGGTCACCGCGAATGTCTGCCCCTCCCCGATGCGCCCGATCCTGGCGCAGTGGAGGGCGGGGCAGGCGCGTACGTTCAGCCCTTCGTCTCCAGTGCCCCGCACGCGGTAGTCGGCCTCGACGCGCTCGGCAGGAAAGCGGGGGCCTTCCGAGGCGGGTTCGGGGGTTCCGGCCTCGGTTACTCGTGGCGCGGGGACGGCGGTGAGAACGAGCGCCAGCACTCCGGCGACGCCCGCGACCGCAAGCAGCAGCCGGACCAGCACTCCAAGTCGCAACGACACGAACACGGTCGACCTCCTCCACTCGACGGGCTCGGTCAGTCCCCGTCGGATTCAGCGCCGCGTTCGCTCCGGTAGCTACTTGGCTGGCTCCTTGACTGGCTCCTTCTCCTGGCGGGCGTGGAATCGAGGGGAACTGGTCGCTGAAGTGTGGCCGAGGCCGCGACGCGAGCGCAATTCCCACGATGAAAATCCCATGGGAATTGCCTCGGTTGGCCTAGGACCGCGTCCCAAACGGAAAGCTCTGGGTAGTACCGAGGCGCCACCGACGAGCGCTCACTAGGCCGTTCGGGTTGTCGTGCCTGGGCGGACGGGGTACCAGCCGCGGCATGGGCGCCTGGCTGCCATAGGATTTCGCGCTGGGAATCCCAAGCTGAACATCCCGTGGACACTCAACACAGGCAGGCGAAGTCACATGACGGTTCAGGGCCCGGTCGTTCCGCGGCGCCGCATCGCACACGAACTGCGTCGGCTACGAGAAGAGTCGGGTCACACACTCGAAGAGGTCGCGGCCGAACTCATGATCTCCACCTCCAAGCTGTCCAGGCTGGAGAACGCGCAGGGTAACCCTCAGCCACGCGACGTCCGCGATCTCATCCGGCTGTACGGCGTCGAGGGCACGCGAGTAGCGGAAAAGCTGCATCACTGGACCAGGGCGGCACAGCGAGACGTCTGGTGGTCCCACCGAGATATCTCCAAGCAACTCAGCACCCGGCTCGCCTACGAATCCGAAGCCACGACCGTGCGCATCTACACCATTCCGATGGTGCCGGTGCTGCTACAGACCGCCGATTACTCCCGCGCTTTCTATCTGGCCAACGAACCGTCGTTGACGGCGAGGCAGATCGCCGAGTACGTCGATATCCGGCAGCACCGGCAAAGGGCACTCCTGAAGCGGGACGGAATGCCACCGCTGGAGTTCGTCGCCGTCATGCACGAGTCGGCTCTCTATCAGATCGTGGGTTCGAACACCGTGATGCGGGAGCAGTTGTCGCAGCTCATCGAGCGTTCCACCGCGCCGAACATCGATCTTCGGGTGCTACCCTTCTCGGCGCCCCCACTGTTCACCAACTCCTGCACGTACGGCTACTACGAATTCAACGAACCGCTCGACCACGACGTTGTCGGCATCGAGAACCACGCCGGTATGCATCATCTCGAGGACCCCGAAACCGTGAAACAGTACCGGGGATACCACGACAATCTGCACCGCCATTCGTTGAACCAGGACGAGACCCGCAAGCTCATTCGTACGGTACTCACCGAACGCTATTCCTGACCCGCACGGGCAACGAGCACATCAACGATTCGCGTGCCCGGCTAGGCTGGTCGCCATGCGCGCACATCGGGTTTTCGCCGCCGTATACGACCGGATGTCCGAACCGATGGAGCGGGAGGTACTCGGCGAGCGCAGGCGACGGCTGCTGGCGGACGTCACCGGGCAGGTGCTCGACATCGGTGCGGGCACGGGCGCGAACCTGCCGCACCTGCGGAGCGCGGAACGCATCGTCGCGGCCGAGCCCGACGCCGCGATGCGGACTCGACTGAACAGCCGACTCGATCGGGCTCACGCGCCGGTGGAGGTCAGCACCGCGGGAGCCGAAGACCTGCCGTTTCAGGACATGACCTTCGACGCGGTCGTGTTCACGCTCGTGCTGTGCACCGTGGCCGACCCGGCCAAAGCGCTGGCGGAAGCTCGCCGGGTGCTGCGTCCCGGAGGCAGGATCGTGGTGCTGGAGCACGTGCGCGGCAGTGGAAATCGCGCGCGCTGGCAGGACCGGCTCGCCCCGGTGTGGTCCTACTTCGCCGCGGGCTGCATGCCCAACAGGGACACCAGGGCCACCATCGAAGGCGCGGGCTTCACCTTCGACGATGTCAGCGAATCCGAACCGTTCCCGCGCTGGGTACTGACCAGGACGATGCTGGAGGGGACCGCGCGGCCGTAGCGGCGGACGCTAGTACCGGGCAGGCGCCATCCGCGTTGTGCTCATGACGTGCTGCACAAGAGTGATCAGTACCTGCTTGGTGGACTCGCGGTCACGGGCGTCGCACAACAGCAGCGGCACAGAGTGGTCGACGTCCAACGCTGCCCTGACCTCCTCGGTTCCGTACCGGTAGGCACCGTCGAAGCAGTTCACCCCCACCACGAACGGAAGCCCTCGCCGCTCGAAGAAGTCCACAGCCGGAAAGCAGCTGTCCAGCCGCCGGGTGTCGGCGAGTACCACGGCACCGAGCGCACCCTGCGCCAGCTCGTCCCACATGAACCAGAACCGGTCCTGCCCTGGGGTGCCGAACAGGTAGAGGATCAGGTCCTTGCTGATCGTGATGCGGCCGAAGTCCAGCGCCACGGTGGTGGTGTTCTTGCGCTCGACACCGGAGAGATCGTCCACCCCCTCGGACGCGGAGGTGAGCATCTCCTCGGTGCGCAGCGGCGGTACCTCACTGACCGAGCCGACCATGGTTGTCTTGCCGACCCCGAACCCACCGGCGATCAGCAGCTTCACGGCGGTCGCGGTCAACCGCCGCCGGTCGTCAAAGTTTCCGGATGCCATCGAGAACCGCCTGCAGTACTTGTTGGTCAGGGACTTCGCTCGGAGGCGCAGCTCTGCGGAAGATCACGTAATTCTGCTCGATCAAATCACTGAGGAGAACCTTTACCACAGGCAGGGGCAGATCAACATGGGCGCCGACCTCGGCTACCGACATCGGCCGCTGACACAGCCGGACAATCTTGGCGTACTCGGTCGGTAGTGTCGCGGCCTCCGAGGGCGGCTGCAACGACACCACCAGCGTCATCATGTCGAGGCCGAAGTTGTCGGACCGGGTGCGCCCGCCGGTGACCGCGTACGGCCGCACGAGCGGACCGGCCGCTTCGTCGAACCAAGCCTCGTCGTGCTCACTCATGTCACACTGTGTTGCTCAACCCTGGGAGCCGCGCTCAGCACCGCTCCGACCCGCTTGACCATCATGTTCATCGCGTAGGCGACCATGCCCATGTCGGTGCTCTCCGACGTCAGCAGCGCGAGGCAGGCACCTCTGCCTGCCGCGGTCACGAACAGGAACGCGCGGTCCATCTCCACCACCGTCTGCCGCACCTGGCCGCCACCGAAGTGACGGCCCGTTCCCTTCGCCAGGCTCTGGAACGCCGACGCCACGGCGGAAAGGTGCTCGCCGTCCTGCTCGGACAGGTTGCTTGACCTGCCGATGAGCAGGCCGTCCGACGACAGCACAACGGCGCGGTCGGCGCCTGCGACCTGACGGATCAGGTCGTCGAGCAGCCAGTCGAGTTCGTTCGCTCCCGAGTTCGCCATGGTGTTCAGTCTCCACGAATGTCGTCGCGGCCAGGTTCCTGCTGACGGGCCTGCCGCGTTCCCCGCTGGAAGGCGGCAAGTCTGTTACGGGCCTGCTCCGGGGATTCGAATGTCGGTTCGGCCTGCTCGATGCTCGGAGCCTCGTCCTGAAGCTGCGGAGCGAGGTTCTGCTGCCGGCGGCGCCTCGGCAGCGGCGGCCTGCCCGTCGGCATCGAGCCACCCTGCTGCGGTGGTGCTGGCTCCGGTGGCGCTGGCTGCGGTGGCCGTGAGTCCCGGGGCCGAAGCTGCTGCTGCCCGGGCTCGGGCGGCTGGTTCTCCTGCTGCCTCGACTGCGGCGGGTACAGCTCCTGCACGGCAGCGAGGGTCCGGGTCGCCTCGCCGTGAACGGAAGAGCCGTTGTCGGTGCCGGAGGAGTCGTTCGGTACCACCGTCGTTTCGGTCCGCGGCGACTGCCGGGGCCTGCGCCGAGCGCCAAGTGTCGACTGCTGTCGCGGCACGACGTCCTCGATCGCGGGCCCGCTGTCCTCCGGCTCGAAAAGCTGGCTGAGCAACTCCGAGCGAACCAGCACGATGGCTCGCGTGCCGCCGTAGGCGGACTCGCGCAGGGTCACCCTGATCCCGTGCTTCGCCGCCAGCCGCGCGACCACGAACAGCCCCAGCCTCGGCTCCTCCGACAGTGCCATGAAGCTGAAGTCGGGTGGGTTGGCCAGCGTCTGGTTGAGCTCGGCCAGATGGTCCGGTTCGATGCCCAGCCCCTGGTCCTCCACCTCGATGACGACACCCCGGCCGACCACCTCGCCCCTGATCTCGACGTTGGCCTGCGGCGGTGAGAACGAGGTCGCGTTGTCGAGGAGTTCGGCGAGCAGGTGCACGAGGTCGCCGACGACCGGGCCGCTGACGGCCACCGCGGGCATCTTGCCGACGCTGACCCGCTTGTACTCCTCGGTCTCGGCCGTAGCACCCCTGGTGAGGTCGGCCAGTGCCACCGGGTTGCGCCACTGCCTACCCGGCTGCTCGCCGCCGAGAATGATCAGGTTCTCCGCGTTGCGCCGCGCGCGAGTGGACAGGTGGTCGAGCCTGAACAGCATGTCCAGCTGGTCGGGGTCCTCCTGCTTGCGCTCGGCCGCGTCGAGGGCCTGCAGTTGCCGATGCACGATGACCTGGCTGCGGTGTGCGATGTTGAGGAAGACGCGCTTGGTGCCCTCCCTGGTCTTGGCCTCCTCCACCGCGGCGGCGATGGCGGTCTGCTGTGCCGCGTTGAAGGCGTCGGCGACCTGACCGATCTCGTCGGTGCCGTGGTCGAGGAACGCGACCTCGCGGTCGAGGTCGACCGGCTCCCCCGACCTGACCCGCTCGACCAGCCTCGGCATCTGTTCCTCAGCCATGTCGAGGGTTTCTTCTCGAAGTGTGGTGAGCCGGTTTACGAGCCGGTTCGACAACCGCCATGCGATCAGCAGGGCGACAGCGGCCACCGCCAGTACCGCGGCGGCCGCGATGATGGCTGTCATCAGCGTGCGGTCCGCCTCGTCGAGCGCCAGGTTCGTGGCGTTGGTGCTCTGCTGCACGTAGAGCATCCACAGCTTCGCGCCGACGTCGCGGGCGGCCTCGCGCCACTGCGACTCCGGTACCGGCAGTTGGCTCTGGTTGCCACGCAGGAAGGCGTTCTCGACCGTGGTGAGCCGGTCCCAGGCGTCGCTGGCGATGAGCTGCTCGTACTGCTGCCGCACCGGCGGGATCATGTCCGCCACCGCGGACTCGAGCGCCGAGTGGTAGGCGCCTACCTGCTCGATGTAGGTGCGGAACTCCTGCTCCGTCAGTCCGCCACCTGACACTCCCGCGGCCGCGAGCGCGTCGCCACGGGACATGCCGTCGGCACTGGTGAACAGCGGCATCGCGATCAGCCGCTTGTATGCGGTTTCGGCGTTCGGCGTCGTCTGTGCCACACCGTTGAGCCCGGTGGTGAACTGGTCGATGATCCCGTTGAAGAAGTCGTAAGCCTCCTGCAGGGACGCATCGCCCGCGTCGACCTTCTGCCGGAACCGCGGTAGCGCGGCGAACTGCCGCTGGGTGGCGGCGATGCTCGCCTTCACGTTGTCCGGCGCGTCGCCGGTCATGCCCTCCAGCTCCGCGGCCGTCGCGGCCGCGGTCGCGTTGGTCTGCTGGCGCAGTTGCTCGAGCTCCGCTCGCACTGATCCGGGGTTCGCCAGCTCCTGCAGCGTCAACCTGCGCTCCTCGCGCACGGCGGCGAAGAAGCGGCCCGCGGGTTCGGCCGAGTCGTGGATCTTCGTCGCGAAGGTACGCACCTGGACGGCGTCGTAGATCAGGTAACTGGCGAGCGCGATCCCGGAAAGCAGAAAAATGGCGCTGGGCACGAACGCGATGGCCAGCACCTTCGCACGGATCGACGAACGTCCACGACGTGACCCGGTCTTCTTCTTCAACACCGCGCTCAAGGCCCTTTCAGCGACAGGTTCGTTCGGGTCCCCGCACCCGGTGCTCCGACATCGCGCCGCTAAGCCGCCGCTTAGCCAGGGCAGGTTATTCAGCCACACCTGGGTGAGTCAATATGTCCGACTCTGCGACCGAAACGCCATCATCGGTCAACGAGGCCCGTTTGGTAGGCGACTATGGTGAGCCGCACTCTATTGGCGACCTCACGGTCGGCAAAGGCACATGTGACATGCGTCTTGCGATCGTCTCTTCCGGGCCGGTAACTCCGGGGGCGGCCCGCGCGATAAGCCCCGCGAACAACTCGGGGGCGCAGGAGGCGGTTTCGATGCTCAAACGCGCCGAGAGAATGAGCTTTCCGCAGCGAGTGTTCCTACTCGTACTCGCGCTCGCCTTCGCGACTACCTCGGTGCTGCAGGCACTACTCGCCATGTCGGTGTCGGAGTGGTGGCCCGTTGTGCTCGCCGCACTGCTCGCCCTGTCGGCAAGCTGGTGCCTGGCCACGGCGGCCAGGGCCTGCGACGGCGACCGGCGTGGGCGGCTGAGGTGAAACAACTCACAGCCGCATCCCTTCCGCCGTCGACCATTCCCGCAACCGGCGCAACGACCGGGATCGCCACCGTGCGACCGTGGCCGCTGAGATCCCGAGGCGAGCGGCGAGCTCCCGATGAGACAGCCCTGGCTCGAAGGCGAGCGGTTCCACCAGTGCCCGCTCCGGCGGAGGCAGCCGGGATACCAATGTCCACAAAGTACGGTCGCGGTCGGTCAATAACCAACTGTTCTCGGTGGATGGCACCCATGGACACCAGTGGTCCGCGGTGGCCTCCGAGGGGATCTCGCGCAGCCGCCTGCGCGCCAGCCGTCCGGCCTGCCTTCCCACCGCGGTATTCAGCCAGCGGGATACGCGGGCCGGGTCCCTGATGGTGTCCGCGCTGGCGAGCAGCAGTAACCAGCCGTCCTGTACCGCGTCCAGTTGGTCCTCCCGGTCCGGCAGCCGACGGCGTGCGGCCGTCAGCGCCGCCGGCGTCAGCCTGGCGACCAGGTCCGCATCGACACGTGGTCCGTTCATGCCAGTCAGACCGACCCACCACACTGCGCGGATTCACGTCGCGTCACATTCGCGTAGGACTACGCAGCCAGGCGGGCTAACGCTCCTTACGGATGCTGTAAGGCAGCACGGAGTTGGCCACCAGTGCCTCCGCGTCGAGAGTGGCGGGCTGGTAGGCGAGGTCGGCGAGCCGCCCGATCATGCGGCCGGCCGGGTTCTCGACGTAGTCGGCACGACCGAACAGGAATCCCCAGTCGAACTCGTCGGAGCCGTAGTAGGCCACGGTGTCGAAGACCTCGTTGAACCGGCCCCAGGCGCGCCGCAGCATCGCGTTGAGCCACAGCGTCGGGCAGCCCACCTGGGATGAGACCACGCCGCCCTCGGCAAGTGCGGCGCGGCAGTGGCGCAGGAACTCGGTGCCGAACAGCCGGTTGTGTTGCGACTCGTCCTCCCGCTCCCCCGGCAGGTCCGCCACGATGATGTCGTAGCGCTCGGCACCGGGTTCGGCGGCGCGACGCACGAACTCCCAGCCGTCGGCGTAGTGCATCCGCACCGCGCCCTCGCCGCGCACCGCGCGGTCCAGTTCCTCTGGCGTGTAGCCGTACGGCAGGTACTCGGCGCAGCGCTCGACGACCTCCCTGTCGATGTCGACGTGGTCGACCCGGGTGGCACCCGCCGCGACGGCGAGTTGGCTGATCACCCCCTCGCTGGAGCCGATCACCAACACGCGGTCGACCCGCTCAGCGAGCAGCAGCGCGGGCACGAGCAGCGCCTCGTGGTAGTGCAGTTGCGCGAGTTCGGTGCTCTGCGGATCGTTGTCGCAGAACAGCGACACCCCCTGGGAGGTCCTGGCGATCACCGCGTGCTGGTAGTCGGTGTCGCCCTCCCAGAGCACTTCCCGCAGCTCCCACAGCTGGGCCAGCCCCGGCGCCAGTGGTTCGGTCAACTCACGCAACTAACCTCGCTCCTTTCCCTGCCAACCTGTCGACTGCCCAGCACCATAGCCGCGGACTCGGTGTCCGAAACGCGCCGGTGGGCAGGCGACTCCCGAAGCACGATGGGTCGATGAATTTCAGGATCGTCCCGATCGAACGTGCGGTCGCCGAACACGTACGCACGACAATGCGGGCCTACGAGTACGACCATCCGGCGTGGAAAGCGGTGGCGAACGGAACCGGAACCGCCCCGTGCCGGCTCTGTCTCGAACCGATCGAGCCGGGCAGTGAATCCCTGATCGCGTTCACCTACGACGCGTTCCTCGGCAGGGAGGAGCTACCGCTTCCCGGACCGATCTTCGTGCATGAGCGAGACTGCACCCCCTATGAGCGCACCGGTGAGTTCCCGCACCGGCTCGGCAAGGCGTTCGTGCTCGACGCCTACCAGGCGGGCAGGCGGTTGCTCAGCGAGCAGCGGGTCGACACGGAAGAAGTGGCCGACAACCTCCGCGAACTGCTCGCCCGTCCCGGGGTCGACTACGTACACGTGCGCTCCGCGAGAGCCGGCTGCTACCTGTGCACCGCCGTGCCCGCGGACAGCGCCGAGCGCACCTAGTCGGCGCCGCGCCGCCGCCCGTGCCAGGCCCGTTCCCGCAGCACGTACTTCTGGATCTTGCCAGTGGACGTCTTCGGCAGCTCACCGAACACGACCGACTTCGGTGCCTTGAAGTGGGCCAGCCGCTCGCGGACGTGGGCGATCAGCTCCTGCCCCGACACCGAGGCGCCGTCGTGCACCGTCACGTACGCGGCGGGTACCTCGCCCCAGTGGTCGTCGGGAACGGCGATCACCGCGACCTCGAACACCGCCGGATGCTCGGCGATGACCTGCTCCACCTCCACCGAGGCGATGTTCTCTCCCCCGGAGATGATGACGTCCTTGCTGCGGTCGCGAAGCTCGACGTAACCGTCCGGGTGTCGCACACCGAGGTCGCCGGTGCGGAACCAGCCGTCCGGCGCGGCCTGCCTTGTGGCTTCCTCGTCGCGGAAGTAGCCGAGCATCACGTTGTTGCCACGCAACGCGATCTGGCCGACCGACTCGCCGTCGGCGGGCACGTCGGTGCCGTCGTCAGCAACGACGCGCACCTGGCAGGAGATCATGTTGCCGACACCCTGCCGTGCCTTGAGCCTTGCCTGCTCGTCGGCGGCGAGCGCGTTCCACTCCGGACGCCAGTCACAGATCATGGCGGGGCCGAAGGTCTCGGTCAGCCCGTACAGGTGAGTGACGTCGAAGCCCAGTTCCCCCATCCGCCGCAGGATCGCGGGCGTCGGTGGAGCTCCGCCGGTGGCCACGTGGACCGCGTGCTCCAGCGGGGCGGCCTGCTCGGCATAGGCGAGCATGGAAAGCACAGTCGGCGCGCCTTCCAAGTGCGTGACGCCTTCCTCCCGCAGCAGCCGCCACACCTCGCCGGGGTCGACCTTGGGCAGGCACACATGCGTGGCCGCGGCGGCGGTGACCGCCCACGGGAAGCACCAGCCGTTGCAGTGGAACATCGGCAGCGTCCACAGGTGCACCGCCGACGGCGACAGCCCGGTGTGCGCCACCATCGCCAACGCCTGCAGGTAGGCGCCCCGGTGGTGGTACATCACGCCCTTGGGCCTGCCCGTGGTGCCGGAGGTGTAGTTGATGGACAGCAGCGCACGCTCGTCGGCGGGTGTGCGTGCCGTCGGATCAGCACCCGCCAGCAGTTTCTCGTACTCCTCACCGGCGCGGATCACGACAGGTGGTTCGGCGAGTTCGCCGCGCGCCTGTTCGACGAGCTCGTCGAACGCCGGGTCGTGCACGAGCACCCGCGCGCCGCAGTGTTCGAGGATGTAGGCGACCTCGCGGGCGGAAAGCCGCGTGTTCACCGCCACCAGTGGCACTCCCGCCCACGGCACCCCGAAGTTGGCCTCCAGCAGCACGTGCGTGTTGGGAGCGAGCACCGCCACCGGACGGCCCTCGGCCAGCCCGGCGAGCCCACCCGCGAGGCGGCGGCAACGGTCGTGCAGTTGCGTGTAGGTCCAGCGGTGCTCGCCGTCGACGACGGCAGTTCGGCTTCCGTGCGCTGCGGCGGCCCTGTCCAGGTATGACACCGGCGTCAGCGGTTCGAACGAGAGGTCACCCGTCATGAGGCAAGCATCGTTCGCGGCCGTCGCGGCGGTCAACCGCGCGCCAGCCTCAACCCTCTGCCACCAACGGTTCCAGCGCGAGGTCGGGGTGGTGGCGCAGCAGGATGCGCATCGCCATCTCGTCGTCGAAGAGGGCGAGGTCGAGGCCGTCGGTGCGAGTCAGCACCTCGCTGCGACGCCCGGAGTCGACGAGCGAGCGCTGCGCGGGATCGGCGAGCCTGCGTGCCGCGGTGTAGGGCAACCGATCCAGCCGCACCGGGCAGGAGAACTCGTGTTCCAGCCGGTGCGCGGCCACCTCGAACTGCATCGGCCCCACCGCCGCGAACACCGGCGCGGCGTCGCCTCGCAGGTCGGAGGTGAGCACCTGCACCACTCCCTCGGAGCCGAGCTGGTCCACACCCTTGCGGAACTGCTTGGCGCGGCTGAGATCGGTGGGGCGCGCCACCGCGAAGTGCGCGGGCGCGAAGCTGGGCAGACCGGGAAACCGGACGGCGGGCTTTCCCGCGTAGAGGGTGTCGCCGACCCGCAACGCGGAGGCGTTCACCAGCCCGATCACGTCGCCTGGGTACGCGGTGTCCACTGTGGAGCGTTGCTGCCCGAAGACCTGCTGGGCGTACTTGGTGGCGAAGGGTCGCTTCGTGGTGGCGTTGGTGACCACCATCCCCCGCTCGAAGACGCCGGAACACACCCGCGCGAACGCCACCTGGTCGCGGTGGGCGCGGTCCATGCCGGTCTGCACCTTGAACACGAAGGCTGAGAAGTCGGCGTCCAGCGGTCGGGGCTCGCCGTCGGCGTCGAGTCGTGGGGCCGGTCTCGGCGCGAGTTCCACAAGCAGGTCCAGCAGGTGCCGCACTCCGACGTTGAGCACCGCCGCCCCGAACAGCATCGGGGTCGCCTCCCCCGCCAGGAAGCGCCGGGCGTCGAACTCGCCGCCGGATGCCGCGAGCAGTTCCAGCTCCTCGCCCGCGCGCACCCAGTCCTCGCCGACCTCGGCCTCGGCGGCGGCCGAGCTCAGCCGTTCCTCGCCCGCGACCGTGGCGCCGCCCGCAGTGCGCTGGTAGCGCACGAACGAGCCGTCGGCGACATCAAGCACACCGCGAAAGTGACCGGCCTCACCGACCGGCCAGGTCAACGGCATCGGCTGCAGCCCGATGCGCTCCACCAACTCGTCGCACAGCTCCAGCGCCTCGCGGCCCGGCCGGTCCCACTTGTTCACGAACGTCAGCACGGGGATGCCCCGGTGCCTGCACACGTCGAACAGCTTCAGCGTCTGCGGCTCCAGCCCCTTGGCGGCGTCCAGCAACATCACCGCCGAATCCACCGCTGAAAGCACCCGGTAGGTGTCCTCGGAGAAGTCGGCGTGGCCGGGGGTGTCGAGCAGGTTGATCACGGTGTCTCGGTAGGAGAACTGCAACGCGGCGGAGGTGATGGAGATCCCGCGGGCCTTTTCCAGCTCCAGCCAGTCGGAGACCACGCCACGGCGCCCGCCCTTGCCGTGCACCGCACCGGCGTCGGAGATCACCCGCGCATGCAACGCCAGCGCCTCCGTCAACGTCGATTTACCGGCGTCGGGGTGGCTGATCACCGCGAAGGAGCGTCTGCGGCCGGCCTCCGCGAGCACGTCGTCGCCCGTGGCCATCACGCCGGCCTGTAACTGAGTTCACGCATATACCACGACTCTACCGTTACGTCACGGTACCTTCGCACTGGATGGGGGCTCGCAGCTCAACGGCGAACGCCTCGGCCGTCTCCAGCCGCTCCCGCAGTTCGGCGCAGCGCCGCTGCGCGATCTCGGCGTAGTGGCGCAGCCGTTGCGCGTGCTCCGGGCGCAGTTCACCGCGACCGTGGTCGTGCAGGAGCAGCAGCACCTCGCGCATCTCGTCGAGTTGGAAGCCCAGCGGCTTCATCCGCTTGACCAGGTCGAGTCGCGCGACGTCGGGCTCGGTGTAGAGCCGGAACCCGCCCTGGCTACGGGCACTCGGCTCCACGAGGCCGACTTCCTCGTAGTAGCGGATGGTGCGCAGGGACAGTCCCGTGCGAGCGGCCACCTCGCCGATCCGCATGTGCTCGCTCACGATCGTCACGGTACCGGCTCGGTGACACTGCGTGCAGGGTGTCCACACGCGACCGACCAGCGGAAAACCTTCCCTAACGTCACGGTAGGCTTGCCCGTCGTGAGTACAGCGCACTTCGCCACCGTGGAGGCATACAACGCCGCACACCCGGACTCGCCGCTGCCCACTGAGGCGCCAGGGCGGAACGGGTTGCGGGGTTATCACGCCGCGATGCGAGGTGTCACCGATGATGTCGCCGATACCGGCGCGTCGCTGACCGTGGAGTTCCTTCCTGGCGGTGCGCCGTCTCCCGAAGGGCCGGACCGGATCGGCACCGTGGTCGCGACCCGCTGGGGCGAGGGGCCGGTGCTCGTGCTCGCCGAGGCGGTGTCACTGCGCGCGGCATGGGAGGCCGTCAAGCGGCACTGGCCGACCCGGCTTTCCGAGGTCCGCGCCGCACTGTCCGACCTCGGCACCTAGGCGGGCCGGGTCACCACCGGCAGGGCGGCGGGTCCGCGCAGGTTGATGCGACCGTTCCAGGTCACGTCGCCGTCCAGGGCGAGATCGCCGAACCTGCTCACCATGCGCTCGAACACCACGCTCGCCTCCAGCCTCGCCAGCGACGCGCCGAGGCAGTGGTGCACGCCGGAGCCGAACGAGAGGTGGTTGCGCGCGCCCTCGCGGTCCAGCCGCAGTGAGTCGGCGTCCTCGCCCCATTGGCGCTCGTCGCGGTTGGCGGAGGCGAGGATCGCGAGCACGAAGGTGCCCTTGGGGATCTCGACGCCGCCGATGGTGGTGGGCTCCAGCGTGATCCGCCTGCTCTCCTGCACCGGGCTGTCGTAGCGCAGCATCTCCTCCACCGCGTTGGGGACAAGGCCGGGGTCGGCCCGCAGCGCGGCGAACTGGTCCGGGTGACGCAGCAGCGCCAGCGTGCCGCCGGAGATGAGGTTCACCGTGGTCTCGTGCCCGGCGATGTAGAGCAGTAGGACCTGGGCGATCAGTTCCTCGTCGCTGAGGACGTCGCCGTCCTCCTCGGCGTTGATGAGGGCGGTGAGCAGGTCGTCGGCGGGGTTGTGGCGTTTCCAGGCGATCATGTCGGCGGCGATGCCGCTGAGTTCCTGGTACGCGGAGTCAATGGCACGCAGCACGTCGGGATCGAGCACCGGTTCCAGCGAGCGCACGACCATGCCGCTGAGGTCGCGTACGCGCTCGTGGTCGGTGGGTGGCGTGCCGAGCATTTCCGCGATCACCGCGAACGGCAGCGGGAAGGCCAAAGCGGGCACCAGGTCCACCCGGCGCGCGGCGACCATCTCGTCCAGCATGCCGTCGACGAGTTCGGTGATCCGTGGCCGCAGCGCCCGCACGGCCTTCGGGGTGAACGCCTTGGCCACCAACCTGCGCAGCCTGGTGTGATCGGGCGGGTCACGGTCCAACATGGACAGCCCGTCGGCGCGGGGCAAGCGGTCGCCGTAGACCTCTTCACGGAGTTGGCTCAGCGGGCCCGGGTTGACGTGGCGCTCCTCCACCGAGGAGTTCGAACGAAGCAGGGCCGAGACGTCGGCGTAGCGGGTGAGCACCCAGAACCCCAGCGGGTGCTCGTACACCGGCGCGCTCTCGCGCAGCCGGGCGTACTGCGGGTAGGGGTCGGCGGTGAACCCCTCGGCGAACGGATCGAACAGCGGAGCCTCGCCCGCGGCGACGGTGCCCTCGGCCATGACATTCCCTCCGTATTTCACATACACCGTGTATGTGAATAGACTCAGAGTATGACAGGCGTCAAGAGCCGCCGGGAGCTGTACTCCGAGGCCACCCGCGCCGCCGTGCTGGAGCAGGCGACGGCGTTGTTCGCCGAGCGCGGGTACGCGGGCACGCTGCTGGAGGACGTGGCCGCGGCCGCGCAGGTCACCAGGGGCGCGGTGTACCACCACTTCGCGGGCAAGCAGGCGCTGTTCGAGGCGGTGCTCGACGAGCAGGAGTCGCGGATGATGGAAGCCGTGCGGGCCGCGGCGACCTCGCCCGATCCCTGGCAGGCGGCGATGCAGGCGCTCGACGCCTTTCTGGACAGGTGCTGCGAGCCGGTCTACGGCAGGCTGTGCTGGCAGGAAGCCCCGACGGCGCTGGGCTTTCAGCGCTGGCAGGAATACGAGCAGAAGTACGCCTACGGGCTGGTGGCGGGCTTCATCGAGAACCTGCGCGAATCCGGCGGCATCGAGACGGCGGCCACACTGGAGACCACAGTGGACTTCTGCTTCTGGATGCTGGGCGGAGCGGGCCTGGCGCTGGTGAACACCCCGGACACCGACAAGCAACGAGTGCGCGACGAATGGGGCCGACTCATGCAACGCGCACTCGCGGGCCTGCGGCCCTGAGCCCGGCGATCAGCCGGGGCGCACCAGGAACCGCACGGGTTCACGCAGCACCGTGGCCGCCCCTTCCAGGTCCGCGAGCCGCGCGGCCAGGGTCGCCACCGCCAGCCGGTGCGGCAGGGCCTCGCTGAACTTCAACCCGACCAGTGCTTGCTCGTTCACCTCGGGCAGGCACAGCCGCTCGGTGGCGTCGGCGACGGCGGCACTCCACAGCTCGCGGTCCACGTCGGCGCGCAACCGCACCCACTCGTCGGCGAAGGACTGCTTCTCGTCGGCCAGCGGACCCAGCGTCGCCGCCAGCGTGGCATTGGCCCGGAACCCGGCCCACGTCCACCACCGGACGTCACCGTCCCGCTGAGTGATCACCGTGCCGCCGGGGTGCACCGTGTGCAGGCGGCTGTCGCGGAGTTCGGCCAGCACTCGCTGCGCGCGCCGCGTGAGCTTCACCGGCGGGTCCGCACCGAGCACAACCTCCCGAGCGGAGCCGGTGAGCGCCCGGCTGCCCCCGCTCAGGCCCCGCGTGAACCAGCGGGCCTTGCCGCCGCTGTCGACCTGTTCCACGAAGCAGCGCCGCCGCTTCCAGTCGATCCAGGTGACCTTCCAACTTCGCCCGCCCAGCAACAGCAAGCGCGGGCCATCGACCTTCTCGGTCAGCAGCGCCGGGTCGGTGCGCCCGACCTCGCGGCGCCCGTCCAGCACGGTGAACTGCGGCGGCGCGGTGAACACGGCCGTCATGCCCATGAAGTGCCGGTGCCCGAAGCGCCGCTGCGCCTCCGGGCCGATGAACAGCAGCTCCCCGTCCCGGTCGAGGTAGCCCTGCTCCACCAGGTACGCCACGATGGGCTCGGCACTGCGATCGAACGGTGCGAGCCCGTTCCACGCCGAGGTCCACAACCGGCTGCCCACAGCGTTTTCCTGCAGGCACAGCGCGAGGAGCTGCTGCGCCACGATGTGCCGGGGCTGCGGCGGGGCCACCACCGGTTCGACATAACCGCTGCCCCACAGCCGCAGCAACGCCGCCGCCCACAGCAGTTGGTCCTCGTTGATCGCCAGGAACAGGCAGTTGCGCACACTGCCAGGGCGGCGGCCGGTGCGTCCGAGCCGTTGCAGGAACGACGCGACGGTTGCCGGGGCATTGAGCTGGATCACGCGGTCGAGGTCGCCGACGTCGATGCCCAGTTCCAGGGTGGAGGTGGACACGATCACGCAGTCGCGTGCCTCGGCGAAGGCCTGTTCGGCGCGGCGGCGCTCGTCGACCGACAGCGAGGCGTGGGAAAGGAACGTGGTGACGCCTCTGGCACGCAGCCCGGCGCCGAGTTCTTCCACGAGTTGCCGGGAGTCGCAGAACACGAGCCGCTTCTCGCCCCGGTGCAGTGCCGCGATCACGGTGGCGGCGTTGTCCACCGAACCGACGTAGTCGAGTTCAATGTCCAGTTCGGGGTCCAGTTCGGGGTCCAGTTCGGGGTCCACTTGCACGTCAGCGGCGGGCGCGGCACCGACTCCGGGCGCCACCACGGTGCCGGGGCGGGTATCACGCCCGGAGCCCTGCAGCCACGCCAGCAACTCCTCGGGGTTGCCGACGGTGGCCGACAACCCGATGCGCTGGATCGGCCGGTTCGCCACCGTGGTCAGCCGCTCAAGCACGGCCAGCAGGTGCCAGCCCCGGTCGTCGCCCGCGAAGGCATGCACCTCGTCCACGACGATCGTGCGCAACCCGGCGAAGAACTGCCGGTGCTCTACGTTCGCGCTGACCAGCATGGCTTCCAGCGATTCGGGCGTGGTCAGCAGCACGTCGGGCGGGTCACGCAGGATGCGCCGCCGGACCGGGGCGCTCACGTCGCCGTGCCACAGCGCCGCCCGCCTGCCCAGCCAGGACGTGTAGGTCTCCAGCCGGGGTAGCAGGTTGTTCAGCAGTGCCTTCAGCGGGCACACGTAGAGCACCGACAGCCCGCTCCAGCCCTGCTCCTCCATCGCGCTGAGCACGGGAAAGCACGCGGCCTCGGTCTTGCCGCCCGCGGTGGGGGCCAGCAGCAGCGCGTCGTGCCCGGCGAGCACCGGCTCGACGGCCTGCTCCTGCAGCGGGCGCAGCGACCGCCAGCCCAGCGTGTTGACGACGTGGTGCGCGAGCGCGGGCTGCAACCGCGCGAACGCTTGCGTCACGGCAGGTCCAGCTCGACGTCGTCGGCGCCTGCGGCTGCGTTGCGCTCGGTCTCGGTCAGTTCGGAGTCGGTGACGGTGATCGGGTAGTCGCGGCGGGGGTCGAAGTCGGCGAACTCGTCCACCCGGTCCAGCACCGCTTCCACGAGCTTGCGCAGGAACAGCCGGGGCGCCACGCCGACCTTGCCGCCGAGTTCCCCGGTGAGCGCCCTGGCGAGGGTGTCCACGTAGGCGCCGTCCACCACGGCGGCGATCCGCTCGGGGTTGCGGGCCACGCCGGCGTACAGGTCGCGCACGGTGCGGCCGAGTTCGCCGAGCCGTTCCAGGTCGAAACCACCCAGCCGCAACTGCACGGCCCTTGGCGAGTCGAACCGGGCGTCGGCGCTGAAGTCGGTGGCCAGTCGCTGCGCCAGCGGGGGTAGCCGCTGCACGCCCTGCTGGCCGTCGAAGAACGCGGGCGTGCCGGTGAGGACCAGGAACAGGCCGGGGAAGCGGCCTGCGTCGATCTCGTCGATGAGTTGCCGCAGCGCGTTGAGGCCCTTCTCGCGCACGTCGCCGCGCACCCGTTGCAGGGTTTCGGTCTCGTCCAGCACCAGCAGCAGCCCGGGGTGGCCGCAGTCGCGCAGCACGGTCAGCAACCCCTGCAGGAAGCCGAGCGCGCCGAAGTGGTCGAGGTCGCCGCGCACCCCTGCCGCGCGGCGGGCGGAGGCCGCGACGGACTTTTGCCCGCCCAGCCACGCGACCAGCGATTCGGCGGTGGCGGAGTCGCCGTCGGCCAGCGCCTGCCGGTAGCCGCGCAGTGCCGCCGCGAACGCCGGGGTGGTGCGCGCGACGTCGGCCAGCCGCTGTTCCAGCAGCGTGTCCACGGCTGCCGCGAGCGCCTGCTCGTCGTCCTCTGCGACCTCGCCGGTTTCCAGGACGTGCTCCTCCAGCGTGTAGAGCCAGGAGTCGATCACGGCGCGCAGCGCGCTTGGCTGGTGGGTGGCGGTGGTCAGCCGCTCGGTGAGGCGCCGGTAGACGGTTTCCAGCCGGTGCAGCGGTGTCTCGGTCTCCGAGATCTGGATCTCGGAGGTGGCAAGGCCCTTGCGTTTGGCGCGTTCGGACAGCCAGCGGGCGAAGAAGGTCTTGCCGGAACCGTACTCGCCGCGCACGGCGTGGAAGGCCGCGCCGCCTCGGGCAACGGTGGCCAGGTCCTCGTCCATCGCGGTGGCGAACCGGTCGAGGCCCACCGCGAGCAGGTCGAGGCCGGATCGCGGCACGGTGCCGCGCCGCAACGCGTCGATCACGTCGCGGCGGCGTGCCTCGCTCGCGGCCGCCGTCACGGCTCGCGCACCCCGAACTGCATGCGCAGCGTCTCCACGTCCAGCTTCAGCCGGCGGTCACCGTCCACTTTGGAGAGCACAGGGTAGCCGTCCACGTTGAGCAGCCGCTCCAGCATCGTGGCGAAGAACTCGGGCCTGCGCCCGGCCTTGCCTGCCAGTTCGGCGGCCGTGCTGAGCGGCAGCCGGTTGTCGGCGGCCACGAGTGCGTCGATGACGGCGGCCACCACCTGCTTGTTGGGTGCCTTCGGGACGAACGCGCGCTGCGCGTCGTAGGTGCCACTGGCCACCACCCTGTTGCCGAGCGACTCTGCCTTACTTTCCACGGTGAACAGCGGCACGGCGTCGCTGGGCTTGCTGGGCTTGCGAGCTCTCGGCTTCGGCTCCGCTGCCGGCGTGGCGGCGGTTTGCCGCGTCCACCACTTCGGCGTGAGCTGCTCGGGTTCCAGCACGTGCCAACCGGAGGGGGCGCGTGCGGGCGCGGGCAGCAGCACGAGCACCGGCACGGTCAGCTCCGCCAGCGATGCGCCGCCGTGGTAGCCGGCCTTGCGTGTGGTGTAGCGGATGTCCTCGCGCCACGGCACGACCACCGATCCTTCCCCGTACACCACGCGGGGCCCGGTCAGCGCCATCTCACCGTCGTCGGGGGTTCCGGTGCGCCAGCGGGCGGACTCCACACCGCCCGCATCCACGCGGTCCTCGGTGGCACGGTCGAGGACGTGGCCGTGGTCGGACACCAGCACGACGGGGCGGCCGTAGCTGCGGGCGGCGTCGAGCAGTTCCGGCAGGTAGGTGATGTCTTCCGGGGCCCAGCCGGTGCGGTGGCCCTCCTGGCCGTGGTCCAGCGCGTAGTCGATGGTGTTGAGCACGACACCGACCACGCTGCCGCTTTCGGACAGCGCCGCCAGCAGCGGGTCGGACAGCCGGTGCCCCGCGTCGCCTGCGATGTCGCCGCGGTGGAACAGTTCCGCCTTGGGGTCGCCGTGCCGTTTCCACAGCGCCTTGAACCCGTCCTTCTCCGCCGCCTGGTCCCCCGCGGTGATGGCGCCGGTGAGCAGGCTCGCCCTGCTGGCGCGGGTGACCGACGGGATCGCCGCGACGGCAGCCGCCCTGCGACCGGCCACGGGCGACACCTCGGTCCAGGCGCGTCCGGCGAGGCGTTGCCCCAGCTCCACGGCAACGGCGCCGCTCATGCCGTCCAGCACCACGATCAGCGGCGCGAGCTTGCCCCGCAGCGGCGCGGCGACCTCGCCGAGCACCTGCTCCACCAGCAGGCAGCCGCCGGTGTCGGTGGAGTCGGCGTGCTTGACCCAGGTGGCCAGTCGGGTCGCGAAATCCTCGTCCAGCGCGGTGCGCCGTGCTCGCACGGCTTCGCACACGGTGCGGTACGCCTGCCCCACCACCGGGTCGCCGAAGGGGTCGCCTTCCCAGAGGGTGTTCAGCGCGCGGTCCACCCAGGCCCATTCGGACAGGTGGCCGGTAACCGCCTCGGCCACGGAGGTGAGCTCCGGTTGCGGGCGGGCGAGCCAGCGTTGCAGCCGCACGGCCATTTCCGCGGCCTCGCGCCGCCTGGGCTCCAGCCGGGCGAGCGCGTGTTCGCGCACGCGATCGAGTGCGCGTTCGGCCTCGGCGAGGCTGGTCGGGTCGGGTTTCGCGGTGAGCGCGGCGGCAAGTTCGCGCAGCCGGACTGTGAAGGCCGACGGGAGGAACGGGTTACCCGCAAGCGCTTCGGTGACCTGCGCCTGCGTGGCGAGTTCGTCGGCCCGCCGCACCACGTCGAGCACCCGGTGCCGGGCGGCGTCGCCGTGGCGGCTGGTCTCGGCCTCGCTGACCCAGCGTTCCAGCACGGCCGCCACGGCGTCGGTGAAGGCGCGCAACTCCTCGGCCTGCGTTCCCGGCAGCAGCGCGCCGACGGCGAGCGCGGCGTCGGGGTTGGTGGCGGCGGTGCCGACGACGCCGAGCGGGATCGCGTCGGCCGCGCGCCCCTGCACGGCCAGCCGCAGCGGCACCACGGCGGCGGGACCGACGGTGTCGGCGAGCCAGCGGGTGAGCCCGTCGCGCTCGGCGGCGGGTAGTTCGGCGAAGTAGGCGGGTCCGGCCGGGTCGCGCGAGAACTCCAGCAGCGCACTGACGTCGAGCGAGCCTTCACCGATCGTGTCCTGCCCGAGCCGGGCGCCGATGAGCGCGCGGATGGCGCTGTCGCGGGTGAGCACGGAGCCGTTGCGAGGCCAGCCGTCGGCGGGTTCGGCGTCCAGCAGCGCGTCCACCAGCCACGGTTCCTGCCGGATGCGGGGGTCGACGTCCACCGCGCCGAAGCGTTGCGCCACGATCCGCACCTTGTCCACGGTGCGGGTGGAGCGCCCGATGGCGTAGCCGCGGATGTCCCAGCCGAGTTGGCTGTCGTCCACGCTGGTGGTGACCACGAGCAGGTCGTCGTCGGCCTCGTGTGCCTGCTGGTGTTCCTCCCAGGCTTCGACGATGCCGAGCACGGAGTGCTGGTCGCTGACGTGTACCCGGCGGCGCACCGGGTTGGCTGTGCGGTCGGTGCTCACCACGAAGCTGCCCGCGCTGTCGGTGTAGCGCCCGTACACCAGCAGCAGCCGCCGCCCCTTGGCGTGCGGCAGCCAGGTCTGCACCAGCGCCTCGACGATGCGGTGGTCGATCGCGGGAGCGCTCATCCGGCGCCTTCCTCGCCGACGACCCGCCAGGTCACCTCGATCTCCGTCTCGGGGTGCTCGCCTGCGAACTCGCGGATCTCGCTTTGCACCTCGGCCACGATCCTGGCGAGGTCGCGCTCGACGGCGCTGGCACGCACCCGGCGCGGCCGGCGTCGGGACGGCACCGTCGCGCCGACGGGCGGTTGCCCGGTGTCGGTGAGGCTGACCTGCTCGGCCGTGGGGTTGGCAGGCTGCGGCTCGGCAGGCGCGGGTTCGGCCGGTGCGGGTGGGGCAACGGCGGCGAGCCGGGCCGCCTCGTTGACGAGTTGCACGGCACGCGGTCCCAGCCCGTCGAGCACGTCGGCCAGCGGGCGGGTGAACTCGTCGGCCGCGGCGGCCTGTGTCACCTCGTCGAGCAGCCGGTCGGCGCGGTTGCCGACCGGGTCGCCCCGGCCCGCGAACTGGCGCACCGACCGCAGCAGCGACCACTCGACGTTCTCCAGCGCGGCCAGCACGGCGGGCGCGGAGCTGATGGCCGCGCCGAGCACCTGGTCGCCGGTGCGGTACTCGGCGGTGGCGAGTTCGCGAACCACGGTGGTGGCCTCTCGCGCGCCGGAGAGCCGAGCGAGCAGGTCGGCGGCGTCCCGGGTGGAGGTGATGCGCGGTGCGGTGTCCTGCTCGGGCCGGGTGTCGAGTCCGAGCAGGTCGCTGTGCCGGTCGAGCGCGCGCCGCACCCCGTTGGCAGCGTTCTCCACCGCGGCCACCTTTTCGCGGACCTCGTCGGCGAGCCGGTTGACGTTGCGAGCGAACAGCGTGTCAGGCACGTGCACCCCGAACAGCGTGGCCGCGCGGCGGCGTGCGGTGGCGAAGGTTTCCTCGTCGGGCAGTTCCTGGGCACGCAGCGCGTGGCCGGGGCCGATCTTGTCCAGGTCCGGCGCTTCGCGCAGCGGGGAGCCGTGCAGCACCCACGCGCGGTCGGCGAGCAGCGCGTAGGTGGCGATGACGAGGTTGCTGACGGGCTTGTCCAGCCCGGTGTAGCCGAGCTCTTCGAGCCAGGTGCGGATGTCCTCGACGCGGTAGTCGCCGGTGACGCCGCGCTGGGTGGCGGCCTGCTCGATGCGGCGGCGCCACTCGGTGGAGACGTTGAGCGGGCCGTCGGACACTTCGCCGAGTTCCAGCGGGTGCACGATGCGGCGAACGAGCGGCAGGTGGTTGCGATCCACCACCACGCGGCGCTGCCCGTCCTCCATGGCCTTGGTGATCCAGCTCAAGACCGTGCGCAGCTCGCCGAGGGTGACGGGCTTGCGGTTGCCGCTGGGGTCGAAGTCGGGGTGCTTGGGGTAGAGCTTGGCGAACAGCCCGTCGGCCAGTGCGAGCGCGTTGTACTCGAATCCGGCGCCGCCCGCGAGCCGGGGTTTGTGGTCGGGCTGCAGCGAAAGCACGTGCCCGTCCTCGCCGACGTCCTTGTCGATGGTGGCCTCGTCGGCCTGGGAGATACCGTAGAGTTGCCGCAGCGCGGCGGCGAGCTGCGATTCGAGGTTGTCGGCCTGCGCCTGCAACTGGTGGCGAACCTTGACGCGGTTGTCCTCCGACATTGTGCCCGCGTAGTCGTCGAGCCGGTCGCGTTCCAGCAGGTACTGGATCTTCAGTAGCCGCCCGAGCTGCGCGGATTTCTGCGGGGACATGAAGTGCGGCAGCCACACCAGCGTCGGCGCGGTGAAGCCCTCGCGGATCATCCGGTTCACCCGCGCGGCGTCGTCGGAGGGTGCGTGGTTTCCCTCGTCGAACGGGTAGTCCAGGACGATGCGGATGCGGCCGGGGACGCCGGGGGTGAACTGCATGTCCGGCAGGCTGCTGGTGTCGCGCACGTTGTCGAACACGAACTCCGCGGTGCGGCGCGTGCCCTTCCAGACGATTTCCTTCTCGCACACGAAGTTGTCGGTGTCGCGGATGTTGAGCTGGGACCACAGCTGCTTCTTGGTCCAGATGCGCCGGGCACCGAGCGTGTCGCGCTCGCCGACGGCGTCCAGCAGCGGCTCAATGTCTAGATCGGACAGTTGCAGCCGGAACACCGGGTCCTGCTCGCCTTCGGAGCGCAGTTCGCCGAACTCGGCCTGCAACTCGCGCAACCGGCTTACCACCATCGCGCCGGGCTGCACGGTGCGCGAGCGCAGCGAGCCGTGGTTGAGCGCCGCGAGGCGGGGGCCGGTGAGCCGCGCCAGCGCGGGAACGTTGGGGGCGAGCGCGGCCAGCAGCAGTGTCTTGAGGAAGCGGTCCACGGCCACGAACGTGGTGCTGCCCTCGCCGAAGCGGTCGGCGAGGGTGGCGCGGGCGCGGACGTAGAAGCGTTGCGCGGCGGCGGCGTCCTGGCGCAGCCGGTCGGTGAATGCCTCGCCGGTGCCGTCGGAGAGCACGTCCCACAGGTCGCCGAGCGGGATGAGTTCGCCGACCTTCATGTCGTCGCGGCGGCGGTACAGCATCTCCTGCAGCAGTTTCAGCCCGGTGCGTTCGCGCTGCAGTGCACCGGACAGCGCCACCAGCACGTTGAGCAGTGCGGGCGAGAGCGGGTAGACGTCGCGGAAGTCCTGCCAGGTGGCGCCGGTGGCGCCCGCGGCGTCCAGCAGCACCTCCCGGTCGCCGGACTTGGTGGATTCGATGGCGGCGAACGCCTCGTCCAGCACCTCGCGCCCGCCGGGTTTGGGTTTGAGCACGCGCTCCTTGATGATGGCGGGCAGGTTGCGGTCTTCCAGCGACACGGTGTCGAACCGTTCGGCGAGGTAGTGCACCTGCGCTTCGAGGTTCTTCACGTCGGCGCCGGTGACGTCGTCACCGACGAGTTTGGACAGATCGCGTTGCCTGGAGATGAACGACACGATGGGCAGCGGCCGGTCGGCGTCCCCGGATTCGATGAGCTTGACCAGCTTGCTCACCTGGTTGTTGACGAACTGCCGGTCGGACAGGTGGGCCTGCAGCCACAGGATCAGCTCGTCGAGGAACAGGATGAGCCCGTCGTAGCCGAGGTCGCGGGCGTGCCTGCTGATGACGGAAAGGCCGTTCTCCAGCGGGATGAACGCCGCGACGTCGCCGCTTGCGCCGCGGATGTAGGACGACATCGGCCCGGAAAGCAGCGCGGAGACCAGTGCGTCGCGCACCTTGTCGCCTGCCGGTGCGTTGAAGGCGCGGTCGAGGTCGGCCGAGGACCACGAGGGAACCGTGTCGTGGGGCAGCTCGAGGTCTTCCTCGTCGGCCGCTGCCGGTGCGCCGCTGCCGAGCCATTCGGCGAACCTCGCGTCGTCGGCAAAGAACGCGCGTTGCCTGGCGGCGTCTTCGAGCATGGCGTCCGCCCGATAGACCGGCGGGGTGGGGTGGCCGGGGTGCAGTTTGCGGACGGTGTTGACGTAGCCGCCGAGGATGGCGGAGTCGATGTCGCTGGCGCCGACCAGGTGGTAGGGCACCATGAGGAACTTCTTGCCGCGCAGCCAGTCGTCGTGTTCGGCGATCACCGGTTGCAGGCCGGGTTTGGCGCGGGCGACGGGCTCGTTGTTGAGCACGGCGTGCAGCACGGTGAGGAAGTGGCTCTTACCGGAACCGAAGGAGCCGTGCAGGTAGGCGGCATGCGAGGTGCCGTCGCGGACGGCGGTGCGCACGATGGACAGCGCCTTGCCGAACGCGCCACGGAGCTGGTCGGTGACGACGTACTCGGCGACGCGGGCCTCGACCTCGGTGAACCCTCCGGTGAGTTCGATCTTGAAGTCGCCCGCGTGTACGGAGTCGGGGAGGCCGAGAACGTCGCGCAGGTACTGCTGTCTGATACGACTACCTTCGTTCATGGCCGGGACCTCCGGGGAACGCTTTGTTCGCTTGTCCTGCGAGGACTGTCGTGAGACGGCGTCCCTGGAGGTTTCAGCCGGAGGCTTGTCATCTCGGAAGGTGTCGTCCCGGTGAGGACTGGTTTATCAGCACGATGCAATGCCTCCCGCTCCGGTTGTCGTGTCCATAGACGGGAAAGGAATCGACGCACTTGTTGGGAGTTGGTATCGACTGGGCGGAGTCGTTTCACGATGTCGCGCTCGGCAGACCTGATAATGGGATCGTCGAACAGTTTCGTATCGACCACACCGCGGCCGGTGTGGGCCGGTTGATCGCTCGGTGCTTGGAGTTGGAAACCGACCCGGCTGATGTGCGTGTTGTGTTGGAAACCCGGCACGGTGTATTGGTCGAGGCATTGACCGACGCGGGGTTTACCGTGTTGCCGGTCAACCCTGACCTGGTCGCCCGCCGTCGTGGCCCGGCGAAGAAGAAAGACGACGCCGAAGACGCCCGGATCTGTTGTTTGCTGGCGTTGGATCAGTTTCTGGAATTGCGGAAGTTGATCCCGCACGGCAATCTGGCTGGCGAATTGCGTTCGATCGCCCGCGATGACGAACGAGCGGCCCGGGACCAGCGGCGGCTGCTCAACCGTCTTCGCGCCGATCTGCTGGCCACTTTCCCGGCCGCGCTGACCATCGCCGGTGACGATCTGGGCAGCCCTGTCATGCTGAAACTGCTGGCCACCTGGCCCACACACGCCCAACTCGCCGGCGCCGGTACCGACGCGATCGAGTCCTTCGCGCGGTCTTCCCGACACGGCTGGCCGGACCGGTTCGCCGCCCGTGTTGCCGACGCCCTCACCGTCGAGCAACTCCCGGTTCGCGATTACCTGATCCGCGCGAAAGCCACCACAATCTCGTTGACCGCGACCCAGCTTCTCGCGTTGCGTGAGGCTCGGAAATCGTGGGAACGCCGCATGGCAGAACTGCTCCTCGGCGACACCCGGTACGGCCGCGCCAAACAACCCAGAAATCCCGATCCGGGAAAAGCGATACCGGGCGGTGACATCTACCTGAGTTTCCCCGGACTTGGGGACATCCTCGCCGCCCGGATCGCCGGAGAGATCGGGGATCACATCGAGCAATTCGACACCCCGAACGGGCTGCAATGCTACGCCGGAACCGCACCCGTAACCCGACGATCCGGCCGCAGCGAGCTCGTCATCGCCCGCCGCCTGGCCCATAACCGATATCTCGGCACCGCCGTGCACCAATGGGCCTTCTGCACCCTCACAACCTCGACCTGGGCGCGCGAGTTCTACGACCGGAAAATCACCGCCGGAAAAGCACACCACAGCGCCCTGCGCGCCCTCGCCAACCGCTGGCTGGAAATCCTCTGGCACTGCCTCACCAAAGGCATCCGCTACGACGAAGCCGTACACATACGCAACCGATCCAAAACCCTCCAAACAGCTACCGCCGCCTGAGGTTGACAGAAGGTGTCTCACTGGTTGCCCTTCGTGCCGCCGCGGCGACCCCGGCCGGAGGGAGCGGGTCGCCATGCCTTCAGGTCGTGCTCGGTGAGTTGGTGGGTGTTGCGCTGGTCGGTGAGGAAGGCGTCGTACTCGTCGGCGGGGACACCGCCCCAGTCGGGGTCGTCCTCGCCGTGCCACTGCCGCACCCACGGCATGAGCTCGGCGAGCCCGGCGATGAGCGGGGTGAGCCGGTCGGTTTCCCAGCCCGCGTCGGTGGTGCGATCGTTGACGATGTTGACCAGCGCTTGGGCCTGGTCCTTGTGGTCCCAGCCCGCCCAGCCGAGCAGCAGTGTGGGGTCGGCGTCGGGGTGCGCGTCGGGGTAGGAGATGAAGCGTTCCTTGGGCACGTCGAGCTTGCCGCGCTGGGTCCAGTAGGAGGTCTTGCGGAAGTCGCTGGACTTGTATTTCGGTGGGACGGGGATGTCGAGCCGCTGCCCGGTGCGGTCCTCCTCGCGCTGCTGTTCCCAGACGTCTTCCCACTGGGCGCGTTTGCGCAGGCCGGTGTCCTTGTAGCGCAGGGCGGCGAGGTAGGGCACGTGCTGGTCGGCCACGACCTGTTCGAGGACCTGGGCGAGGGTGAGGTCGCGCTTGCCGAGGTGGTCGGAGACGTAGAGCTGGGCGACGGTGTGCATGTCGGTGTCGTCGCGGAAGGCGTCGGCAAGCTGGTTGACGGTGCGGGTGCGGGGCTGTTCGAAGCCGTCCCGCAGCCCGAACCAGATGTCGCGCCGCTCGCAGCGGTCGAGCAACCAGGTGCGCAGCGCTTCGGCTTCCTTCTTCTCCCACGACTCGGACGCCCACCGCCGCTTGCACTCGGGCCGCTCGATCAGCCCGATATCGCGCCGGTGTTCGATGGTGTCGATCCGCGCCTGGACGATCTGCCGGTACCAGTCGGGCCAGTGCGAGGGGATCTCGGTGACGGGCGTGGAGCCGTGCCGCTCGAACCACGCGGTCTCGGCCTCCCCCGCCGCGACCTTGCGGGCAAGCACGATCTCGAACGCCCGCTCACCAAGCCGGATCTCCGGCACACTGTCCATCTCGGACGCCGTGAGCTGGCCGAGTTCGGTGTCACTGAGCAGGCCGTAGGAATGGTAGACGGTCCAGTCGAGTTCCTCCTGCAGCGCGATCATCCGCCCCCGGATGCGCTCATGTTCCTTGCGCGCCACATCGAGCCGCTCCCGCGTCGGCGCGGCTTGCTCTGCGACAGCCGAGGGCTCGTGACCGGCAAGTTCCTGAGCAAGCGAGTCGAGAGCCCGCCCGAACTCCAGTGGCAGGCCGGCGGGCAGCGGAAACTCCTGAAGCTTGGTCCCGGTGAACTCGAAGAACCGCTCCCACTCCTGTGATTTGAATCCCTCGTTGACGCCCTGACTGCCTTTATCATGGCTCACCTGCTTGAGCCAGAAGCACGCCGTGGACGAGTTGAGCACCCCAAGCAACGCCAGGTGCTCGGCCTCGCCTGCCCCCTCCGGCAGCTTGATCACCGGCGCGGACTGCTTGAATACCTTCCCACCCCGATCCAACACGAAGTGGTTATGCGTAGCCACAAACGCAAAAGCAATCGACAGCGGTGTGCGGTACCGAGCGGGGAAGAACATGCTGTGGTCGAACCAACGCAGTTTTCGTTCTTCAGGTTTCGCACCGAAATCGACGCGCTCCCGCAAAACCGTCCGGTTCTGCCAAAGGAATTCGCCCTCAGTCCGACCCATCTTTCGAGATTCACCACGGCCGTCATATGGAAAATATGTGACAAGATCGGCACCAAGCAGGTAATCACGAACACCCTCACCCAATACCACAGGGACGCAACCGTGATAGATACGTTGCGTTATCGCACTATGATTTGGAAGATAGAATGCCTCGTCCAGGCCAGTGTGAGTACTACGGCCAATTTCTGTAGAGCTATCGCTAAGGCTAGCACGGGACGCTTCATGCATTTGAGTGAACAAGTCCGCAGCCCCGCCACCACTCAGTGACCAAGGGTGCTGAGCGAAGCTTCCCCGCTCGAGATCCGCCACCGAAACCCATTCGGATTCGCTGCCCGGCTGGCTGATCTGCTCGACAATCGCCGACCACACCAAGCCCTTGGCTGGCTCTTCCGGTTGGCTCGGCTCACCCCGCACGCCAAGCACAGCGCGGATCGGGTCGTCCTGGCGGTAATTGTGGTTGCGCCCGACGAGGATCACCGTCGGGGTGCCGTGGCCGGGGATGTAGGCACCCGAGGTGTCGATGACGTGGGTCAACTGCACGGACTGGAAGAACCGCTCGATCAACTTCTTGCCGAACTCGCGCTTCATGAACGAGTTGGCGGTGATCTGGCCGACGAAGCCCGCGTCGCGGTCAGCGCCGTCGCGGCGGATCGCCAACTGGAACAGCCGCTGCGCGAACGGCACCGACAACGCGTACTTGCCCGAGCAGGCGTCGTAGCGCTCCCGATAGTTCTGGTTCTCCCGCTTGTCCTTCACCGTGATGTACGGCGGGTTGCCGACCACCACGTGATAGGAGCCCTTGCCCAGCAGGTCGCAGCTTCGCACGTAGTCGTTGACGTCCTCGGTGGCGTAGGTGTGCGGCTCCTGCACCGCGAAAAGTTCCTCCTGGATGCCGGGGGCTCCGCGCCCGTGCATCAGTGAGTCGCCGACCGCGATGTTGATCGGAAAACTCGGTGCCTGGTCCAGCCGCGCCGTGCCCGCGGCACGCAGCACCGCCACCAGCAGCCGGAACCTCGCGATGGAAGCCGCGAACGGGTTCTTGTCGCAGCCATGCACCGAGCCCAGCGTCCGCTGGATCAGCTCCCACGGGTCGGTGCCGGGTTCGGCCTCGCGCCACTTGCCCAGCAGCCGGTGGAACAGGCCCAGCACGAAGTGCCCCGAGCCGCACGCGGGGTCGATGGTGCGTAGCCCCTTCAGCCCGAACTCCTGCACCGCCGGTTCCAGCGTCAGGTCGAGGATGAACTCCTCCACGAACTCCGGCGTCTGCAGCAGTGCGTACGTCTTGCGGGCGTGCTCGGAGAGGTCCTGGTACAGGTCGCCGAGGAAGCGGGTGTCCCAGTCGGGGTCGGTGAAGTCGTAGCGGATCTCGCCGTCATCGCCGCGCCGCCGCCAGAACTGCAACAGTGCGGTCGCCGCCTCGAAGGAGGGCGTGATCTCCCACAGCGGGTTGTGCCGCTTGTCGAACAGCCCGGCCGCCGTCGGGTGCGCCTGCGCCAACTGGGTGAACGCGGCGATGATCCAGTCGCGGTCGTTGTCCTTGGGGTTCTGCCGGAAGTACGCCTCGTGCCGTTCCTCCGCCTCAGCCAGCCGCTCGCCGGGCCCGGCGAGAAAGGGGGCGGCGATCAGCCCGTTGTCCTCGCAGAACCGGACGAACACGGTGCCCAGCATCCACGCCGCCGCCACCTGCGTGACCCGCTCGTCCCGCCACGACTCGTAGGTCGCGGCCGTGCGCCCGGCCTCCCGTGCCTCGTCGTACTCGGCGCGCAGCGGCTCGGTGAACTCGGGCACCTCCTCGCTGCGGGCCCGCAGGTCGGCCTCCAACAGCGTGACCTGCCCGCGCAGGTCCTTGACCAGTTCCCCCAGGTCAGCGTCCCGAGTCGCCATCCGTACCGCTCCCCTCGCTCCCGGGCAGACCGCCCGGATGATGCTAGTCGCCATACCATCGACGGCGGCAAACCGCCGAGGACATCGAGACCCAGCCGCCACCTCGGCGCTGGGCCTCGCGATGTGTCGCGAACACGTGACGTGACGTTACGCCGAACAGCTCAGCACAGTCGAACCGCCGCGAATCCGTTACCGGCCCTCAACAGCAGCCCGACCGCTCGCAGGTCACCCCTCGATGACCTCCATGGGACCGCCGAGCGGCGCGTACTCCACCCGCACGTCCGCACCCACCTCAGCCTTCAACCGGCGCGCCAACTCCCGCCCATCGGCCTTCCACCGCGCCTCTTCCACAGGGTCTTCCATCCCCGAGTTTTGCGGCACGTCACGGTTGTAGGTGCGCTGCATCCGCTCATCCCAGTCCCGCACGGCAGCGAGTAGGTCGTCGCTGACGGGCACGGCCTCGGTGATCTCGTCGCAACCGAAGTCGTCGAAGCCACGGTCGTCGGTAAGGACCCAGAACGGCCCCGCACCCCAGTCGAACCGCAGCTTCACCACCCACGGACCGCGACTCACCCCTCGATGATCTCGACCGCGCCACCCAGCGGCGCATACTCCACCCGCACGTCCGCACCCACCTCAGCCTTGAGCCGCCGCGCCAACTCCCGCCCCTCGTCCTTCCACCGCGCCTCCTCCTCCGGGTCTTGGATCCCGGAGTCCTGCGGCACGTCGTCGTTGTAGGTGCGCTGCATCCGCTCGTCCCACTCCGCAACCGCGTCAATCAGCTCATCACTGAGGGGAACAACCTCGTTGATCTCGTCCGGACAGCAGTCGTAGGGGATTTCGCCGTCGACCGAGACCCAAAACGGCCCGGTACCCCAATCGAACTGGAGCATGATGGCAATCGTGCTGTTCACGTCGGTCATGGTAATGGTTTCAACTTCCTGGTTGCCGCGATGGGGTGAGCCCCAACGACGTATCCATTTTTCGAAACGGAAATCGCGATCCGCCGCTTGACTCCACGATGTGAGAACTCGTAGACGACGCGATCTCTGCCGGAAATTCCTACCGGGCGCCCCAGGGAAAGAGCTGCGAACACAGCATCCACGATCTCATGTGCGCTGATCCCCTTCTGCTCGAAACTTGCTATCCGAGGCGGGTCCATGATGTGCCGCAGACCGCTGTGGTCGTCGCCTTCTTCCAGCCACACCACCCGCCGGTCACGAACCCGCGCGATCCGCACCACCCGCTCTGGGCTGATCTTGTGCCCCTGCCGCCGGACCTCGGCGATCAGAGCCGGGTCGGGCCCCGACGCATCCACCGTCGGACGGGTTGACTCGGCAGGGGCGACGCGAGCCGTACCGGCGCTTCCCGGTGCGGCCACTCCGAGGCCAGTCAGGTAAGCCCGCAGGACCACCTCCACGCGCCCGCAGCATTGCTCGGCCTGCGCAAGCTTTCCGCTCGCCTGGCCGAACCCATCGATGGCCGCGACCAGTTCGGGTGCGCTGCTGCCCTGCGCCACTTCAGCCAGTACAGCCCGAGTCTCGGCAAGCCACTCGGCGGCATCCCGTAACGCCGACATGGGCCGCGCCGCGAGCACCCGCTCGACAGCAGCGGCCAACTCCTCGACCGACAACTACTTCCCCCAGGTGTCAGTTCAAGTCCCGCCTCCATGGTCGCGCACGACTCGACAGCCTGTGCGGCGAACAGTGGAAGCAGAGACTTCTACGGCCCTCGTTGCTCGCGTTCCCACACCAGCAGCACCGTGTCCGCCGTCGACGCCGCGAGCCCGAGTTCATCGTCGGCCGCTATCGCCTCCAGCACCTCCGAAGCGCGATCGGCTGTTCCCTGCCGTAGTAGGTACGCGGCGGCAGCACACCGCACGTGCGCCGACTCGTCGGTCAGCAACGGTTCCAGCACGGCTTCGGCTGTTCCCGCTGCCGTCCAGGTCTCCACAGTGGCATCAGTTTTCGCCGTTATCCTGTCGGCCTCACCCGGACGCTCGGTGCCGTTGTTCATCGCCGACATCCAGGCCGCTACCAAGTCGCGAAACCGTTCCCGCTGGTCTTGCAGCTCATCACTCACCAACGTCCTCCTGGACGACGGCAACCGTCACCGAAAGCAGCGGCTACCGGACCGTCTCGACCTCGCGGGTTTCGGTGCTCACAAGGTAGTCCTTCGGGTCGAGTCGCATCGCTGCTCGCTCCGCCGATGCCCAGTACCGCGAGTTCCGGTCCGCGAATGACTCCGTTCCCTCGTACGAGATCAGCCACACGAACTGGTTGCGTTCGCGATCCAGCCACGCGCCCTCGATCTCGAAGCCGAACTTCAGCCTCAGCGGAACGACCAAGGTGCGCCACTTCTCCACCCACTCATCGAGCAGACCATCGCGCACGTGGTAGATGCGTAACTGCGTCGTCTTCGGCACCCCTGAGCCGCCCCTTACTGCTTGCTTCGAGGACTACAGGTCGAACTCGCCAGCCTTCACGCCCGCCACGAAGGCTCGCCACTCATCGGCGGTGTAGCGGATCACGCCATCCTCCGGCCGCTTCGAATGCCGCACCAACACGTCACCACTGCCGTCCACCGCCGCAGCGAACTCGACACAGTCGCCGTTGGGGCCGCTGAAGCTGCTCTTCTTCCACTGCGGTTGCGATGTCATGCCGCCTGCTCCTTTCGTCGGTTTCATCGGACGACCTCCACGGGACCGCCGAGCGGCGCGTACTCCACCCGCACGTCCGCTCCCACCTCAGCCTTCAGCCGCCGCGCCAGTTCCCGACCGTCGGCTTTCCACCGAGCTTCTTGTTCCGGATCGAGAATGCCCGAGTCCTGCGGAACCTCGTCGTTGTAGGTGCACTGCATCCGCTCGTCCCACTCGGCGACCGCAGCGATCAGCTCGTCGCTGAGCGGCACGACCTCGTCGATCTCGTCCGGACCGTATTCGTCGGAAACCTCGTCGTTCACCGAAACCCAGAACGGACCGGCGGACCACTCGAACATCAACGTGATTTCGGTCTTGTCTCTGACGCTGCTCATAGCATCGATCGCCGAGGCATTGCGGTCGTGAGTGTCCGGAGACTCGCTCCCGACACCCACGACCCGGAGCCCGCTACAGGTCGAACTCGCCGTGCTTCACGCCCGCCACGAAGGCTCGCCACTCATCGGCGGTGTAGCGGATCACGCCCTCATCCGGACGCTTCGAATGCCGCACCAACACGTCACCGGTGCCGTCCACGGCAGGCGCGAACTCGACACAGTCGCCGTTGGGGTTGCTGAAGCTGCTCTTCTTCCACTGCGGTTGCGATGTCATGCCGCCTGCTCCAATTCCTCAGCGATTTTTCCGATGAGTTCCGCCGAATCAGCGGGACTTCTCGCGACACCGCGAATGACCTCCACGGCGCTGCGGTAGGCCCTCACGTCGTCCTCGTCCAGGACGAACGCTCCCGAACTGTAGTGCTCGAAGTGCACTACCGAGGGCGCGTCGGGGAAGTCATACAACACGAACGGACCTGCCCAGCCGGGGTGCCAACCCACCCGTGCTGGCACCAGTTGGATCGTGACGTTGCTCCGGTCGCTCATCTCCTTGAGGTGCCGGAGTTGGTCCGCCATCACCAGTGCGGAGCCGACCGGCTCACGCAGAGCGTCCTCACCGATCAACGCCAGCAGTTGCACCGGATGACGCCGAGTCAGCACCTCGGCGCGGCCGATCCGAAGCAGCACTCGCGCCTCGCTCTCGTTCTGCGGCAAACCACTGGCGGCTGCCAACGCTCGCGCGTAATCGGCAGTCTGTAGCAGACCGGGCACGACATCCCTTGCCCATTGGGCAATCGCGGAGGCCGAACGCTCCGACTCGATGGCTCCCGCCAGTTGCTGCGGGATACCCGGCATTCCAACCACGAGCCAGTTCGGCTCAGCGGCGTGCCGCGCCATTTCCACGAGCCGCTGCTTCTCCTGCCCCGTCACACCCAGCAGGGTCAGCAGCGACGCGACATCCTCCGGCGTCGGCAAGCGACGCCCGGTTCGCCAGTGCGAGACCGTGCTGTGGCTCAGCCCGAGCCGTTCCGACAGCTCGCGCCCACTCATCCCGGCGTTGTCCAGGAGGTTCCTGATCGCCGCGACAAGCGCTCTGGCCCGCGTCGTCAGGCCGTTCGCGTCAGCCCCCATGAAGGGGGATAGTAGCGATCCGGGCCCCCTTGGTATCAGTCACTCGATCGGGACATTGCGGCTACGCGGCGTAGACAGAGAGCGTTTTCCCAGGACGCGAGGGTCGCGTCGGCAGCCATGATCTCGCGGGGGCACGAGATGACCAGGTTCCGGTGGCAGCAGGCAAACGGGCGACGGCATGCCTACGACACCGGCACAACAGCGATCCCGCACCCCGGAGTGGTGTTCACCGCGCTGTGCGGGGCGGAAGTCACGCCACGAGAGCGGGACTTCGTCGAACTCAGCGGCTGCTGCTACGCCCCCACCTGCTGGCGCTGCGACCACGAATGGCGCGTCCGTGACGGCTTCCCACCCGAGGAAATCCCACCGCTGCCGGAGAACGCATGAACGACCCCCGACCGAGCACCGGACTCGGCACCACCCACACCATTCTCACCAGGTCACAATGGCACGCGCTGGACGACGTGCTCGCCGAGATGTGCAGGCTCACGAGCGGCAGTCTGGAGTACCTGCACGACACCGGCCGCGGCATCCTCGAAACCTGCCGACCGTCCACATGGTACACGCCGGCCGTCGCCGACTACGACACCTTGCTGTGGTCGGCGATCCACGAAGCCATCGGCTCGCTCGCGCATCTGGAAGAAGCCGCACCAGGCGACACCACGGCCATTCGTGCCGCCGGGCTGGACCTGCGGCGGCTCTCCCGCCGAATGCTGGCCTACCCCGCACCCGCCCAGGGGGACTTCGCGTGAAACCCACCGTGCTGCACCCACCAGCACACCAGGACATCCAGGCGGCGCTGCTGCGCATCGCGCGAGCAATCGACAGCGAGACCGAAGGGCTCTACGAACGCAAGGACGCCGGGCTTGCGGACAGCATCCCGGCCCTTCGAGCCATCGGCTTCCTGCTGCTGGAATTGGGCTTCACCGTCGCGGAGGAGGCCGAAGTGGACTGTACTGAAGTGGAGTCGGCTGTGGCGCGAGCCTACGGCCTGCCAGGGCACGCGGCATAGCGATACGCGTCGGTGGCGTTGTTCAAGACGCGCGGTCTTGCGGGCTGGCATAGTGCTGCCGGTGGTAGCGCAGGAAATCCAGCCCGATGCGGTGTTCACTGACCCTTCGCAACGGCCCGATCCTGGTTTGCTCGATCGAGTCCCAGACCACGAAGTCATCGTCGATGTGAATTGCGCCGGAGTCGAAAAGAACATGATGGTTCGGGCACAAGCACAGCATGTTGCTCTCATCATCGGGACCGTTGTGCGGCCGACCCAACCCTTGAATGTGAGCGCCTTCCGCATAGGGTCCCGCAACTGTCTGCAAGCAAGTGCCACAGACTTGGCAAGCAGAGTTGTGCCAAGCTTTGACCTGCTCGGCGACTGTTCGATCTCGCACGATCCGTGAGCTCACGGATTCAGTGCGACGGGTCGAAGCTGGAACTGACCGCCTCGCCGAGTCGCTGTCTGGCACGAGCTTGACAAGCCGGAATCTCCAGATCCGGTAGCCATCGCGACCAATGTCGTGCCAATAGTCATCTACCCAGAAGAGTCCGTCATAGCGGTAGCCCCGCTCGGGTGCGTGTTTACCGCCTTTGTGTGCCCCACGAATAACACGGACAAGTCGGTTGTCCAACCGGCTACGGACGAGGCCAATATTCCCGAGTACGAGTTCCTGGTCTCTTACTTGCTTGCCCGTAGCGGGATCGCGTCCGCCCTGACCGGTGTAGATGATCTCGTTGCCGAAGTCTTCATCATCTGGATAACCGCCGGAGACGGCGATCGAGTCGGCACCATCTTTACCGCCGGAGATGCCTCCCTGCAACGGGCGGTGAACGCCCGCGTCAGCCAACTCCTTGCGATTGGTGAACTCGGTACCTTCCGGGTAGCCGGGGATTTCGCCATACTCGCGTTGCCGCGCCACGGCAGCAACCTATCTTGCTGTTGTCGATCAGCCAGTAACAATGCGAAGACGATTCACTGCTGCAGTGGCTACCTCACCCGTCGTCGAGCCCGAACAGCGGCAGGCACGGCTCCAAGCCTTCGATGGTTACGTCGATGCTTCGGTGGCGCTCCCAGTTCTGCCGGCTCAAACGCATTCGCTGCTCGATGGCCAGTTCTCCGCGCACGGCGTGCCTGCTGATGCCGTCCGGCTGGTAACCGAGCTTGCGCGACACCGCCAACGATGCCGGGTTGTCGGTGAACGCGCCCGAGATCGCCGCTTCAGCCCCGAGCCCGGCGAAGGCCAGGTGCAGCGCGGCCGCGCGCATCTCGGTGCCGATGCCCTGGCCTTGATACCGCTGCCCCAGCCAGGAGCCGGTAGTCACCTCGCGGCTGGTGGCGAACTCCCGGCCGCTGAGCGCCTGCTGCCCCACCACCGTGCCGTCGCGGAACACGGCGAGCAACAGCGACCAGTTCTGCGGCGTCCAGTTGGCCAGGTGCCGCCAGTGATGCCGAAGGACATCACGTGCCAATTCGGCGGGAGGCTGGTCGGTCCAGGGAAAGACGAACGGCATGGTCTCGGGCGGGTGAATACCGTCCACCGCGAGGTCGGCCAAGTCGGCCAGCGCCTCGCCCGTTGGGATTCGCAACTCCAGGCGCGGCGTGCGCAACAGCAATCCGAGCGGCGGGAAGTGGTCGACCAGCATCCACCCATGGTTGCCGAACGGTGGCGGCGAAGCAGGTGCTTTTCGCTAGGGCTCAGCGGGCGGACCCATCACGCTCAATCGCCCGCGAATTGCTCCACCGGACGCCACTCAACCACGGACGGCAGCGCTCCGTCCTTCGTAATGAACTCGACCAGCGCGGCACGAAACCGCTCCAACGGCACACCTGTGCCCGCCGGAAACCCGACCTCCGATAAGTCGGCGAGGTCGGGCGAATCCGGGTCACCCACGCTGTAGCCGTACATCTGGTCACCCACGTACATCAGGTATCCGAACCTGTCGTGTACCTGCACGTCGAGCACCGGGTCGACCTCGGTGCGCTGGATACTGGCCGCGCCCGCGTCGTCCAGGCTGAGCAGCCGAATTAGCTCATCGACATCGGCGGCTGCGGTCAGCTCAAGGTCGTATCCCTGATCGTGCCCGACCGGAACAGCGGCGTGGTAGTTCAAGCTACGTTGCCCGCTTCGCCGCGCAGTGTGGCGAGGAACTGCCGGTCCAGCACCACGCGTTCGGAGTCGGTCAGCACCTCCACGATGCGCTGGTCGAGCTGCGGGGTCTCCAGCGCCGAGTCCGCCGGGCACAGCAGCCACAGCCCGTGCGGCACCTCGTCGGATCGCCTCGCCGCGTTCTGCAGACCCGTCAACAGCTGGTGGCCGCCCTGGTCGTAGTAGCGGCCGAGCAGGCTCGCGTGGTGCAGGAACAGGATGGTCTGCTTCCCCTCGGCGAGGTCGAGCAGCCGTTGCTGCACCCGGTTCCACGCGTCCCGCGCGTAGGCGGCCAGGCCCCGCGACGGCTCCCCCGTCTCGCTGTAGCGGGCATCCAGCTTGCGCACCTTGTCCCAGTCCTGCCCACGCTCGGTGGCCAGCGCCCGGAAAACCGACAGGAACTCGCGGTCCACGTTCACCGACTGCAACGGGTAGCTCGCCGCGAGCGCCTCCGCCGCCCCCGGCAGGTAGATACCCCGCAACGTCAGTGCCAGGAACCCGCCGCGCTCCACCGCCGAGGTCAGCTTCGCCGCCAACACATCGCGCGGGTCCAGACCGGCAGCACGCAGCCTGCCGTGCCCGCTCATGGCGGTGCTCGACGACGTCGCCACCCGCGACAACTCCGGCGCCCGCGCACGGAACCGCCTGGTCGCGGTGTCGTACTCCAGCGGGAAGCCCGCCGCGCGCAGCGCCTCCTCCAACCGCACGTGGGTCAGATCCTCGTCCAGCACCACAGCGGGGAACCGCGCCCGCACCTTGGCCAGCAGGTCCTCCATGGTGACACCGGGCTCGCGGCGCACCCCGGCACCCGCCTGCGAGATCCGCAACGCGCGCACCAGCTCCAACTCCGTGGGATAGAGCTCCAGCCGAGGTGACACGGCGGCCCGCGCCGACAACTCCGCGGCAAGCTCCACCAGCCGCGTGTCCGCCAGCGACGGCAAACCCTCCGGCGCGGGCACAGCCCGCAGCTCGCGAACCACCACGCCCCGGCCGGGCAGCGGCTCCTCGGCAACCAGTTCGTCGGCGCGCGCACCCAGCGCCACCGCGTAGTCGGCCAGCTCGGGAGCACTCGGATCGTTGGAGCCGGGCATCGACTCCAACGCGACCAGCACCTGCCTGCCCCTCCGCGCCGCAACCAGCCGAGGCTCGTCGTCGGGCTCCTTGGCCTGCAATCCGGTCCAGACCTCGGTTTCCACCGCGGCCCGCACGATCGCGACCGCTCGCGCGGCCGTGCGCTGCGCGGAGTCGTCCCTGGCCACGCCGTGCCGGGCACGTAGCGCGGCGGCCAGTTCGTGCGCGGTCATCACCCGGCCTGCCTCGCCGAGCAGTTCCACCAGCTCGTCGCGCACGTCGGCCAGCCACGGCATGGCCGCCCATTCCTTCACCGCCGCGCGGTAGTGGTTCGACACGGTGGCCTGCGTGATGTCCAGCCGCTGCGCCACCTCCGACTGGGTCGGCCAGGTATGCGGCAGGCCGTCACCGTTCGGCAGGCCCAGCACCAGCCGCACGACATCGGCGCGCTTCGAACCACGCCGCGCGGACTTGGGGGCCAGCAGCGCGGCCATATCGTCGATGGTGAGCTGGCCCTCGGTGGGAGTCGCGGCGCGACCCCGGTCCTCGCCGGGCGTCAGCAGTGCCTGGCTCCACTGCTTGTGCCTGCGGTTGAGCTCCTTGCGCACCACCGCGCCCGCGCCGCGCGCCTTGGCGATCTCGTAGAGCTGCACGTCGAGCAGTTCACCGACCGTCGTGGCGCCGAAGGAGTGCGCCACCGACACCGCGCGAGGCGTCAGACCGGCAGCCTCCAACTGCGTGTCGAGTTTCGCGGCCGCGGCATGCGCGTCACGGGTCTCCTCAAGGGAGGACTCCTCCAACCCAACCGTGCCGGGCGTGGTGACCGGCGCCGCCGCATCGGCCGAGATGAACACGGCCCGCCAGGCGTCCTCCATCTGCCGGAAGGTGTCGAACCGGCGATCCACATCCCGGTGGAACGCGCGCAGGAAGAAGGCGGTCAACTCATCGCGCAGCGCGGGTTCGAACAGGTCGGCGGCAATCGCCGGTACCTCGTCGGTGGTGGTGCGCGGGTCGGTCATCCCGTCGCCCCACACCGGCCGCTGCCCCGACGCCATCTCGTGCAGCGTCACCGCTGCCGCGTACCGCTCCGCGTGGTCGTCGTAGCCGGGGCGGCGAGCGGTGTCCAGGAACGGGTCGAGATAACCCCGCGTGCCCGCCTTCACGTCGCGGTCCGAGGCGTCGGCCAGCGAGAAGTCGAACAGCATCAGCTGTGTGGAGCGGTCGGCCCTGCGGTAGACACCGAAGTTGTCCGGCTTCAGATCGCGGTGCCGAACTCCCTTGCCCGCAAGCTGATCCAGCGCGGTGAACAGGTCCCGGCCGAACCGCTCCAGGTAGTGGTAGCTCAGCCTGCCTTCGGCGCGCAGCAATTCGCCGAGCGTGCGACCGTCCGGGTCCTGCCCGCCCGCGTACTCCAGATCGAGCACGGTGCGCCCACCCAGCTCGCGCGGGCCGTCGAGCAGCCGCACAACCACGCCGCCGTCCGCCACCTCCAGCGCCCGCGCCTCTGCCTGCAGCCGCGCGGCCTTGTTCTCATCCAGCGCGATCTTCAGCACCCGGCGCTCGGTTTGCGCGGTGCCGTCCTCGTCCTCCTGCGTGCGTGAGACCAGCAGCGCGCGGGCGGTGGCTCCCGTGCCCAGCACGCGCTCCACCACCCAGTCGCCGTCGACGATCTCGCCCGTGGTCGCCTCCAGCGGGTCCACGGTCCGCGTGGCCGCGCTCGGCACCGACTGCCACTCCGCGCTGCCGAGCCGCTTGAGGAACGCGTCGGCGGAGTCCAGCCGTTGCGCGAGGTCGGTGCGGGTGGCGTCGAACACCAGCGCGTCGAGCGCGTCGGAGATGCCGTCCGACACCGCGTACGGGTGCAGGCCCTTGTTCTCGGCGAGCCGTTCGATGAGCCCGCTGCGCTGAGTGGCGGGCGGCTGCCCCGTGAGCAACAGATACGCGAGCGCGCCCAACCCGAAGATGTCGAGGTCCACCGGGTCGGCGTAGGGCGTGTCGAACTCCGGTGCCAGATACACCTCGGCGGCGCCCGCCAGATGCTCGCCGGTCAGCGATGTGTTGCCGATGGAGGAGAACCCGGTGGTGTCGAAGTCTCGCGCGGCGGCCTGCCAGTCGATGATCCGCAGCACGGGTTGGGAGCCGTCGTGCTTCGCCGACACGTAGACCGAGCGGGCCGCCAGCGCCCGGTGGTAGAGCGCGCGCTGGTGCGCGTACTGCACCGCCTCGGCGAGCTGGCGGACCAGGTCGAGCCGCGTCTGCAAGCTGAGCCGATCGCCGTGCAGGTCCAGGTAGGAGTCCAGTCGCAGGTCACTGCTCTTGTGCTGGAACAGGATCGCGGGCCCTGCCTGGTGCTCCCGGATCTGCACGGCCTGCGCGATCCCGCGGTGGTTGATGCCCTGCAGCACCTGGTACTCACGCCGGGCGGCCCGGTCCACCGACTGCCTGCGCTCGTCGCTCGCCTGCCGCTCGGTGAGATAGATCCGGACCCGGCCCTCCTGCGGAACCAGACCCTTGTGTTCGGCGAGACGGTCTTCCCACGTCGGCCCCGCGTCGAGCGCTTCGCCGGACAGCGTCCAGTCGTCGCCGAAACGCAGATGTGCCGTGGAGACGCTGATGCCGATCTTCTCCAGCAGCTTCGGCAGCACATGCCGGGAGAACTCCGGGCTTACCCGCTGGTGCTCGCGCTGCGGGGGCTTGGCGAGCAGGTCGCGCCAGATCCACGGCAAGCCATGGGGCACCCCATCCCTGCCGTACACCCGGGTGCTTTGCACCTCGTCCAACTCCGACCGCAGGTCAGGAGCGGACAGGAAGATCGCGGGCTCGACCCGGGGAACGCGCTGGGTGATGCGCAACTGCTTGGCCGCCCACTCCAGCCGGCTCTTCAGCTCCTTGCACTTCAGGTCGGTCAGGTGCAGCGGGTTGCGAAGAATCCGCTCGCGCCGCGAGCCGTCCTTGAAGAAGCTCCAGGTGTTCCCGTTGTTCACCACCCTGCCGGGGTGGCCCTTCAGCTCGACCAGGTACAGCCCGCCCGGCACGGCGATCAGCAGATCGCATTCGTTGACGCGGCCGGAAGCGGCAGTGAAGGAGAACGTGGCCCAGGCCCGATACGGCTCGGCCTGCGGCATCAGGTCTTTCACATGGTCGAGGCCGTCCTGCTCCCACGGATACGGCGAGGTCCGCTCCTGGAACCACCGCTGGAGAGCGGGCGGCGGTTTGGGCTTCGGCGCCGACTTCCCACCGCTGGCCAACGCGCCCACCTCTTCCTCGACCTTGTCCCCGTGCGGCGAGCCCGATCCTACCGGGCGTGGGCAGGTTCAGGGTGCGCCGTGGAAGCGGACCATCAGGTTGTCGATGGCGTGTTTGGTCTGCTCGACGGTCTGCGCGGACAGCGCGAGTTGGTTCGTAACGCTCTCGCAGTAGCCGCCGACCTCGTCGTACGCGGTCGTGCCTCCCAGACTGTTCTGCACCAACTCGGACAGGTTCGTGGCCAACTGCAGCGCGTTCTGAATGACACCGTGGATGTTCTCGCAGTTCTGCGAGCCCTGTTCGAGTTGGGCGAGGGTCTCCTCGTGTGTCGCCATTTCATCCTGCTCTCCACGGTCTTCGCTCATGGTCGTCGCTGCCCTTCGACGGACGGGCGGCATCCTGCCACGTCAACCGGCTCGGCAGCACCCTTGACATGCAGCCTCCAGGCTGCCTATAAAGAGAGGCAGCCGAACGGCTGCATATTGGAACGGATCGTGATGGACGAGGTCTTCAAGGCACTGGCGGACGCCAGCAGGCGTCAGCTACTGGACCGTCTCAACACCAGGAACGGGCAGACCCTGAGTGAGCTGTGCGCGGGGCTGGACATGGCACGGCAGTCGGTCAGCAAGCACCTGGCCGTGCTGGAGAACGCCAACCTGGTCACGACCGTGTGGCGAGGCAGGCAGAAGCTGCACTACCTCAACGCCGAGCCCATCACCGCCATCGCCGATCGCTGGATCAACCGCTACCACCGCGAACGCGCGCAGGCTCTGGCCGACCTGAAATCAGCATTGGAGCAACCCATGGGCAGCAACGACTTCGTCTACACGACATATATCCGCACCACCCCGCAGCGGCTGTGGCAGGCGCTCACCGATCCGGCCTTCACCCGCCGCTACTGGGGCGTGGCCTTCGAGACCGACTGGGCAGTCGGGTCCACGATGACGTGGGAAGAAGGCGGCAACACGATCTCCGACCCCGAACAAGTCGTGCTGGAGGCCCAGCCACACCGGCGGCTTTCCTACACCTGGCACACGTTCACGCCGCAGTGGGCGAAAGCGGCGGGCATCAGCGAGGAGGTCCTCGCCAAGCTCGCCGAGGAACCCCGGTCCAAAGTCACCTTCGAGCTCGAGCCACTCGGCGAGACCGTCAAGCTCACCGTCATCCACGAGAGCGAGCCGGGCAGCACCGCCCTCGGCCTGTTCAGCCAGGGCTGGCCCCACCTGCTCTCCGGGCTGAAGACCCTGCTCGAGACTGGCGAGCCGCTGCCGGCCGGCTAGCGACTCAGGAGTCCATGCGCGCGTAGACCACGATGTTGTCGCGGTAGCCGCCCTGCTCGGAGTCCACCTCACCGCCACAGGTGATCAGGCGAAGCTCGGCACCGGGCGCGTCGCCGTAGACCCTTGCACTCGGGAAACGGTCCTTGGGGTACTGCTCGACCCGATACACCCGGAACAACGGGACGGTGCCGTCGGCGCGATCGACGATCACCTCGTCACCGGGGACGAGTTCGTGCAGGTCGTAGAACGCGCCTTCCTCACCCGCCCAGTCGACGTGCGCGGCCAGCACCGCCGGTCCCTGCTCGCCGGGTGTGGGGGACTCGGTGTACCAACCCACGGTGCTGCCGTCGGGAGGAACCTCCATGCTGCCGTCGGGCTTGAGCCCGAGATCGAGCAGACCACTGGCATCCACGCCGATCTCGGGAATGCGCAACCGTTGCGGGCGCGACTCGGCCAGCACGGCAGGGGCTCGCTGCTCCGCCACGGCGGCCTGATCTCCCGACAGCGCGACCGGGACCGTGGTCGCCGTGCCCTCGACATCGGTACAGCCGGTGAGCAGAGCCAGGACAACCGCGACTACCCCCGCCAGTCCGCGAAACGCGGGCCGACGGGGGTAGCGGCGCGAGGAAAGCCGCCGCATTCGTCAGCTGGTCTTGCGACCGCGCCGCACGGCCACCGCGGTGGTCGTGGCGATCACGCCAAGTCCGGCCAGGCTGAACAGCACCTGCGCGGCACCCGGACCACCACCGGAGGACCCGTCACCGGCCGCGACAGCACCCGAGGGCATCTTCTGCACCTGGTCACCGGCGGCGGTGCTGGTGAACTGGGTACTGGTGGCGGAGTGGGTCTCGGTCGGCCTGCTGGTCGGCGGGCTGGTTGTCGGCATCGTGGTCGTCGGTGTGGTGACGCTGGTCAGCGAAGGCGGGCCATTGCGCTCGCACGCGATGCCGTCGTTGTCGGCGTCCAGCCGGTGCGGGTCGCTGGTGTCCTGGTTGTAGACTTTCTGCGCTTCGGCCTGGTTCGGGAAGTTGGGACAGTCGAGGCCTCTATCCTGCGCGGTCGCCGTTCCGGCGAGGGTCAGTGAGGCGCCCGCTGCCAGGACAAGGACGGCGGCGGCTTGGCGAAGTCGCATCCGGTTCTCCTCTCGGTGCTGAGAATGTGTAGTCGCGACGGAACGCCGGAAGGGTTCGCGTTCGATCAGCGGGTGAATCACCCGACACACCTCAAACACGCTGGTGAGTGACACGCTTCAACTAGACGAGTCGTTCGGTGTATCCGGCGTCGACCAGCCGCTCGTACGCCTGCCGAACCCGTGGCGGCACGACCTGGGGGACGGCGAAGCCTCGTTCGGCGTACTCGGTGATCCGCTGGGTGTCGCCTACGAGCATGTTGAGCACCCGATCGGCGTCGCCGATGTGGCCGACGTACTCCTCAAGGGACAGTGACTGCGCCGCGCAACGCACCTCCACCTCCGGCCACAGCTTCCGGCAGGTCGCGTAGGCGCGGCGCTGGTGGTAGGGCTTGCAGACCAGCATGACGGTTCGAGGGTGCAACCCGAGCCCGGCCAGCAGGTCCCGGGTGAACGCGATGTTGTCACCGGTGTTGCGGGCGCGCGTCTCCACCAGGATGGCGCTCTCCGGAACACCCAGCCCGATCGCGTGCTCCCGGTAGTGCACCGCCTCACCGCGTGGGAACACATCAGCCGTCGTCGGTGTTTTCGCGCCGGTGAACACGATCAGCGGGAACAAGCCGAGGTGATACAGCCGCGAGGTGTGGACGGCGACACCGAGATCGTGACTGCCCAGTCCGATCCCGACCTCGCAGCGGCTGTGCGGGTGCCCCAGGTCGTGATACTCCCACAGGGTATTGACGTCCTCTCGTAGCCATTCCGGGAGCGTGGCCAGCGGTTTCTGCATGGGTATTGCATACGTCAGGTGCGCGCCGCTCGCCTGTTGAACTCGCAAATCGACGCACCGTCAAACCGTGATCGAAGCGAAACCGACCAACCGGTCGATATGCCGCATTGTGGACGGTCGGTCGAGTAATCGACATCGAACGCGAGAGGACGTTCCGTTCAATGACCCATCCCCAACCGGCGCCCGTTCCCGCCATGCCCACGCGACCGCTACGCAAGGTGGGCGCGATCGGCACGGCCGCCGTGATCCTGATCTGGCTGGAGACAGTGGCCGAACTGGCAATCAGCGGGTCTTACCGCCACACCTACACGGTCGTCAACGACTATGTGAACGGCGAGCCCGGCGTCACCGAGGCGGACCTGTACGCGGCGGACGACATCGCACTCGGCGTCGGGCTCTTGGGGCTTGGCATTCTCATCGCGGCCGCAGTGGTGTTCCTTGTGTGGCTTTGGCGAGTGAGAGAGAACGCGGAGCAACTGTCGCCGCTGCCGCATCGCCGCGCTCGTGGCTGGGTGATCGGCGGCTGGTTCTGCCCCGTGGTGAACCTGTGGTTCCCGTTCCAGGTCGTCTCCGACATCTGGCGTGCAAGCCGCCCGGAGCCCGAGGCGGGAGTGGCCCTGCTGCGCTGGTGGTGGGCCCTGTTGCTGTTCAGCTGGCTGCTCGACAGGGTCACGCAACAAATGGCGCTCCGGCAGGAAGTAACCGTGGAGTTGCTAAGGCGGCTCTTCGGAATCAGCGCCTTATCCGCACTGCTGAACGTCTGCGCGGGCATCTTGATCATCATCGCGATTCGCAGGATCAACGCCTGGCAGACACAGCCCCGGCCGCTACAGGTACCCGCCTGACCGATCCGGTCGGCATCAGTCGTCTTCGGCGAGGGTCGCAGTGGACCCGCGATCACGGAATCGGCCATGGTGCCTCCTACCGAGTGGGCAAGCCCTGGTAGATGATCTACCCGGTCGTGGCGAACCGGGAGACTGGATGCACGTGGCAGGACTGTCCGAGGCCGAACAGCAAGTGTGGGAGGCGTTTCCAGCTGGCATGCCGGCGGATCTGCGCACCGGCGAGCAGGAGAAGGACACGCCGGAACGTGGCCAGTCCTGGGGGCCGGAGCGCACCGTCCGTGCCAGTGTGCTGAAGACATTGCTGCTGGAAAGGCGGGCAGCCGAACCCGGCCACGTGGCGCGGCTCAGCCTCGTCGGTGCCCGCATCGTTGGCCCCTTGGACCTCACCGATGCGGAGATCGGCGTCACGCTCGAGTTGACCGAGTGTCACTTCGATCAGGAGGTCACGGTCGCCAACGCGCGGACGCGACGCCTGGATTTCTCGGGATCGAGCCTGCCTGGCCTGCACGCCAGGCAGGCTCGCATCGAAGGCGACCTTGTGCTCCGCGACTGCGAAATACCTGCCGGTATCAGGCTCGCAGGCGCCCAACTCGGCGGCATCTTGTTGCTCAACTACGCGCGACTGGGAGCATCCAACGGCTATGCGCTGCACGCGGCACGCCTGGTGATCGACCACAGCATCTACTGCGCGCACTTCGAAGCCGCGGGCGGGATATACCTCGTCGGGGCGCGGATCGGCGGTGGATTGCACATGCTGGAGGCGCGAGTGACCAGCCGAGAACGTGACGCACTCGAAGCCAGCCGGACCACGATTCACGACGACTGCAACCTGGTCGAAGGGTGCCGCTTCGACGGCGCCATAAGGCTCGTCCAAGCCCACGTTCACGGCCAGATCAACCTATCCGGTGCACACCTCGACAACCCGGACGGCCCGGCTGTGATCGCCGACAACCTACGGGTGGACCAGAACCTGTACTGCGCGAACCTGACAGCCAACGCCGAGTTTCGTCTACTGGGCGCCCATATCGCGGGCGACCTCGTGCTTTCCGGCGCACACCTCAACAACGCCGGAGGCCACGCGCTTGACGGGGGCAGCCTGGTGGTGGAACGCGGGCTGCGCTGCGACGAGGGGTTCGTCGCTGACGGGGGGCTTCGGCTCATCGGGAGTCAGGCCAATGTTTTCGAGCTGCTGCCCGCCAGGGAAATTACCGGGGACATCGACCTGCGCTACGCACGGTTCGGACTGTTGCGCGACGACGTGTCGTCGATCTCTGGAACGGTGCAACTGGACGGTTCGGTCTACGACGCGCTGGACCCGTTGCTGAGCGTCGCTGACCGGCTGAACTGGCTGGCCAGGCAACCGGATGGCTACCGCCCACTGCCGTATGAGCAGCTCGCCATCACCTACCGTCGGCTGGGACACGACGCCGACGCACGGCGGGTCCTGCTGGCGAAGCAGCGGCGCCGCCGCAAGACGCTGTCCCTTCCAGCCAAGACATGGGGATTGTTGCAGGACTGGACGGTCGGCTACGGCTACCTGCCAGGCCGCGCGGCGATGTGGCTGCTCACCCTACTCTCGATCGGCACAGTCTTGTTCTGGTTCGATCCCCCGACGCAGATCCAGAGCGGCACCGGGTTCAACGCCTTCTTCTACACGCTTGACGTACTCGTGCCGGTGTTGAAGCTGGGGCAGCAGAATGCCTTCGCACCGAGCGAAACAACCCAATGGTTCGCCTACCTACTCACCATCATCGGATGGGTTCTCGCCACCACGGTGGCAACCGGCATCACCCGAACGCTCACCCGGAACTGAAATCGCGCTCATACCGTGTACACCCCGGTCGGCGTGGCGTGGTAGCCCTTGGCACCAACCACCGTGGCAAGTGGGCTGCGCGGCTTTTCGTTGGCTCGCACGAGTTCCACGACGGCCTTGAAGTCGTAGGCGGGCGCCCAACCCAGGTCCCGCCTGGCCCGACCGTTGACATAGACCCGATCCAGCGTTGGGAACATACGCCATCCCCAATGCCGGTAGTCCTCGGCGATCTCGGGGAACAACCGCGCGAACACAGCGGGAGCGTCCACGGCGAGTTCGGGGAGATCCGTGGGAGTGAACGGGGTGGTGGCGCTGATGATGTAGCGGGCGAACCCTAGTTCCGGCGCGCGTGCCGCCGCGAGCAAGTGGGCTTCGACGACGTCGGCGAGGTCGACGCGGCGGTAGAGGAACTCGTTGACCTTCAGGTTCGCGTCGTCGTACGCGGCACGAACGTCGTCGCGATCGTCGCGCTCCGGAAAGAACCGTGACGTACGGAGGACGACGGCGGGAAGGCCGAGGTCGCGTGCGAGCAGTTCACACAGCTCCTCGGCTGCGACCTTGGTGGCACCGTAGATATTGCGGACCACAGGGCGAACGTCTTCGATGATCCACGCGGCGGGTTGCCCTGGCGCCGGGGTGAGGGCACGACCGAAGGCGCTGGTGCTGCTGGTGAACACGACGCTGCTCACGCCTGCGGAAGCGGCCTCCTCCAGCAGGGCCAGTGTGCCGGAGACATTGGTGTCCACGAACTCCTGCCGCGCGTGGGACCCGACATGGGGCTTGTGCAGGGTTGCGGTGTGCAGCACGTGGGTGACCCCGTCCATCGCTGTGCGCACGACTTCCCGGTCAGCGACGGAACCCACGACCGTCGTGAAGGGGGATTCGATGACGTCGAGGCCGACGACGTCCAGCTCCCGCGCACGCAAGGTGCGTACCAGCGCCTCACCGAGGTGGCCCGAACTACCGGTGACCAGAAACCGCTCCATGGCAACCGATCGAAGCAGCCAACCAGCATCGGAAACAACGCAATTGTCACGAGCGCCTTCGGCGACCTGCGCGCCGAGCCAAATCGAGCATCGCACCATCTGCCAGGATGTCAGCATGTCGATCGACCGCGAGATCCTGTTCCGGCTGGCCACCAGTAGCCGGTTCGAGCGGATCGTGCGGTCCGTGCCGCGAGGACGGGAAATGGCGTGGCGAGCGGCGTCGCGTTACGTCGCGGGCACGTCGTTCGGCGATGCCGTCCGGCAGGTCCGGGACCTGCACACACACGGTGTGGCCGGCAGCATCGATCAGTTCGGCGAACTGGTCAGCCACCCGCCGGTCGCCGAGCGCGTCGCCGACGACTACGTGAGCCTGGCGACTGAACTCGCCCACCTGCCGCAACACACTTGGCTGGCGATCGACTTGTCGCATCTCGGGCTTGATGTCGATCCGGCACGCTGCGCCGAGCACCTGGCCGCGATCGCGCGAGCGCTTCCGGAGGGCAGGCGCATACAGGTGGGCGCAGAGGACCATGCTCGCGCCGACGCTGTGCTGTCGTGCGTGCTCACCGTCGCGGGCAAGGGACTGGCCGACCGGCTCGGCGCCACCGCGCAGGCGAACCTGCATCGGACGCCGGGGGACATCCGGCGGCTGCAGGCCGCCGGCGTACACATCCGGCTGGTCAAGGGCGCCTACGTCGAGGCACGCGACCGCGCCTTGCCGTACGGCGAGCCCACCGATCTCGCTTTCCTTCGCCTGGCGCACCAGTTGGCGGAGAGCAGCACACCGTTCGCGCTGGCCACCCACGACGGCGTCCTCCGTGAGGCTCTGCTCGCCGCGCATGGGCCGTTGCCGGTCGAGCAACTGCTGGGGGTACGCCCGGACATGGTGACCGACCTCGTCGCCCGAGACGTACCGGTTCGCGTGTACGTTCCCTTCGGCGGCAACTGGTTCCGCTACTGGATGCGCCGGGTCGCGGAGTCACGCGGCGCTTGAACGTCGGCCCAGGCGGGCTCGATGACACAACCGGCCCCGACAAGGACGTCAAAGCGCACACGGTTGGCGACCGAGGATTCCTGTCCAATTGCCCTCGGACACCTTCGCTGGATATACCAGCGCAGCAGGCCCGAGCACTCTCCGCCCGGACCTACTCGCCGCCTCGCGGCTAGGAGCTGTTTAGGAACTTGGGGGTGCTGTCGGGCACGAGGGGAGGTCTCCGCTAGATGGATCAACGACCAAGAAGATCAACATCTGACCGGAGACCTCGGTGGGAAGCGTATCGATCGGCGCGCGTAAGGATCTGACGGACCGGCAATGGGTGGCGTTGCAGCGTGTGTTGCCGCCTCGACCCGTGGCGGGTCGTCGGCCGAAGTGGACACGGCGGCAGTTGCTCGATGGGATCCGGTGGCGTGTGCGGGTCGGTTGCGCCGTGGCGTGATGTTCCGGAGCGCTATGGGCATTGGCAGTCGATCTACCAGCTGTTTCGTCGCTGGCAGCGTGAAGGCGTGTGGCCCTGGATTCTCTGCGCGCTGCGGGCCTGGGCCGATGCGGTGGGACTGATCGACTGGCAGGTGTCGGTGGACTCCAGGATCAACCGGGCCCACCAGCATGCCGCTGGAGCCCGCCGCCGCCGCCCAGATGAGCAGGTCGAACCGCCTGGTGACGAACCGGCCGATCACGCGCTGGGGCGTTCTCGGTGCGGTTTCACCACGAAGATCCACCTGGCCTGTGAACAAGGCCGGAGACCGTTATCACTGCTGATCACTGCTGATCACCGCCGGTCAACGCGCCGACAGCCCCCAGATGGCCGCCGTACTCGACGCGATCCGGGTGGCGCGTCCCGGACGCGGACCCGCCCAGTGGTTGTCGATTACTTTGCGGATTCCCTCAAGGTAGCGGTCTACGAGGGGAAGGTCCTCCTGCGTTGCATCGGGCCGTGGATGTCGTCGAGGCAACGCGAGGTGGGGCGGGCTGAACATCGTCTTCAGTGCTTGCCGCGAACTCCGGCGATGGCGGAACGTGGACTTGGTACAGGACGTGTATGAGCGGGTGTTGACCTTGATGACGGCGTGAGGAGCAGTGGCGATGAACGTGGACGAGATGAAGCGAGCTGTCCGCGAGCAGGTGTGGGCGCTGCTGGAGGAACACCACGCCGCGCCGGCTGGTGTGCGCGGCCGGATCCCTGCCTTCTTCGGCGCGCAGAAAGCCGCCGACAGGCTCGCGGAGTTGCCGGAATGGCAGTCCGCGAAGATCGTCAAAGCGGTACCTGACACAGCGCAACAGCCGGTGCGCGCCCGCGCTCTCGACGAAGGCAAGCTGGTCTACATGGCGGTGCCCAAACTCGCCGAGCCGAAGCCCTTCTACCTGCTCGATCCGGACACCTTGCCCGTCACCCCCGCTGAGGCCGCCGGCAAGAAAGCCGCGGTCAAGGTCGGCCAGCCCGTCGACGTAACATGCGGCCGCCTGACCTCATCGTGTGCGGAAGCGTCGCCGTGAACCGCCACGGCGTACGCCTCGGCAAAGGAGCCGGATACTCCGACATCGAAGTCGCGCTCCTCCAGGAAGCCGGGCTCGTCGGACCCGAGACGACAATCGTGACCACCGTGCACGACCTACAGGTCACCGACGACGACCTACCCGAAACCACCCACGATTTCAGCGTGGACATCGTCGTGACCCCCACCACCGTGATCAGGTGCGATGAACCGCGACGGCCGCACGGTCTGCTCTGGGATGACCTCCCTACCGACAAGATCGCCGCGATTCCCGCACTCGCGGCACGCCTGCGCCGCCAGCGGGTTACCTGACCCAACAGTTCAGTAGCCGACGGCAGGAAACTGTCGATGCTGACCCTTAGCATCGACAAGGGTAGGGAACTGGGGGCTTGTAATGGCAAAACGCTGGGTCACCCTGCAAGACGGCAGGAAAGTCTTGATAAACACCGGCGGCGGTGCGGCGAAGGTCGTCGTTGGGGCGGCAGTCACGGCCGTCGCGTTGTATGCCACGGGCATGCCAGGCGGCCTCTCCGCCTTAGCTGGCGGCAGCTCTGGGGCGGCAGCCGGGAGTTCGTCGGTGAATGCGCGGTCGCTGAATGCGCGGAAGGCGGACGCGAAACACATTGCACGAATCAGAAACCTCGATGCAGCGCTGCGGCGGGTTGGAATGCGCATCGTTCGACAGACAGTCAGCAAGTCCAACCGGGACTGCGTTACCGCGGCGTACGGCAAGGTGCAGCAATCGTTCCTGCGCAACCCGTGCAAGAGCCTCAACCGCAAGCTCTACGCCACTGCGGATCCGGATGGAAACGTCGTGCTGATCTCGGTGGCTTGGGTGAGCTTCCGCACCGCCGGACAGCAACGCGCATTCCGGGACGTCATCGACGAATACGGCACCGGCGACATCCGACCTCTCGGTGCTGGCTTGCTCGGAATGGCCGACATCCGGTTCACCGGGCGGAACTATCACTCCGAGCCCAGGGGTGCCCGTCTCACGGTAGCCGAGGCCGAGGCCGCGACCGGCGCTTTCGACACCGATGTGCTGGACGGGATCGCGGAGATCGCAGCCCAAGTCCCCCGCCCGCCGAGGGGGTGACACTCGGAACGCGCTCAGTTCCGGTCGACGACGCCCTGGCCATGGTCGGCGAGCACCCGCCCCGCCGACTCACATGGCACGGTGGCGGAGGGTGCGGCTCTTCCCGGCTTCATTGCGGGACCAGCATTCGACCGCTTCCCGGGCCAGAAATGAAGAAACCGCCTGCTCAGAGGCGGTTTCTTCGCTGCGCGCCCGTAGGGATTCGAACCCCAAACCTTCTGATCCGCGCGGGCCTCCGCTGGACGTTTGTCATTACGTTGCGATAGTGGCTGTGACCTGCGGGAATGTCTCGCGAAGTAGATCAACGTTTCTCTTCGTTCCGCAGCGTTGTGTGCGGGACAGCGGTCACACTTTCTCAACTTTTAGCCAACTCATCGTATACTCGGTCGCATATATACACACGGCCGTAGTTTTTTCCTGTGATCTCCCGAAGAAAACCCGCCTCTTCCAACTTCGATATCGCGCTCCTTGCCGTCGGGTAAGTAACTCCCAGATCTGCGGCAACCGCCGGAATGGTCATAAGTGGATAGCCGATCAAATTGATCGTGAGATCATGAACTGCACCTCGGGCACCCGCATCCTTCATAGCCTCACTTACTTCGTATGAGAACCCGAGAAGTCGGTTGATCGTGTCAGTCGCCGCCATCGCACGAGCTTTGACAGCCTCAGCAAAAAACCTGACCCATGGATCAAAGTCGCCAGTCCGGCTTACGTCAAGCAAATGGTCGATGTAATCCTCTCGACGCGGTTCAAGCCAGGGGGATAGATTCAACACTGGATACTCTAGTACCCCTTCCTCTATAAGCTGTAGCGTGATCACCAGACGACCTATACGACCATTTCCATCACTAAAAGGGTGTAGCGTCTCAAACTGGTAATGACCAAGTGCAACCTTTACGAGCACTGGCATTTCTTGATCACTATTTATCCACTTTTCCCAGTCGCTCACACCTTGCACTAAGATATCACCATTCGGCGGTGGAACGAATCTAGACTGCTCGATCCCTCTCCCCTTGTCGCCAATACAGACAATTCTCTCTCGAAGACGTCCCGCGTCGTAAGCATCACCGCGGGTTTTGCGAACAAGGATTGACTGCAATTCAGAAACGACCTTGAGAATGATGGGGTACGTCTTGATTAACTCAAGACCGCGATGTGCTGCGCGAACGTAGTTCTGAACTTCTCGGACCTCAGCAGTGGGCTCTTTGCCATCCTCATACTGAGCTTCAAGCACCTCGGCATAGGGAGCATAGGTACCCTCCAGCGCGGACGTACTCACTGCTTCGCGCGTGAGCGACGGGCGCACCAGCAGATGGGGGTTCGGCAACTGGTTGACACTCGCATGCAGCACACCTAGAGCTCGGTCTGCTTCGCTCAACAGCTTGTAGGTGGCTGCAGACAGGTGGACGCTGGAAGGCAACGGGGCTGGCACGAACGCAAAGTGACTGTACGGCTGCCTGAGGCGCATGTCGGTGCCCGCGATGCGCTCGAGCCTACCTATGGGGGAGTTACGGAAGTCCTCTACCTGCACTTTTAAAGTATACAGCCACTACCTTTAGCGGCCCACGGGGGAGTTCAAGGAGTGTTTCAATATGGCTTGGACTTTTAAAGTAACCGCCCTTTTTCTTTAAATTACAACCACAGAATTGAAGTTGCGCAACGTGGTCAACCAGGCACACCCTACGGCTCGACTACTATATACGCTAATGAATTAGGCGAGATATCCCATAAGTTGTGTTCGACCTGCACGGGGGTGCCCTGGTGTGCCATCCCGCCGACCTGGCGTAACCCGATCACGCTGTGTCAAGGGGGCAACTTGCGTGGCATGGTGACGGGCGTGGCCAGGCTTGCCCCCTTGACACGGCGTGATAGCCCTAGTGGAGGTCGACGGGATGGCACACGCTCGGGACCCACCGACGTACCGCAGCCGTTGCGCCTGTCGGGCTATCCCGGAGACCTGCCCGCCCGGCGAGGGCGTCTCTTTCTTCTTGCGGCCCCTGCGGGGCCGCCCGGCCTGCCTCGCCCGGCTGCCGCGCGGGACCGGCCTCAGCCGCACGCCCGCGCTGGGCAGCCGGGATAGAGACAGAGGCCGGATCAGCGGCCCCGCAGGGGCCGCCTTGAGGCGGGAAAGGTCGAGATCCGGGCGACTGTCGTTCGCAGGAAGGGCAGCGGTCTCGTGCTTCAGCCGAAGCCGAAGAGCGAGTCTGGCTGGCGCACGCTGCATCTTCCGGCCTGGCTCTTGCTCCTGCTCAAGTCGCGAGAGGTGGTCGAGAGTGAGTGGAACGTGGTGTTTCCCTCCCAGCAGGGCAAGCTACGGGATCGCTCCAACACCAACGCGGACCTGCGAGAGGCTCTGGACCCGCTCGGCTTCGGCTGGGTGACGAGCCACAACTTCCGCAAGACGGCGGCGACTCTCCTCGACGATGCGGGGCTAACCGTGCGAGAGATCGCCGATCACTAGGTCACAAGCGCGTGAGCATGACGCTCGACACGTACTTCGGCCGGAAGCAGGCGAGTCCGAGGGTTGCGGAGCTGCTGAGAGTGATCGACGAAGAAGCGTCATAAAGTGTGGGAAAGGTGTGGTGATGATCTTCGCCAGATCCTCGCCACACCTTCTCTATCAGGCAAAAGAGCGCGCCCGTAGGGATTCGAACCCCAAACCTTCTGATCCGTAGTCAGATGCTCTATCCGTTGAGCTACGGGCGCATGTTCAGTTGTTCCCGACCGGGGTCGGGGTGGTGCTCGGCTGGGCCGAGCCCCGGCGGAGGCTCCGGGATTTGAACCCGGGAGGGGGGGTTACCCCCAACCGCATTAGCAGTGCGGCGCCATAGACCAGACTAGGCGAAGCCTCCCAGGTCGCGACCACTGCCGTCATAGACTACACACCGCCACCGAAGCCCGGCAAAGCACCCCCTGTCAACCCGCTGACCAGGTCATTCGCGCGCCGCGTAGGCGACGAACGGGGCCAGCGAGTCCGGGTTGGCGAGCGCGTCCCTGCTCACCGCACGCTCCGGGGCCACGCCGGAAAGGATCTTCTTCGCCGGGACCTCGCACTTCTTGCCGTTCAGCGTCCTTGGCACCTGCTCCACCACGATGAACCGGTCGGGCACGTGCCTTGGCGACAACTCCTTGCGTAGCTCGGCGCGCAGGGCGGGCTCCACATCCTCCAGTTTCGCGCCCCGCGCGAGCACCAGGAAGCACAGCAACTCGCCTTCTTCACCCGCCGAGGTGTCGATGACCAGCGAGTCCAGCACCTCGTCGAAGCCCTCGACGACGCGGTAGAACTCGGCCGTGCCCATCCGCACGCCGCCGCGGTTGAGGGTGGAGTCGCTGCGCCCGTAGATCACCGCCGAGCCACGATCAGTGATCTTGATCCAGTCGCCGTGCCGCCACTTGCCCGGGTAGTCCTCGAAGTAGGCCTCCCGCAGCCGCGTGCCGTCGGGGTCGTTCCAGAACGCCACCGGCATCGACGGCATCGGTTTCGTGATGATCAACTCGCCGACCTGGTCGACCACCGGGTTGCCAGCCTCGTCATAGGCCTCCACCGCGGCGCCGAGGCAGCGGCACGACAACTCTCCAAGCCACACCGGCACGTCCGGCGACGCACCGACGAACGCCGTGCACAGGTCGGTGCCACCGGAGACGGAGCAGATCTGCACATGCTCGCCGATCTCCTCGGCGATCCAGCGGAAGCCCTCCACGCTCAGCGGCGCGCCGGTGGACCCAAGCGCCCGCATCGCAGAAAGATCGAACTCGGCGGCGGGACGCAACCGCTCCTTCAGGCAACTCTGCACGAACGGGGCCGACGTGCCGAAGTAGGTCACCTCGTGCCGCTGCGCGAGCCGCCACAACGCGTTGAGATCCGGATGGCCGGGACTGCCGTCGTAGAGCACGATCGTCGTCCCTACCAGCAGCCCGGAGATGAGGAAGTTCCACATCATCCAGCCGGTGGTGGTGAACCAGAAGAACCGCTCGCCGGGCCCGAGGTCGCAGTGCAGCGCCAGGATCTTCAGGTGCTCGACGGTGATGCCGCCGTGCCCCTGCACGATGCCCTTCGGCAGCCCGGTGGTCCCCGACGAGTACAGCACCCACAGCGGATGGTCGAACTCCACCGGCTCGAACTCCAGCGCGGCACCCGCGTGCTCGGCCAGCAACGCCTCCCAGTCCAGCGTGCCCGGGATCGTGCCGCCACCCTCGTACCCCACGAGCACGGTCGCCGCGAGCCGAGGCAGCTTCGAGCGCAGCTCCTCCACCGTCGGCCTGATGTCGAACGACCTACCGTTGTAGCGGTAGCCGTTGACGGCGATGAGCACCTTCGGCTCGATCTGGGTGAAGCGGTCGGAAACGGCCCGCACGCCGAAGTCTGGCGAGCACGACGACCAGACAGCACCGAGGCTGGCCGCGGCGAGAAACGCGACAAGGGTCTGCGGGCAGTTCGGTGCGAGCGCGACCACCCGGTCGCCCTTCCCGACACCGAGGGACCGCAGCGCACCACGCGCCGCAGCCACCCGCGCCCGCAGGTCGCCGTAGGAAAGCCGCTCCTCGACGCCGTCCTCCCGCTGGAAAACCACCGCGGGATCGTTGTCGGCCTTGGCCGCACCGGCAACGCCGCCGCTGAGCGCATGCTCGGCGTAGTTCAGCGTCGCACCGGAGAACCACCGCGCGCCCGGCATCTCCATGCCGGACAGCACCTCGCCCGGCCGGTCGTGCCAGCGCACCCCCAGATACTCGGCCACCGCCGACCAGAACCCCGGCAGGTCTTGCACGGAGTACGACCACAACTCGTGGTAATCCCCGGGGTGCGCATCGCGGTTCGCACCGAGCCAGCGGCGGAAGTCCTCGATCCTGGTCCTTTCCACCTGCTCGGAAGTGGGTCGCCACAACACTTCTGGGACGTCGGCGTCAGCAGTCATGGGCTGAGCCTAGGCGAGTGTGGCGACCGACTCCTCCTGCGAGAAGAGCGGACTCCCTAACGCAGATGCGCGTCGAACCAGGCGAGGGTGCGTTGCCAGGCGTCCTCGGCCACCTCCGGATCCTCGTCGAACCGGTGGCGGGCACCGGGATAGCGCACAACGTTGGTCGCGACTTCCGCTTTGGCCGCGACCTCGCGCAGTCGCTCGACCTCCGACTCCAGAAGCTCGTCGCCGTCGTCGCCGTACATCCCCAGCCACGGGCTCGCCAGTTCGGCCGCGACGTCCACGAGCGCGGGCAAGCCGTCGGAAGCGGGGGTGCTGATGCCGTACCCGCCCACGCTGACCGCGGCACCGAGCATCCGTCTCGCGGCCACCACGAGCGCCGCGGTGCCACCCAGGTCGAAGCCGACGACGCCGAGCAGGTCGCCACGCACCCCGTGGTCGACGAGCCACGCGAGTGTCGTGTCGGTCGCCTTCAGCACGTCCGCTCCGGCGAGCGGTCCGGGAGCGCTGCCGATGTGCGGGGCGACGGCGAGCCAGCCCTCCGCCGCCAGCGAGTTGACGAGCACGCGGGCGGTGTCGGTCACCGCACCCGCCTCGTGCAGGACCACGAGACCTCCGCGCTGCGCGCTTTCCGGCTCGGCGAAGGTGATCCGGAGCGCGCGACCGTCCGCACGTTCGTAGTCCTGCGTAAGCATCTGCCTCATGTGCATACTCAACCACCGATAGTGCACCCCGGGTCAACGTGAGATGGCAGATATCCGGCGAGATAGGTTGGTCGCCGGAACCTTTTCTCGATGCCGAGGAGCTGCCATGTCCTCCGAGATCCCCACGCGCACCGACCTCGCGGCGCTGCCCTCGTACGTGCCGGGCGCTTCCGTCCCTGGCGCGATCAAGCTCGCGAGCAATGAAGTGCCGGGCGGGCCGCTGCCCAGCGTCGCCGAGGCGATCGCGCGGGCAACGGCCGAGGCCAACCGCTACCCCGACATGGCGGCCACGGCGCTGGTGGAACGGCTGTCGGCAGAACTCGACGTACCCACCGACCGGATCGCGGTCGGCTGCGGCTCGGTGTCGCTGTGCCAGCAGTTCGTCCAGGCGACGTGCCACCCCGGCGAGGAAGTGGTGTTCGCGTGGCGATCGTTCGAGGCATACCCGATAGTCACGCAGGTCGGCAACGCCACACCCGTAAGAGTTCCGCTGACCCGCTCGCACACCCACGACCTCGACGCGATGCTGGCCGCGATCACACCGAAAACCCGGCTGGTGTTCGTCTGCAACCCGAACAACCCCACCGGCACGACCGTGGGCAGGGAAGAGCTGGCGCGCTTCCTCGACCGGGTACCGCCGCAGGTGGTGGTGGTACTCGACGAGGCCTACCGCGAGTTCGTCACCGACGCCGACGTGCCGGACGGGCTGGAGTTCGCCCGCACCCGGCGCAACGTGGCTGTACTTCGGACCTTCTCCAAGGCGTACGGCCTCGCCGGGCTGCGGGTCGGCTACGCGATCGCGGCGCCGGAGCTGGTGGACGCGGTGCGCAAGGTGTACGTGGCTTTCAGCGTGAACGCGGTGGCGCAGGCCGCGGCGATCGCCTCGCTCGACGCCAAGGAGGAGTTGCTGGCACGCTGCGCCGACATCGCGCTGGAACGCGACCGGGTCCGCGACACACTGCTAGAACTGGGCTACGAGGTACCGCCGACGCAGGCGAACTTCGTGTGGCTGCCGCTGGGCGAGCGCACGATGGCCTTCGCCGAGCACGCACTCGAACACAAGGTGATAGTCCGCCCCTTCGCCGGTGAGGGCGTGCGGGTGACCATCGGCACCCCGTCGGAGAACGACGTGTTCATCGAGGCCGCGCGCTCGTTCTGAGGATAAGGAGCTACTCGACGGTCACGCTCTTGGCGAGGTTTCGCGGCTTGTCGATATCCCTGCCGAGCGCGACGGCCAGGTGGTAGGCGAGCAGTTGCAGCGGGATGCCGAACAGGATCGGGTCAAGCTCCTCGGTGACGTGTGGCACGCGGATCTCGGCGTCGGCCAAACCCGAGGGAAGCATCGCGTTTGTCACCGCGATCACGGGACCGCCCCTTGCCTTGATCTGCTCGATGGTGCCGATGTTCTTGGCCAGCAACTCGTCGTCGGGCACGATCACCACCGACGGCATCTGGGCGTCGATCAGGGCGATGGGACCGTGCTTGAGTTCGCCTGCCTGGTAGGCCTCCGCGTGCACGTAGGAGATCTCCTTCAGCTTCTGCGCGCCCTCCCTCGCCACCGGCCAGCCCCGGACCCTGCCGACGAAGAACATGCTCCTGGCGCCGGCGAACCGGCGCGCGATCTCGGCGATGTGGTCCTCCGCCTCGATCGCTTCCTCGATGCGGTCGGGAAGCGCGTCCAGGCCGGCGACGATGCGCCGCCCGTCGGCGACCGACAGGTCGCGCACCCGCCCGAGCAGCAACGCCAGCAGGGCAAAGCAGGTGCTCATGTTGGTGACCGCCTTGGTCGAGGCCACGGAAACCTCGGGCCCGGCGTGCAGGAAGACACCGCTGCCGCACTCCCTTGCGATCGCGCTGCCCACCGCGTTGACCACACCGATCACCCTGCCGCCCTTTCGGCGCAGTTCCTGCACCGCGGCGAGCGTGTCGGCGGTCTCCCCGGACTGGCTCACCGCGACATAGAGCGTGTCGCCGTCGACGACCGGGTTGCGGTAGCGGAACTCGGAGGCCGACTCGGCGTCGGCGGGAATCCTGGCCAGTTGCTCCACCAGGTCGGCACCGATCTGGCCCGCGTAGAAGGCCGATCCGCAGCCGAGGAACTTCACCCGCTGCACCGAGCGAAGTTCGTGGGGGTCCATGCGCAGCCCGTCGAGCCGCGCGGTGGAGAACCGTTCGTCGAGCCTGCCGAGCAACGCCCTACGCACCGCCTCCGGCTGCTCGGCGATCTCCTTGCGCATGTAGTCGGGGAAGCCGTCCAGCGCGTAGTCGGAGTCGGTGAGCTCCACGACGGTGGGTGTCTTGTCGGTGCGCCGCGCCTGCAGGGTGCTGGTCCGGTAGCCGTCGGTCCGCAGTGTGGCCAGCTCGCCGTCGTCGAGGTAGACGACCTGCTGGGTGTGCCGTACGAGGGCGGCGAGGTCGGAGGCGACGAACATCTCCGAGTCGCCAATGCCGAGCACGATGGGGCTGCCGTTGCGGGCCACCACAAGTTCGCCTGGGTTTCGCACGTCGAGCACCACGATGCCGTAGGCGCCCTCGACCTCCCACAGCGCGGCGCGAACCGCGTCCTCCAGTGACTCGGCGCCATCCCAGACGCGTGCCGCGACGAGGTGGGCAAGCACCTCGGTGTCGGTGTCGGAGGCGAACGTGGCGCCCTCCGCCGTCAGCTTCGCCCGCAACTGGTCGGCGTTCTCGATGATGCCGTTGTGTACGACGGCAACCCTGCCGTCCGGGTCCACGTGCGGGTGCGCGTTGCGCTCGGTCGGTTCGCCGTGCGTGGCCCACCGGGTGTGCGCGAGCCCAATGTTCGCGGGGTATCCGTCACCGACGAGGGACCGTAGTTCGGCGACGCGTACGGCGGCCTTGGTCACGCGCAGCTTGCCCCGGTTGACCACCGCGATCCCCGCGGAGTCGTAGCCGCGGTACTCCAGCCGGTGCAGCCCCTCAAGCAGGATCGGGGTGGCGTCCCGGTGCCCGACGTAGCCGACGATTCCACACATACGAGTAGCTCTCCCTAGCCGTAGACGATGCGCCGCAGCTGGCGCCGGGTCAGCTGTGGCGCCGCCACCGGGCGTTGTTCCAGCTCCGCCGCGAGCACGGTCCAGATCCGCTCGTTGCGGTGGCCGCGCTGTTTGAGCTCACGGTGCCGCCTGCGCACGTACTCCTCTGTGGTCTCGGAGAAGAACGCCATGACGTCGGCCACCACCCGCGCCGCCGTCCGCACGGGCAGGCCGGTGGACCCGGCGACGTGGCGTACCAGCTCGGCGGGCGGCGACCGGTCCACGCTCGCCAGCCTCGCAGCGGCAGGCGGCTGGTTCAACTTCCCTGCCCGATTTCGGGCAAAACTACACCTGCCGAAGGATCATCTGCACCATCGCCGCGACACCGACCACCACGATCACGGCGCGCAGCGCGACCGGGGACAGCTTGCGCCCGATCCTGGCGCCGAGCCACCCGCCCACGATGGAACCCGAGGCGAGCAGCGCGATCGCGGGCCAGCTGACCGGCGCGATGAATGCGTACACGGTGCCCGCCACGACGTTCACCACGGCCGCGAGGACGTTCTTGATTCCGTTGAGCCGCTGGATGGGCTCACTGAGCAGCATGCCCATCACAGCCATCAGCATCACACCCTGCGCGGCGGTGAAGTAGCCGCCGTAGACGCCGATGAGGAAGATCAAGGTGATGAGCAGCACCTGGCTGCCCGTTCCCTGTTCCTTGCCGGAGGTCTCCCGCCTGCGCAGCACCCAGGTGGACACCCGCGGCTGGATGATCACGAGCACTACGGCGAGCCCGACGAGCGCGGGCACCACCGTCTCGAACGCGTCGGGCGGCAGCGACAGCAGCAGCACCGTTCCACATCCCGCGCCGACCAGCGACGCGGGCACGAAGGTCAGCATCCGCCTGAACTGCCCGCGCAACTCGTGGCGGTAGCCGACGGCTCCGCTGATCGTTCCCGGTGCCAGCCCGATCGCATTGGAGGTGGTGGCCGTAAGCGGTGGGTAACCCAGCGCCACGAGCACGGGGAAGGTCACGAGCGTCCCCGAACCCACCACCGTGTTGATCATCCCCGCCCAGATACCCGCCGCGGCTATCAGGACGGCATGCCACCAGATCATCCTTCGCTCACGCGAGCCGACGATAGGCAACGCCGGCCGGCCGAGCACAGGCAGTGCCCGTATACAGTGTTCGGTATCACGCTCCGTGTGCTCCAGACGTTTCGCCTTCCCCTTACCGGGTAGCCACCGGCCAAACCCGCGCGAGGGAGGTATTGAGTGGACACAGCGAGGCTGCGCGACTTGGTATCGGCCGAAGGGCCGTTCGCCTCGGTCTACTTCGATGACACGCACGACACCGAGGACGCCGCCAAGTTGCTGGACCTCAGGTGGCGTGAGCTGCGAGAGGAGCTGTCCGAACAGGGGGCGAACAGGCCGATCCTCGACGCGCTGGAGTCAGCCGTGCACTCAAGCCACCCGCCTGTGGGGCGAAGCGGGCGTGCGCTCGTGGCCGCCGGCGCAACGGTGCTGGTGGACACCGACCTCGAGGCGCCACCCGCCCGGCCGATCGCCAGGCTTTCCGAGCTGCCCTACCTCGTGCCGCTCGCGGAGCTCGGCGAGTCGCCGCCCGCCCACGTCGTCGCTGTCGTGGACCGAGTGGGAGCTGACGTCACAGCCGTCGACCGCCAAGGCCGTGTCGTCGACGCCAGAACGGTGGAGGGCACCGACCACCACATCCACAAGGTTCCCTCCGGTGGCTGGGCACACCGCAACTTCCAGGAGCACACCGAGGAACTCATCAAGCGCAACATCGACCTCGCGGCCGAGCACGTGGCGGACATCGCCCGCCGCATCGGAGCTGGCCTTGTGGTGGTCGCTGGTGAGACGCAGGCACGCAAGGCGCTGTTGGACGCCTTGCCGGAGTCGGTACGAGCGCACGCGAGCGAGGTGCAGGGCGGCGGCAGGCACCAAGGTTCGGGTGAGGAAGAACTCGACCAGCAGATCAAGGACTTGCTGGGCCGTGCCCAGCGGGCTCGCAGGGACCAGACCGCGGAGCGGTTTCGTGCCGCGCTCGCACAGCCGACCGGACTGGCCGTGCAGGGCCTGGAAGCGACCACTACCGCCCTACGCGAACACAACGTCGAGACGCTGCTGGTCGACCGACCCGCCGAGGTGGATGTCCTCGCCGGAGGCGACCCCACGCTGCTTGGCATGCAGGAAGAGGAACTGAAGGCACATGGAGCCGAAGCGATCGGCCGCAGGCGCGCGGATGAGGCGGTGGCCGTGGCAGCGATCGCCGTCAACGCCGACATCGTCCACACGGGCGACCGACTCGACCTCACCGAGGGATTCGGCGCCATTCTCCGCCACGACTGACGGAACAACAGTGTCAATGATGTCTACTGTAGGCGGGAAATCTTGAACGGTCGGCAATTTACCGAGGTGACAGTGACCGAGACAAGGCCGCCGTCCGACGACGTCGGCGCACAGGACGATATCGAGGTACGGCTCGGCGCGAGCCTGGTACACCTGCCCATAATCCGCTCCGTAGCGGCGAGTATCGCCATGCGAGCGGATTTCGACCTCGATGCGATCGCCGATCTGAGACTGGCCGTCGACGAAGCCTGCTCGACGCTGATCACCCGTGCCGTGCCGGGCAGCACGATGGTCTGCAGATTCACGATCAGTGAGACCGAGCTGCGGTTCCGTGGTGCGGTGTCCTCCGCGGACGAGGACGCCCCCAGCACCGGGTCCTTCGGGTGGCGGGTGCTGACGACCCTCGCTGACTCGGCGAACTCCTGGGTCGAGCCGGGTTCGCAGAATGGTCAGCGCAACTGGATACACATCGAGCTCGCGAAACGGAAGCCGGCCTTTACGTGACCGAATCGACGACTCAAGGATCACCTCAGGGATCACGCAATTCTTCGGACGACTACGACCACCTCACACCTTTGTTCGAGGAGTTCGTTTCGCTCGAAGAGGGCGACCCTCGCCGCGCCGAGCTGCGCGATCAGCTCGTCACCGGGCATCTCCCGCTGGCGGAGCACATCGCGCAGCGCTTCTCCGGTCGTGGCGTGGCCAAGGAGGACCTGGTACAGGTGGCCAGGGTGGGGCTGATCAACGCGGTCGACCGCTTCGATCCTCGCCGGGGGTCCGACTTCCTCTCCTTCGCCGTGCCGACCGTGATGGGAGAGGTCAGGCGGCATTTCCGTGACACAGGATGGGTCATCCGCGTGCCGCGCAGGTTGAAGGAACTGCACCTGTCGATCAACAACGCGAGCACGCACCTGTCGCAGCGGCTCGGCAGGGCACCCACACCGAGCGAGATCGCCACACACCTCGGCCTGAGCCCGGACGAGGTGTACGAGGGACTCGAGGCTGGCAACGCCTACCACTCGATGTCGCTGGACGAGGTGCTGTCGGCCGACACCGAGAATCTCGCGCTCGGGGACACGCTCGGCGAGGAGGACGCGGCGCTCGCCGGGGTCGAGAACCACGAAACACTGCAGCCGCTGGTCAAGGACCTCCCGGAGCGGGAGCGGACGATCCTGGCGTTGCGGTTCGTGCACAACATGACGCAGACCCAGATCGCGGAACGTATCGGAATCTCGCAGATGCACGTGTCCCGGCTGCTCGCCAGAACGCTGAAGAAGCTGCGGGAAGGACTCGACGAAAACCAATCGGGGTGACTCTCGCGCCCGGCGGTACCAACCGCCGGGCACCGAGAGTGACCGGAGCGGCCGAGGCCGGATTCGCGCCCACCGCCGTCACGAAGTGGCCAGTTCCCCCTGCCGACTGTTCCCGTGGCGTATGCGTTTACCTGCCAATACGTCGGGTACCTGTGGCCCATGGCAGATCAGGAAGCGCCGCCCGACGCCGACGTGAAGGCGGGTGCGTCACGCTCAAAGCAGCATGGGGCGCCGAAGCGCAAGCGCCCGGATCGGTCACGTTTCGTCATACAGAAGCATGACGCCACGAGCCTGCACTACGACTTCCGCCTCGAGATCGGCGGCGTGCTCGTCTCCTGGTCGATTCCCAAGAGCCCCTCCCTCGACCCCGGCGACAAGCGGCTCGCCATCCGCACCGAGGACCACTCGCTGGAGTACGCCGACTTCGAGGGACGGATTCCCGAGGGCGAGTACGGGGCGGGCAGCGTGCTGGTGTGGGACAGCGGAACGTTCACCAACCTGTCCGAGACGGCGATCGAGCAGGACCTGGCAGACGGCCGGATGAGCATCTGGCTCGAGGGCCACAAGTTGCACGGCGCCTTCGCCATGGTGCGGACCCGGCCGAGCAGTACCCAGGAACAGTGGCTGCTGATCAAGAAGGACGACGAGGGTGCCTACCACGAACACCACCCGGGTGCGACACTGCCGGAGTCGGTGCTGAGCGGCAGGACGAGCGAAGAGCTGTCCTGAAACGGGGGAGGTACCCGTGGCGCGAGCGATCTGGGGTGGAGCACTCAACTTCGGCCTTGTGACGGTACCGGTCGAGCTGTACAGCGCCACCCAGGACCACACAGTCCACTTCAGGCAGTTCCAGCGCGGCACGTCCGACCGGATTCGCTACCGCAGGGTGAACGAGCGCACCGGCGAGGAGGTGCCCTACGACCAGATCGTCAAGGGCTACGACCTCGGCGGCGACGAGTACGTGATCATCGAGCCGGAGGAGCTCGAGGAGATCGCGCCCGGCCGTTCCCGCACGATCGACATCGACGCCTTCGTCGACCTCGACCAGATCGACCCGATCTACTTCCAGAAGACGTACTGGCTCGCGCCGGCCAAGGAGGAGTTCGGCAGGGCATACACCCTGCTGTTGGAGGCGATGGACCGGACGAACAGGGCCGGGCTGGCGCGCTTCGTCATGCGCGGTAAGGAATACCTCGCCGCCGTAAGGGCGGGTGAGGGCGTGCTCGTGCTCAACACGCTGCTGTTTCCCGAGGACATCCGCGAACCGGCCAAGGAGATCAGCAAGCTACCCGCACCCGGTCAGGCCCGCCCCAAGGAGATCGACATGGCGGTCAGCCTCATCGAGTCGATGGCCGACGACTGGAAGCCGGAGGAGCACCACGACACCTACACCGAACGCGTAATGCGGCTCATCGAGGACAAGCGCGAGGGCAGGACCGTCACGCCTGCCGAGAGCCCGCCCGAGGCCACCAAGGTGGTTGACCTGTTCGAAGCCCTCTCCCGCAGCGTCGAGAGCCGAAAGGGCAAAGGCAAGAAGCCCGAACCGGCAGGACGGGACGAGCAGGCCGAACAGGAGCTGTCCGAGCTGAGCAAGCCGGAGCTGGAGCGGATGGCTCGCGAACTCGGCGTGAAGGGTCGCTCCAAGATGAACCGCGCCGAGCTGGAGAAGGCGGTCAGGCAAGCCGGGAGGCAACAGCGGCGCAGGCCCGCCTCGTGATCGGGTAACCGTGTCCTCACCTCGGGCGACACGAATACGATCCCCTGGTGGTGAGCGGATGGTTGTCGGCGCGGTTCCGGACGGTGCTGCGTACGAGCCTCGGCTTCGCGGTCCTCGGCTTCGGGACGAGCTTCCTCGGAGCGGGCGTCGTCCTCCTGCTGCTGCTCCTGCAGGGCATCCCCGCCGACATCGGCGGCGCCCGCTGGGTTCTGGTGGCCTGCGCCGGTGGCTACGTGCTGCTCGCCATGATCGTCGGCGCGGCCTGGACCGGGTTCCTGCAACGCCGCACCGCCGTGTGGTTCGTTCTCGGGCGCGATCCGACACCGCAGGAGGCGGTGAGGGCACTACGGCTACCGGTCGATCTTGCCGTCGTGACAGGGACGCTGTGGGCGGTGGGCACGCTCCTGATCGGCCTGCTCACCGGGCTGCTGAGCTCGTGGCTGGACGCGCTTGGCGTCACGCTGGCGATCCTGCTCGGCGGGTTCGCCACCGTGGGACTCACCTATCTGGCGGCGGAATGGGTCGCCAGGCCGGTGATGGCGATAGCACTTCACGTCGCCCCACCACGCGAGAACCTGCCCGCCACGGTGCTGACCAGGCTGGTGCTGACCTGGGCGCTGGCCAGCGGGGTACCACTGCTCGGCGTGCTGCTGGTCGGCGCGCCGCCCGACATCGGGAACGGAAACACCGAGTACAGCCTGGTGTCGCTCTCGGTGATCGGCCTGGTCGTCGGCGCGCTGGCCACCGCGCTGCTCGCCAAGGCGGTCGCCGCGCCGCTGCATCAACTGCGGCTCGCGCTCGACCGGATCGCGAAAGGACGCAGGGACGTCGAGGTCGGGGTGGACGATGCCAGCGAGATCGGCATGCTCCAGGCTTCGGTGAACCAGCTCGCCAAGGGCCTGCGTGAGCAGGAACGGCTGCGCGACCTGTTCGGCAGGCATGTCGGCGACGACGTCGTCCGCCATGCGCTGGAACACGGGGTGTCGCTGTCCGGGGACGTTCGCGAGGTCACCGCCTTGTTCGTCGACGTGGTCGACTCCACGGCACTGGCCGCGAAGCTGCCCCCGCAGGAGGTGGTCCGCAAGCTCAACCGGCTGTTCGCCAGCGTCGTCGACGCCGTTGGCACCAACGGTGGGCTGGTCAACAAGTTCCAGGGCGACGCGGCGCTGTGCATCTTCGGCGCACCCACCCGGCACGCCGATCCCGCGACGTCGGCGTTGCGGACGGCTCGGGCCATCAGGGACGCGGTCAGTTCCAGTGCCGAACTCGACCTCGGCATCGGGGTCGCCACCGGCCCGGCATTCGCGGGGCAACTGGGCACCAGCAGCAGGCTTGAGTACACGGTGATAGGTGACGCCGTCAACGAGGCCGCCCGCCTCACCGAGCACGCCAAGCAGGTACCGGGACGCATCCTGATCAGTGAGCCCACCTTGGCCGCGGCCACCGACTCCGAACGTGCCCGTTGGCGGCGGCACGAGACGATCCAGTTGCGGGGCAGGCAGACCCCGACACAGACCTGGCTGGATGAGCCTAGCCAGGAATGACGTCGGGCCAGCGCAGTACCGTCGAGCCCCAGGTGAGGCCCGCACCGAACGCACTGAGCAGCACCCGGTCACCCTTCTGAAGCGTGCCATCCGCTGCCGCGTCGGCCATCGCGAGCGGTATCGACGCCGCGCTGGTATTGCCGGTGCGCTCGATGTTGACGACGAGGCTGTCGGCGGGCAGCCCGAGCTGCTTGGCGGTGGCCTGCAGGATGCGGATGTTGGCCTGGTGACCGATGAAGCGGTCGACGTCGGCGATCGTCCAGCCTGCCCGATCGAGCACCGCGCGCGACGACTCCGCCATCCGCGCGGTCGCGTGCCGAAACACCGCGGGCCCGCGCATGGAGAAGCAGTGGTCGGCCGGGTTCGTCGACCGCTTCATGCGCGACCCACCGGCGGGCACGATGAGCAACTCCGAGAGTTCGCCGTCGCTGTGCAGGTCGAACGGCCCCACGGCACCGTCCTGGCCCGCCTCGCCCGCATGGAGCACGACCGCGCCGGCACCGTCACCGAAGATCGGCACGGTGCTGCGGTCGTCAGGATCGAGCAGCGTGGTGAAGGCATCGGCTCCGATGAGCAACACGCTGCGCGCCACGTCTGCCGCGATCAGCCCGGCCGCGGTCGCAAGGGCGTAGACGAACCCGGAGCAGACCGCGTTGACGTCGAACGCCGCGACGCTGCCGAGGCCGAGTCCACTGGCCACTTGTGGGGCGCTGGCAGGGCAGACCTGGTCGGGCGTCGCCGTGGCGAGCACTACCGCGTCGATGTCTGCCGAACCCGCCGAGCGCAGAGCCCGCGCGCCCGCCTCGACCGCCATGTCGACCGTGGACATCCCGGGGTCGACCACATGACGCTCACCGATTCCGGTGCGGGTCCGGATCCACTCGTCTGACGTGTCGAGGCGTCGCGATAGTTCGTCGTTGTCCACCACGCGTGGTGGCAGCCAAGCGCCGATACCGGCGAGCACCGCCACTTTCCGCGTGTCGTGCGTGGGCACCTGCATTCCTCCAGGGCCAGCGTGTGGGGAGCGGAAGAGTGAAACCGGCCCATGCCAACTTCTATGGGCTACCAATCGGTAGAGGCTCGCCATGTGACCCACATCACTTCAACTCCACTCCGAGGCGTCAAACAGGAAAGAATCTGACCGCTTTGGCGGCTAGAAAGGACCCATGACGACCCTCGGCACCCGGGAACTGAACCGGGCACTACTGGCCCGGCAATCACTGCTGCGAAGGCAGGAGGGTTCCGCGCTTCAGCTGATCGAGCACCTGGTCGGCATGCAGGCGCAGGCACCGCTGCCGCCCTACTACGGCCTGTGGACCCGACTGCGGAACTTCCGTGCCGACGAGCTGTCCCGGTTGCTGCTCGACCGACAGGTGACCCGGATCGTCGTCATGCGCGGCACCGTGCACCTGGTCGCCGCGGCCGATGCGCTGCCGCTGCGCGCGCTCACCCAACCGATCATGGAAACCGAGCTTCGGGGCAACACCACCTTCACCCCGAAGCTCGCGGGCGTCGACATCGACGAGCTCGCCGACACCACCCGCGAACTGCTGCTCACCGCACCGCTGAATACCGCGGCCCTTGGTGAGGCGCTTGCGCGCCGCTGGCCCGACCACGACCCCAAGGCGCTCGTCTACGCGGCGCGCAACCGGCTTGCACTCGTGCAGGTGCCGCCGCGCGGGATATGGGGCCGCAGCGGCCGACCCACCTATGCCACGGCCGAGAGCTGGCTGCACCAAGCGCCGCGCCGCGACCTCGACCTCGCCGGTGTCGTCCTGCGCTACCTCGCCGCGTTCGGCCCTGCCACAGTTCGCGACGTCCAGACATGGTGCGGCCTGACACGGCTCGGCGAGGTCGTCGAGCGGCTTCGGCCGCGCTTGCGCACCTTCCGCACCGAGGACGGCAGAGAGCTGTTCGACCTGCCGGAGGCGCCACGGCCCGACGCGGACACCCCGGCACCGCCACGGTTCGTGCCGGAGTTCGACAATCTGCTGTTCTCCCATGCCGACCGCACCCGCGTGCTCAGCGACGAGAACCGCGAACGCATAAAGACCAAGAACGCGGTCGCGCCTGGTGTTTTCCTTGTCGACGGCTTCGTGAGCGGTCGCTGGAAACTCAAGCAGTCGGTGCTGGAGGTCGAACCGTTCCGGCGACTGTCCAAACGAAACGCCGCGGCGGTCGAAGCCGAGGGCAGGCGACTGCTGCGGTTCGCGGGCAAGCCCGAAGGTGAGGTCCGACTGGGATCAGCCACCCGATGACGGGTTGCGCGGTGGCGTTTCCGCCTGCTCACCCGGCGGAAGGCCCACCAGGGACGCGGCGCCGAGCGCGGCGGCGTAAGCCCCTTCCGACGGGCACGTCGCGGCGTTGGCCAGCTTGGTGAGCGCGTCGTCGCCTCCCTCGGGTGCGCCAGGAGGCGGTGGCGGGGTCGGCTCGCTGGTCGCGACGGTGCGCTGTGCCCGCAGGCTGCCGGCGAGCGGCAGGTCACGTGAGGACCCGCCCACCGAGATCACGTAGTCACCGGCACTGCGCACCCAGCGGTGAGCCTCGGCATCCCAGTGCGACAGGGACCGCGCGTCCAGCGTGAACCGCACCCGAGCGCTGCGGCCGGGGTCCAGCTCGACCTTCTCGAAGTCCTTCAGCAACCTCGGTGGCTCCCCGTCGACGGCGGGGTGGCTGACGTAGAGCTGAGCCACCTCGGTTCCACGCCGGTCGCCGGTGTTGGTGACCGTGGCCTCGACGGTCACCGTTTCGGCCTCCGCCTGCCCGGCGATCCGAAGGTCGCTGTAGGAGAACTCGGTGTAGGACAGACCGAAACCGAACGGGAACAGCGGTCGCAGTCGCTGCTGGTCGTACCACCGGTAGCCGACTGCGAGATCCTCGTCGTAGTGCCCGCCAGGGAACCGCGGCGGATCGGCCGCGGGCGCCTGCCGCAGCGCGGCTGGGAAGGTCACCGGCAGCTTGCCCGCCGGGTTGACGTCACCGAACAGCAGCGCCGCTATCGCGTTGCCGTACTCCTGTCCCGGATACCAGGCGGCCACCACACCCGCGACGTCGTCGAGCCACGGCATCGTCACCGGACCGCCCGTGTTGAGCACCACGACCGTGTTCGGGTTGGCGCGGGCGACGTCCTCGATCATCGCGTTGTCCGCGTGGGACAACGCGATGCCGCCACGGTCCTTGGACTCCGACGACCACTGGCTCACGAACACCACGGCGACGTCGGTTGCCTCGGCGACCTTCACGGCGTCCGCGCGCTCGGCGAACCGAACGTCGATGCCCTCCCGAGCTGCCCGCCGCTTGATACCGTCGAACGGGGTGACGATCGAGGGGGCGATCACGTGCGCGCTGCCGCCGCCCGAGCCGATGACCCCCGCGCCAGCGGCGCGCCCGAGCACGGCGATCGAGTCGACCCCTTGGAACGGGAGCAGGTCCGCCCCGTTCTTCAGCAGCACGCTGCCCTGCTCGGCCACCTTCCTGGCCACAGCGACGTGCTCAGGCGTGGTGACCACCGCGTCGGGGGAACCGGTGCGTGACCTGTCGAAAAGGCCGTGCCGAAACATCTGCCGCAGGATACGACCGACCATGTCGTCCAACCGGGACAGTGCGACCTTGCCCGTCCGCACGCCGTCACGCAGCCTCGGACCGAAGTAGCAGCCCGACGGCATCTGCATGTCCACGCCCGCGTTGGCGGCGGCATGGCTGGCGTGCAGCGCGAACCAGTCCGAGGTCACGAAGCCGTCGAAGCCGAACTGTCCTTTCAGGACCTGCGAGATCAGGTAGGTGTTGTTGCAGGCGTGCACTCCGTTGACATGGTTGTAGCCACACATCACCGAGGCGGCACCCGCGTCCACCGCCTGCTCGAACGGCGGCAGGTAGAACTCCTGCAGTGCCCGCTCGGACACGACCGCGTTGCCCAACCGGGTGTTGCGCGCGGTCTCCTGGTTGTAGGCGGCCAGGTGCTTGGCCTGAGCCAGCACGCCACGGTCCTGGATGGCGCGGATCTGCGCCTGCGCCAGCACGCCCGCCAGCCGCGGGTCCTCCCCGAAAGTCTCGAATCCCCTGCCCGCACGGGGGTCCCTGATGAGATCGACGCTGGGCGAAAGGGCGACACCCGCGCCCTTTCCCGCCACCTCCTCGGCGAGTACGGCGCCGTATTCCTCGGCGAGCCCGGAGTCCCAGGTGGCGCCGAGCATGAGCGGAGCGGGTAACTGGGTGACGCCGGTGTGGCTGTTGCCGACACCGGCCGGGCCGTCGGACAGCCCCAACTCGGGTACACACAGCCTGGGAATGGCCTGCACCAGCCCCGCGTATACCGGCCCGACGAACTCCAGCGGACCCGCCGAGCCGTGCACCATGCTGAGCTTCTCATCCAACGTCATCGCGCCGAGCAGTTGCCGCACCCGGTTCTCAACCGGTAGGCCGGAGTCCAGCCACGGGCAGGCCTCACTCTCGTCGGCCGACGGCGAGGCAGTGGATGGCACCGTGACCAGCAGCGACGTGAGTGCCGTCAGCGTGAGCAGGACAACCCAACGACGCATGTGCTCGCCTCCAGCCGATCCACAGAAACGCGAGCTATTTTCACATATTTCGAGCCCGGGTCACCAGTCCCGGATTGAGAACAGTTCCCGCCACCGCTGCGAGTAGGTGAGCAGATCGCCGTAGCTTCGCGGGTCAGCCTGGGCAAGGTAGCCGAACCGCTCATGTTCGTAGCGATCGAGCGCGGGCCCGATAAGGTCACGCACCCGCTCCGCGAAATCGCTGCCCGGCCGCACGTCGGGCTTGGGGCGTTCGATCTCAGGCTGGGTCGGGGTGGCGGGTTTCGGAGTGACCACCGGCTGCACGGGCGGCTCGATCGACTCCTGCCGTGGTGGCGGGGCTTGCGGCTTCGGGGTCGGGGGCGGGGTCGGCCGCCGAGGTTCGGACCTTGTGGTCGAGGGGGCTCGCGGCGGCGTGGTAGCGGGCACGGAGACGACGGTCGGTTGCCGCTGCTCCCCCACGGCGACCCCGGAAGGTGTCGGAATGTCGCGGTCGACCACGGCACTGACGGCGACGATCAGCATCAGGAATGCCACCGTCACGCCTGCGAACCGGGAGCGGTGCACGCCATGCGGCGCGACGGCCTCGGGGTGATCGTCGAGTGCGGTCTCGACCTGTCGCTGAGCGGGCAGACTGGCGGTGATGATGCCGGTGCGATCGAGCAGGTCAGCGTCGGTCGGCGTGCAACGCGGAACGTTGGGCGCCATCAGGTCCCTCCATTGGATACGGTCCCCAAGCGTTTTCCTGGCTCGGCCAAGGCATCTGATGGCTGTTTACCGCCCCCTCTGTGCCCTGTCACTAGATCAGGCCCGCTTACCGCCGAACACGACTCGATTGAGTGAACGCATTCCGCAAGTTGCTTGTGGCAAATACCTTGAGTTCCAGCGTCGTACCCGCCCGGACGATTACCGGCCGGTTCGGTCGCGTTGGATCTACCCTCTGTTGAACAGACAGGATTCGCCCGAATGGCGTATCACCTCGAAGCCGGGTGGACGTCTTCTTCTATGGAAGGACCGCACGCGTCCAGCGAGCGGCAGGGGACTTCGACGGGAGTGTGCCGTGGACAACGACACCGTGCACCAGAGCCAGTTCGCCTACCTCGACGGCTGCGATACACCCCTGCTTTCCCGGCTGTCCTATTCGGCGAGCGAGCCGTTCACCATCGCCCTCGCCTTCCGTGTGGAGCCCGGGGAGTGGGTCGAATGGGAATTCGCCCGCGACCTGCTCATCGCGGGCCTGTCCGAGGTCGCGGGCATCGGGGATGTCCGGATTCGCCCTGACCTGTCGGGAAACCGCGACCTTCTCGTGCTCGAACTGGAGTCACCCGACGGGTACGCGGTGGTGGAACTGAGCCGGGTGGACGTGCTGCGGTTCATCGGGCAGACCGTGGAACTGGTGGGTCTCGGCGTGGAAAGTGACCACCTGGACCTCGACGGCCTGATAACCGACCTGACGACGGCCAGGCCCTGACGCGGCGCCTGCGGCTGGCTCAGCCGCAGGCGCCCTTCGCCGACAGCACCCTTTCCAGCGCCTCCCGCACCCGCGTTTCCGGCAGCTCATCGGTAGAGGTGGCCTGCTCGAGCCTGTCGAGCACCACGTTCACCTGGCCACCCGACGACCACAGGGGTTGGTCAGCGCCGGCCTGCAGCGCCCGAAGCACCGCATCCGGCAAGGCATACCTGTCGGAGATCGCCCGCATGGCACCGAGATCGTCGGTGAGCGCGGGCCCCTGGAACCCGAACTCGCCGCGCAGCAGTTCGTAGGTGGCCGGGGAAAGCGAGGCAGGCTCACCTTCGGTGAGTCCAGGAACGTCCAGATGCCCGACCATCACACCGGTTCCCTCGCCGTACTCACCGATCCGCTCGTACGGCAGCAGGTCGCTGCCACGCAGGTCGGCCAGGGGTGGCGTTCGGACCAGCGAGGCGTGCGAGTCACCGTCGGCGCGGCCGTGCCCGGGGAAGTGCTTCACCACCGGCTGGACACCCGCCTCTCTCATGCCCTGCGCGAAGGCGACCGCATACCGCCTGGCCACCGCGGGGTCCGCGCTGAACGAGCGGTCACCGATCACACCGTCCGACGGTCCGTCGGTGAGGTCGACGTCGGGTGCGTAGTTGACGGTGACGCCATGGGCCAGCAAAGCGCGGCCGCGCTCGACGGCGAGGGCGCGAACCTGCTCCGGCGTCATGGTCCTCGCCATCTCCCGCGCGCTGGGAATGGAACCGGAGAGTTCGTCGAGCCGCTGCACCCGGCCGCCTTCGTCGTCCACGGCGACCGACACGGGTACGCGAGCCGCCTGCTGCACCCGCGCTAGCGCGTCATCGGTGAGCAGTTGGGTGGCGTTGCCGCCGATGAAGATCCCGCCGACCTGCTCCTCGCTTACCAGCGCGACCGCGGCGGCGGGATCAGCCGGATCGACTCCGACAACGAGCAACTGCGCAAGCCGCTGCCTTGTCGACATGTCCGCGACCACGGGTTCGCAGTTGGGCCCCGAAGGCTGGGTGGTGGGCGGTGGTTTCGTGGAGGGTGTCGAGGAGGGCACGGAACTCGCGGAGACCGGCGGAGTCGACACTTCCCGTGCTGGTTCGTCCCCAGCCTGTTCGCCCGACCCGCCGCAGGCACTGAGCAGGGCAGCCACCACGATCGTCGGCAACAAACGCTTCATCGTGCTCACACCGTACTTCCCGGCTCACGGTACGCGCCCGCCGGATCGGCTCCGTCCGGCGAGCCGGGGCCGTATCTTCTCGTTGCCTGAACAGTTCCGTCCATCCGCTCGATCACGAGAGCGGCGGGCGGGTCGGCTCTTGCCAGCCGCGCCGCCCTGCCGATCGCGTCGCACTTGCGGCAGTACCTTTCGAGGACATCGCCGTCGCGGATCACCAGCCATGTCAACGAGTCCGCCGACACCTGGAACCGAACCAGGAACCGCTTGCGCACCAATGCCGCCCCCTCACCTTCCCTCGTGTTGCTTTGCTGAAACGATAGGTCAGCACTGGCACAGCTGGCAGGAATGACACACCCCTGTGATATTGAAACGGAGGAGACGAAAGGGCAGTGACATGGAAGGCCGGATGGACGCGCGCAGGCTGCACGACGCGCTCGACGCCCAGCGCAGGGCTCGGGGGTTGTCGTGGCGACAGCTCGCCGAGGAGGCAGGGGTGAGCCCGTCCCTACTCAGCCGGATGGGCAACGGCCACAGGCCGGACCTCGACGGGTTCATCGCCCTCGTGCAGTGGCTTGGCTCGCCCGCCGAGGAGTTCATGGTGTGGCCCGACTCGCGACCACGCCAGGAACGCGGACCCGCGCTGGAAACCCAACTCGCACTGCTGCTGCGCGCCCACGAGGACCTCACCGAGGCGGACAGGGAGTACCTGCTGGAGATCTTCGGAGCCACCATGCGAAGGATCAAGGCCGACCGGCGGGAGAGCTAGCGTGTCCCTGCGGCGCGGATTCAAGGCGACGGCGAAGCGGCTCGCGCTCGAGGTGCGCGAGGAGATGGGCATCGCGGCTTTCGCACCGATGGACCCCTACGCGCTGGCCGAGCTCTATGGCATCGAGGTCTTCGATCTGAGCCACCCATGGCTGCCGGAACCGGCGGTGCGGCACTTCATGGGCCCGCGGGCCGAGGCGTTCTCGGCCGCGTTGCTGGCCGTGGGGCGCGGCAAGGTCATAGTCGAGAACCACGTCCACGAGTGGAAGCGGCGTCGCTCGACCATCGCGCACGAGATGGCTCACGTGCTTCTAGAGCACGACTTCGGCGTGCTTCTCAGCGCGGAGAACAGCTGTGTGTCGTCGCCCGCGGAGCTGGAACAGGAAGCCGCCGAGTTGTCGGGTGAGCTGCTCATACCCTGCTCCGCCGCACGCACGGCGGCGTTTCGTGGCTGGACGGATGCGACGGTGGCCAGGTACTTCCGGGTCAGTGAACGCATGGCGCGCTGGCGGATGAACGCGACAGCCGCACGGCGCATCGCGTGCCGCTCAAGGCAGAAATGGCCACGGCCGACGGTGAACGCGACGGTCGGCGAGCTTGGTTGAACCATCACCGCGACCTCAACCGCCGTCTGAACGGCACAACCGCAACGCAAACTGCAACGGAGACAGGAGAAGCCGGGGCGGCACGTGTGGTCCGCCCCGGCTTCTTCCCTGGTCACAGGCGCGGAAGCGGAGGGATTTGAACCCCCGGACGGTTGCCCGTCGCTCGCTTTCAAGGCGAGTGCATTCGGCCGCTCTGCCACGCTTCCCTGGCGCTCAGCGTAACGCCTCAGTCCTCAAGCTCTGTCAGGTGTGCGAGCACCCGCGAGAACACCTCTCCCAGCAGCAACTGCTCCTCGGTGGTCAGCAGGTCGACGAAATGCTCGCGCACGCCTTCGACGTGGGTCGGCGCGGAGCGTTCCAGCAAGCCCTCGCCCTCCTGCGTCAACTCCGCCGTGACGCCCCTGCGGTCCCGCGGGTCCTTGCCCCTGCGCAGGTATCCGGCTTCCTCCATGCGCGCGACCTGGTGCGACAGCCTGCTCTTCGTCGAACCCAGCAGCTGCGCGAGTTCGGTCATCCGCATGCTGCCGTCCTCGGCCATTGAAAGGCAGACCAGCACCTCGTAGTCGGTGAGCGAGACGTCGTGCTGATCGGTGAGTTCCCGGTGCAGCCGCTGCCGCAGTTTCAGTGTCGACACGATGTAGGAGCGCCACGCCAGCATTTCGGTATCGGTCAGCCAGCGCACCCGGCGCGAAACCTCGGTCATGGCAACGGAGAGTAGAGCCACGGCACCCGGGTTCCCGCGCCGAGTGGCCAATACCGCAACTCACCAAATGGTGGGTTGCGATTTGGTTGCGAGCTGACTCCAAACGGAGCACCCTGGAGGCATCGGACGGAGTCACCGAACAAAGTCGAGGACTCCAGCCCAGTACCGGTTCGGTGCTCCGCCGGGAAAGGGTCAGGTGATGCGGTGACGAATGGTGACACGCGCGGTTGACCGTCCCGCTGTCGAGGAGCAGCGGGGACTGTGTTCCCACGGTCGAGACGGCTTGTGACGCCTCGGCCGTGATCGTGGGCAGTCCGGGATGTTCTACGCGTCTTCTCGCACAAGACGGCGTCGATCGGGCCTGTTTCGGCGCGATGTTCTGGCACGCGCCGCAGTGCCCTCGCCGACCCGGTAAACGGTCGACCGCTCAGACAAATGGACAACCTCGGTAATCCTGGGTGCGGATGCTTTCGGGCACACCGCACCCAGGTTTTGTGTTGGCATATTGTCTTCGCTCGTGAGATTCAACGAGGACGCCGAACTGGACGTCTCCGAGGTCCGCGACCTGCGCGGTGGCGGCGTGGGTGGGCGGGTCGCGATCGGCGGAGGCGGTCTCGGGATCGTCGGGCTGCTCATCTACTTCGTACTCGGCCAGCTCGGTGGCGTACCTGTGGACACGTCGACCCTCGGTACTGTCGAACCAGGCCAGCAGGTCGACAGTGACTCGCTCGCCAGGGAATGCCGCACCGGCGCCGACGCCAACACCGATCACGAGTGCGCCGTCGTGGCGATCGTGAACTCGATCCAGGACTACTGGGCGGGCGAACTCGCCCGCACCGGACTCACCTATCACGAGTCCGTCACCACGTTCTTCAGCGGCCGGATCGACACCGCGTGCGGCTCCGCGGGCTCCGACGCCGGACCTTTCTACTGCCCCACCGACGCCGGGGTGTACCTCGACCTGGCGTTCTTCGCCGACCTGAGGCAGCGCTTCGGCGCGCGGGGCGGCCTGTTCTCCGAGGCCTACGTGCTCGCCCACGAGTACGGCCACCACGTACAGAACCTGCTGGGAATCTCGACGCGGGTCCGCGAAGGCGCCGGACCGACGTCGGACAGTGTGCGACTGGAGTTGCAGGCCGACTGCTACGCGGGGGTGTGGGCGCGCAACGCCACCACAACGCTCACCGAGAACGGGCGGCCGCTGCTGACCGAGATAACCAGGGACGACATCGCGGCCGCGCTCGACACCGCAGGCCGCATCGGCGACGACTTCATACAGCGGGAGTTCGGCGGCGAGGTGGACGAATCACGGTTCACGCACGGCACCTCGGCTCAGCGGGAGCACTGGTTCACCACCGGCCTCAACACCGCGGACCCGGCCCGTTGCGACACCTTCGGCGCCCCTGATCTCGGCTGAAGCCCGCGTGACCCGGTGGTCGTGAGCGGCGACGCCACCCACGACCACCGGGTGCGCGTCAGGCGGACTCGGCGTGACCGTGTTCGGCCGCCGCGGCCCGCATGGTCTGCGCGTTCGCGCGTTGGGCCGCGACCTGCTTCCTGTCCTTCGCCGCCGTCGCGGCGACGCCGTTGACGTCCTCGGTGCTGAGGGCGTACGTCGCCGTCACCCAGGCCATCGCGTCGGCGTTGCGGTCAAGCGCCACCCGATCGATGTTGCCCAGGTTGTCGCAGGTCTGGTGGTAGCACGGGTCGTAAGCGACACCGGCCTCACCGCCCCACAGTTGGGCTTGCTCCTGCGTCTTGACCCCTTCGGCACCGGTGAACAGCCCGCCCGAGGGAATGCCCACCGCGATGAACTCGCCGTAGTCGGAACGGCCGGAGAAGTCCGTGCCCTGCGTCGGGACGCCCGCTCCGTCGAGGTAGTCGACGAATGCCTGCTCGATCTGTGCCGAGCCGTAGGGGCCCGCGCCCGCGCCCTCGCCGTCGGAGTCATCACCGTCGTAGACGAAGTACCCCGCGTTCGGCGAGCCGATCATGTCGAAGTTGAGGTACAGCGCGATGTCGAGCTGCTGCTCGAACGAGAGCGAGTTGACGTAGTGGGTCGAGCCCACCAGGCCGAACTCCTCCGCACTCCACCACGCGAATCGCACGGCGTTGTTGACCCTTGGCTTGCCGCCGAGTTGCAGCGCCGTCTCCAACAGCGCGGCCGACCCGCTGCCGTTGTCGTTGATGCCGGGACCCTCGGTGACGCTGTCCAGGTGGGCACCCGCCATCACGACGTTGTCGGCACGTCCGGTCTTTGTCTGTGCGATGACGTTGTAGCTGGTGCGCTCCTCCAACAGCGCCCTCAGTTCCAGCGTCACCTCGGCGCCGTCCTGCGCGGCGAGTTCCTCCCCCGCGGCCAGCGTAATGCCCCCGGTGGGGATACGCCCTGCATCCGGGTCACCGAGCGTGCCGTTGAGGTCGCCTTCGACGTTGTTGTAGATGACGGCCCCGACGGCACCCGCGTCGGCGGCGGACGCCTGCTTCTGTGCGAAGGTGCACGCGCCACGCTTGATCAGGGCGATCTTGCCCGTGACGTCGCCGTAGTCCGACACCTCGCAGCCAGGTGTGTCGTCCGGCTGGATCACGGCGAGCGGTGCGGTGATCCCACCCTCCGGCGTCGAAGGGCTGTAGCTCATGATGATGATCCCGAACTCGGTGCCCCCGGACTCGAGCCGCTCGGCAAGCGTCTCGGTGTAGGTGAACGGGAACTCCTGGCGGGTCACGTCGTACCCGGCTGCTTCGAGCTTGGTGGCGATGTACTCGGCCGACCTGGCATGCCCCTCGGTGCTCGCCGCCCGGCTGCCGCCGCTGCTGTCGGCGATCCGCTGCATCGCGATCAGATGCCGGTTGACCTTGCCGACGTCGACCTGCCTGACCAGGTTGTCCGGCAGGTTCGAGTCGGCCGCGGGTTTCGCGGTCGCCGTGCCGGCGCCGACGAGAGCCAGGCTCGCACACGCCGCGACCGCGACGGCTGGTCTCAGTTTCGCCGTGAGTGATGACATAGACACTTCCCCTTCGTGACGGGTGATCGTCACTTTTGATCTTTTTGTGGGAAAGGTCAAGGTCCGTTCGTAGGGAACGCGCATGGGCGAGCCGTTGCGGCGTGACATACAGTCTGCGTTATGCGCGCGATCATGGTCCGCGAGCCGGGCGGCCCGCAGAACCTGGAATGGACGCAGGTCCCCGACCCGGTGCCGGGTGCGGGTGAGGTGGTCATCGACGTCGCGGCGAGCGCCGTGAACAGAGCCGACCTGCTTCAGCGGCAGGGACACTACCCACCACCACCGGGCGCCAGCGAGGTCATTGGCCTGGAGTGTTCCGGAACGATCGCCGAGGTCGGCGAGGGCGTGTCCGGCTGGAAGGTCGGCGACGAGGTTTGCGCGCTACTCGCGGGAGGAGGCTACGCCGAGCGAGTTGCGGTGCCCGCGGTGCAACTCCTGCCCGTACCGGGTGAGGTCGAGTTGGTAGCCGCGGCGGCACTCCCCGAAGTGGCGTGCACCGTGTGGTCGAACGTGGTCATGCACGCGGGGCTTTCCGAGGGCGAGGTGCTGCTCGTGCACGGAGGTGCGGGCGGTATCGGCACGCACGCGATTCAGGTCGGCAAGGCGCTCGGCGCGACCGTCGCGGTCACGGCGGGTTCCCCGGATCGGCTCGAGCGGTGCGGCCAACTGGGCGCCGACATCACGATCAACTACCGCGAGCAGGACTTCGTCGAGGAAGTGAAGCGGGAGGCCGGCGGGGCCGACGTCATCCTCGACAACATGGGGGCAAAGTACCTCGGCCGCAACATCGACGCGCTCGCCACCGGTGGCAGGCTCGTCGTGATCGGTATGCAGGGCGGCACCAAGGCCGAACTGAACCTGGGCAAGCTGATCGCCAAACGGGCCAGCATCGCGGCCACCACGCTGCGGGCGAGGCCGGTCGAGGAGAAGGGCGAGATCGTGGCCGCCGTGCGCGAGCACCTGTGGCCCATGGTTGAGCTGGGCACCGTCCGGCCGGTGATAGGGCAGGCGTTCCCGCTCGAGCGCGCCGCCGATGCCCACGCAGCGCTCGAGGAAGGCGGGATCTTCGGCAAGATCCTGCTGACCAGGTGAGCGGCGCTCAACCCAGGTCTTCCAGCACCCGCACCAGTTGGTTGATCTCGAAGACGTTCGAGTAGTGCGCCAGCCCGATCCGTAACGCGCCGCCGACCTCGCCGACGCCGAGCGAGGCGAAAACCCCGCTGGTGCCCTCGTCGGCGAAGACGCACAGGCCCTGCTCGCCGAGATACTCGGCGACCTCGGCTGCCTTGCGGTCTGCAACGGTGAAGGCGAGCGCGGGAATCCGGCGCATCGCGTCCCCGATCACCATCACGTGCCGCATAGAGCGCAACTCGGTGGACAACTGAGCCAGTAGCCCGGCGTGGTAGGACTTCGCCGAGCCCAGCGAGGTGAGCAGGCGCTCCCTACGGGAGCCGGTGGCAGCGTCGTCGAGGCCCGCGAGGTAGTCGATCGAGGCGACCAGGCCCGCCAGCAACGGATACGCGTGCGGCCCCAGTTCCAGCCGCGCCGCACCCCTTGCGTTCGGGTCGAGCGAGACCGACGGCAGACTCTCCAGCAACCGCTGGTCACGAAAGACCAGCGCGCCCACCGCGGGCCCACCCCACGCCTGCGCGGAAACCACAAGTGCGTCGGCACCGATCGCGTTGAGGTCCAACGGCAGGAACGGCGCCGCGTACGTCGCGTCGACAACCACAGTCGCACCGACCCGCTTGGCGATCTCCACCACCGTGGGCACGTCCGGCCTCGTTCCGACAGAACCCGAGGCATAGGTGACGGACACCGCCTTGGTCCTTGGACCGACCAGACTCTCGTACTGCCACGCGGGCAGCTCGCACGTTTCGATGTCGATCTCACCCCAGCGAACACCCGCGCCTACCCGCTTCGCCGACCGCACCCACGGTGCGATGTTCGCCTGCTCGTCGAGCCGGGACACCACGACCTCGTCGCCGAGCGTCCAGGTGCCGGAAAGTACATCGACGAGCCTGCTGAGAAGCACCGACGCACTGGGCCCAAGTACGACCGCTTCGGGCTCGCCGCCGACGAGGTCGGCCACGGCGCGGCGGGCGGCGGCCACGATGCTTTCGGCGCGCTGCGAGGCCGGGAACGCTCCGCCCGGCCCGGAAACCGGTGCCCGCATCGCTGTCGACACCGCGGAGGCGACCTGTTCGGGAACCAGCATTCCGGCCGCGCCGTCGAAATGAATCCAGCCGTCACCCAATGCAGGAAACAACCCACGTATCCGAGCGACGTCGAACGCCATGCTGGACACCGTACGGAGGGGTAGTTTCGCTGCGCGTCCGGGGTTGGCCTGGTGAGCACCGCGGGCGTGGTTTGCGGCTACCCTGTGTTCGAATAAGGCGTCAACGCGACCGTCTCGAAGACCGCCACATCGTCCCCGGGGACGTTCGCGGTGACGTTCCGACGTAGGCCAGGATGGAGCATATGACCCAGCCGAACTCTCCCAATCCGAACCCGGGCGACGATGTCGACGCCGACCAGTCACAACACGTGGTTGTCGTCGGTCCGGACGGCTCGCCGGTGGGAGCGGCACGGATCGGCCCCGGCGGGGAAACCGACAAGACCGAGTCGGTCGGCGACATGGTGGAAGAGCCCGCCAAGGTCATGCGCATCGGCACGATGATCAAGCAGTTGCTTGAGGAAGTGCGCGCGGCCCCACTCGACGACGCCAGCCGCAGCAGGCTACGTGAGATCCACTCGACTTCGATGAAGGAACTCGAGGAGGCACTCGCACCGGAACTGCAGGACGAGTTGGAACGGCTGGTCGCGCCGTTCACCGCCGACAGCATCCCTTCCGACGCCGAGTTGCGGATCGCGCAAGCACAGCTCGTCGGCTGGCTTGAGGGGCTGTTCCACGGGATCCAGACAGCGCTGTTCGCCCAGCAGATGGCCGCCCGCGTGCAGTTGGAGCACATGCGCCGTGGCCTTCCGCCCGGCGCCGGGGTGCCTGGCCCTGCCGGAGCAGGCGACCAGCAGGGGCACGGCATCGGCAACACCGGCCAGTACCTGTGAGTCAGGGTCGGCGCGTTGACCGGGCAGCTCAGGCCCGGCCGCGCAGCCGGTCGAGCCATCGGCCGAGGGTCTTGTCGTAACGGCCGGGGTCGTGGCCGCGCATCGCCTCCTCGGTGCTGTGCGTCACCGCCGCCGCCACCTGGGTTGCCCACTCCGGCACCACGAAGACGTTCTGCCAGTAGCCGTCACGCATCTTGATCTGCGCGACGTGCAGGTAGCCGGTGGTGACCTCCCTGACCCGCAGGCCGTAGGCGGTGTTGGGCAGCAGTGGCGAGGTCGACGTCACCACGATCACCGTGGGATGCGCCTGACGCACGATCGCGGTGCGGTCGCCGCCGCGGGCTATCGCCTCGTCGTTCAGCCCGATGTAGTCGATGGAGTCCCACCGGCTGTAGTACGGGATGGCACCGGCATCGCTCACCGCTAGCGTGCGCTCGGCCTCCGGCACATCGGCGCGCGCCAGTCCCTGGCCGATCGCCACATGGGCGCGGCGCAGGTCCTCGCCGTAGTTGACGATGGTCGGCAGGTCCCTCGGGACCACCCCGGCCAGCGCGGTCCACGCCACGATCCCAACCCCGGCCACCGCGTAAGCCCAGCGACGGCCGAGCGACCCCACGGCCAGCCCGGCACCGAGGCACAGCACCGGGAAAGCATGGAAGGCGAACCGGTGGACGTAGTCCATGGTCGGCCCCGAGACGGCGTAGGTCGCATACGTCGCGGCCACGACCCCGAGCAGCAGCGCACCCACCGCTCTGGTCGAGCGCCGCGACAGCAGCACCGCCGTCAGCAACGCCAGCGGGCCGAGCATCGCGACGGTGTGCTCCAGCCACCGCGAACCGGAGTCCAGGTTCCCGAACTTCATGTAGAAGGTGTTGGGCAGCAACTGACCGTAGAAGGACCAGCGCCAAGCGAAGTAGGCCACCCCCACGGCGGCTGCCAGCGACGTCCAGAGCAGTGCTTCCCGGTTCCCGCGTCGCTGCCACAGCCACACCGCGAACGCGGGCAGGACGGCGAGCACACCTTCCGGCCGGAGCAAACCGGCCAGCAGCAACAGCAGTGGCGGTTCCCACGGCCGGACCTCGCGCCCTGCGAGCGTGTCGAGGCCGACGATCGTGGCGCGCAGCACCACGGCGGCGAACGCCATCGTCTCCAGCCCCGACCCAAGGTGGAAGTAGGTCGGCAGGAACACCGCGAAGCACGCACCCGCCACGACCGCGGCCACCAGCCCGCTCGAGCGGCGAGCGTGGTGCAACAGCATCACGAGCACGCCGATACCCAGCAGCAGCGAGGTCACCTTTGCGACGACCACCAGATCGAGCCCCATCGCCGCGAATGCCGACAGCCACAGCATCCAGCCGAAGTTGGTGAAGCCCTCTACCGGGTCCTGCCCGACGTTCCACACCGGGCCGTAGCCGTCCGCGAGATTGGCGCTGTAGCGGAAGGTGATGAAGGCGTCGTCGATGACGAAGTCCCACGCCGCCCAGGTGCCGACGGCGAACACAGCCCCGAGCGCGGCCACGACAGCGGCGAGCCGAACCCTGTCCGCGGTCACCGCGTCGCTCCGGCGACGGCGTCCAGCACCCTGGCCGCCCCCCTGCCGTCGACCACCGCAGCGGCGGCCGCGGCCATCGTCTCGCGGGCGCGACGGTCGGCGAGCAGCCGCGCGAGCACGTCGCGCGCACCCGTGAGGTCCTCCGCGGAGCCAAGGCCGGCGGCCAGGCCGCGTTCGACGGCCGCGCGATAGCCCACCGCCTGGTTGTCCACGAGCCGCACAAGCGCGGAAGGCACGCCGATGCAGCACAGTTCCAACAGCGTGACGCCTGCGGCGCTCACGGCGAGATCGGTCCCTACGAGCCGGTCGAGCAGGTCGGGACCGGGGGCCACGGCCGAGAACCGCTGTCCCGGCGCGGCCGCGGGCAGCGCGGGATCACCCGCGACCACCGCGTCCACAGTGCACGGAAAGTCGGTGTCACGCAGCGCGTGCAGCAGTGTCATGACGGTCTCCGTCGGCGCGGAACCGCCGCCGAGCACCATGAGCACGTGCGGCGTGCCCGATCGCGGCGCGGCTGCCACGCGGCTCCTCCTCGCTTCGAGCACCGCCCTGCGCAGCGGCGCGTACTCCACCCCGGTGAGCACCGTCGACGAGCCGTCGTCCGGTCGTGCGGTCGGTTCGAACCCGCAGTCCACGACGATGTCGGCACGCCGCCTTCCGAACGCGCCGTCCTCGAAGGAGACCAGCAGGGCACCACCGTAGTTCACCCGATCGGACACCTCACCCAGGCCATAGTGATCGACGACGACCGCGTCGAATCCCTTGCTCTCGGCAAGCTCGGGCGTCGGCGCCAGCCACGTCACCGCCAACTCCTCAAGGCGCGAACGCAACCAGCCCGCGCCCTCAAGTCGCCCTGAGAACGCCACCTGCCAACCTCGCGAGTCGGCCTCCTCAGCGAGCGCGACCATCCTCGCCACGTGCCCCGCGCCGGCGGCAGGCGATGCGTCCGCCCGCAGCAGCAGCTTCATTGCGGGCTCACACTGCCTTCTGCCGGACGTTCGCGTTGAGGGCGGCCAGGTCGGTCCGCTCGCGCAACACCCTCACGACCGCACGCCAACCCGCAGGGCGCCCGCCTAACTCCGCCACCAGCGCCTCCAGCAACGCCCAGTCCTCCTCGGTGTCCAGCGTGACCCGCAGGTCCTCGGCGCTGGGCGCCACGACAAGCCCAGCGCAGGCGTAACGCTCCGGTTCGGCGTACACACCGCAGGTGACGTGCTCCCGGTGCGGGCCGGACGGCTGCCGCGCCTGCTCCCGCAGCACCGGCACGCGCACCAGCTCGGCGTCGAACCCCCTTGGCAACGTGCGGACCAGGGTGGTGCTCACGTAATCCAGGTCCGGCTGCGACCGCCACAGCGCGACAAGCTGGGTCAACAGGGCGGGATCGAGCAGCGGGCAGTCGGCGGTGAGGCGCACGACCGCGTCGGCCGGATACCGGTCACAGGCGAGCAGGAACCTGGCGAGCACATCGTCGAGTGGCCCCCGCACGACGAAGGCACCGTGCCGCCGCGCGTCGTCGGCGACCGCGTCGTCCTCCTGGTCCTGCGAGGTGGCCACCACGACGGCGGCAACCCCCTCGGCGGCACTGGCAGCCCGCACCACCCAGCCGAGGACGCTGCGGTCGCCGAGGCGACGCAGGACCTTGCCGGGCAGCCGGGTGGAGGAGCTTCTCGCCTGAATGACGACGTTGACGGTGGGGCTGCCGCGCATGGTGACATCATGGCCGGTGTCAACATCGATGAAACGCGGAGGTTATCGATGAGCGAGCTCGGCGGGTCGAGCATCCTGCTCACCGGGGGCACGGGCTCCTTCGGCAAGGCGTTCATCCAGCACGCACTACAGGAGTTGGACCCGAGGCGACTCGTGGTTCTCTCCCGCGACGAACTCAAGCAGTACGAGGTCCGCAGGCACTTCGGCGACGACCCCAGGCTGCGCTGGTTCATCGGCGACGTACGCGACCGCAGGCGACTGGAGCGCGCCATGCACGGCGTCGACTACGTCGTG